>NZ_JBIAUE010000005.1:0-389540 GCF_042892615.1 Streptomyces sp. NPDC001750 | reverse complement strand
CAGGGGAGACCCCATCCGACTCCCTCCTCCGCCTTGGATTCGAAGGCCCCAGACGCCGCTCCTTCCTCCACTGCCAATCGTGGACGAGGTCGTTACTCAGGTCGCGGCCCCTCAGCGCCCCGGGCCGCCGCCCAGCGCAGACGCAGGCCGCGGCCTGACGCTGACCCAGGTCGGCGTGCGCGGGAGACCCCATCGCCACCCAGCCCTCCCCCTGCCCGCCAATAACACAACCAAGCCAGTCTATTAACCCGGTTCAGTTATGCTGTGGCCGGGAATTCGCCGTCCGGTCCCGCCGGGCGGAGCGCAAGGCCGTCACTTCGGAAAGGTCGATCGATGACGTCACACGTCCAGGACACGTACGGCACCCAGGAGGCCGTCGGACTCGACGACGAGCTGGCCCTGGAGCGTGCCTACGTTGCGATGTGCCGCGAGGCGATGACCCGCCAGGTGGACGATGCCCAGTACCAGGTCGTCGCGGGCGAGGACGTGTCGGGCGACGGCGCGAGCGCCGAGGCGCTCGGCCGCTATCTGCGGACCCGCGCACGGCAGATGGCGGAGGAGCCCGACAGCCCGCTGTTCTTCGGCCGACTCGACTTCGAGGACACCGAAGACGCGGGGGACCACCGGCGGCAGCGGTACTACATCGGGCGCAGGCGGGTCTCGGAACACCCGGCCGCACCGCCCCTGGTGATCGACTGGCGTGCGCCGGTCTCCCGCACCTACTACCAGGCGAGCGCCCTGGAACCGCGCGGCGTCGCGGTGCGACGGCGCTTCGGCTGGGCTCCCTGGAGCCACGGCGCTCCGGAGGACCTCACCGGCCTGGAGGACGAGCATCTCGACCACGCGCGGGCCGAGGGCGACGGCGACGCGGCGAGCGCGATCGTCGCGGCGGAGATCGAGCGGCCCCGGCTCGGCCCGATGCGTGACATCGTCGCCACCATCCAGCCGGAACAGGACAACCTGGTCCGCAGCGAGCTGAACGAGTCGGTGTGTGTGCAGGGCGCGCCAGGCAGCGGCAAGACCGCCGTGGGCCTGCACCGCGCGGCCTATCTCCTCTATACGTTCCCGGAGCGGCTGCAGCGCAGCGGTCTGCTGATCATCGGCCCGAACCGGACCTTCCTGCGCTATATCTCCGAGGTGCTGCCATCGCTCGGCGAGATCGACATCGCGCAGCTCACGGTGGAGGACGTGGTGGCCCGGCACCCTGTCAAGCGGGTGGACGGGGAGGGTGTCAGCGTCCTGAAGCACAGCGACCGAATGGCGGCCGTCCTGGAGCGGGCCCTGTACGCCAGGGTGAGGCACCCTGAGGAGTCCATCGCGGTCACCGACGGCTCGTACCGCTGGCGGGTCGACTCCTACGACCTGGCCCGGGTCATCGACGAGGTGCGGGGCATGGGAGTGCCGTACGGGGTCGGGCGTGAGCATGTGCGGTCGCGGGTGGTGACGCTGATCCAGCAGCAGGCCGAGCGGCGGGCCGGACCGAAGAGTGTTACCTGGGCGCGGAAGATCGGCCGTTCGAAGCCGGTGGCCGCGCTGCTGGAGGTCGCGTGGCCGGTGGCGCGGCCGGAGGAGGTCGTGGCCGCGCTGCTGAGCGACCCGGCGGTGATGGAGGAGGCGGCGGACGGCGTGTTCGACGCGGCCGAGCAGCGGGCGCTGTTGTGGGCCAAGCCGCCGAGGTCGGAGAAGAGCGCTTCCTGGTCGGTCGAGGACATGCTGCTGCTCGACGAGGTAGCGGGGCTCATCGAGCGCCCCGAGGGCTTCGGCCATGTGGTCGTGGACGAGGCACAGGACCTGTCGCCGATGCAGTGCCGGGCGATCGCCCGGCGCAGCGTGTTCGGTTCCATCACGGTGCTGGGTGATCTGGCGCAGGCGACGGCGCCCTGGTCGGCGCGGTCCTGGCGGGAGCAGCTGACGTATCTGGGCAAGGCGCAGGCCACGGTCGTCCCGCTGACCACCGGCTTCCGTGTCCCGGCCGCGGTGATGGAGCTGGCCAACCGGCTGGTGGGGGCCCTCGGTGTGGACGTGCCGCCGGCCCGTTCGCTGCGCCACGACGGCAAGTTGACGGTCAGTGAGGTCGACGACGTGGCGGCCGCCACGGTGTCCGCGGTCCGTGCGGCGCTCGACCGTGAGGGGTCGGTCGCCGTGATCGCCGCCGACGACGCGGTGGCCGCGGCCTCGGCGGCCCTGCGCAAGGCGGGCATCGAGACGGCGACCGCCGAGGAGGTCGGCACGGCCGCCCGGGTGACGGTGCTGCCCGCGACGGTCGTTAAGGGCCTGGAGTACGACCACGTCGTGGTGGTGGAGCCGGCGGCGATCGTCGAGTCCGAGCCGCGCGGACTGCACCGGCTGTACGTGGTGGTGACGCGTGCGGTGTCCCGGCTGGAGGTCCTGCACGCCAGGCCCCTGCCGGAACCGCTCGCCGCCTGACGGCGCTGATGTGGCCGAGATGTGCGGCCCGGGACTCCCCTGGGCCGCGTTTTCTTCAGGGCCGCCTGACGAACTCCACGGCGGATAAGGGCCCTTGGTCGCCGTTGTTTGGAAGTTGGCCGGATTTCCGCCCACGACGGTCGCACTTGCGCCAAATCGCTGTGGCGATAGTCACTGATCGCACTGTGGACTCCCTGGAGTTGCAGGATGGCTGAAGCCATACCGAAGCTTCGGCACCACAGGGGGGGAATCTTGCGGATGTCCATCTCCGGACGGACCGTACAACTCACTCAATTGCATGACCTGCTGACCGCACGCGACTGCGGAGCGGGTCCAATCGCCCTGGTCAGTGGCCCTGCGGGGGTCGGCAAGACGGCCCTCCTGCATGAATTCACCCAGCAAGCGGAGAAATCCGGATCGCTCGTCCTGAGGGCGGTCTGCTCACCGAGGGAACGCTCCAACGCATGGGGCGTGGTCCAGCAACTCCTGTGGCACACAGGGCGATTCAAAGGAGCCTCACAGCATACGAGTGACACTCTCGCGGCCGTCGGCCGCAGCCTCGCGGCGGTATCCCGGTCCCCGGAGGGCGAACCCGACAAGTCCATGGACGAATTCTGCGCGGTCGTCATGGAATTGGCCGACGAGCAGCCCCTCGTCCTCGCCGTGGACGACATCCACGAGGCGGACCCCGAGTCGCTGGGCTGCCTCGGGCATCTGGCCCGCCGCATGGTCACCTCGCGTGTCCTGGCGGTGTTCTCCGACCGGCCGGGGGCCCTGCCTCCGTACTCCGCTGTGCGCGCCGAGTTCGCCCGGCAGCCCGGCTTCCATCAGCTGCGGGTGTCTCCGCTGACCACGGACGACCTCCGGTTGCTGCTCACCGACCGGCTGGGCGTGCCGGTGGACGAGGCCGGCGCCGAGGAATTCCGTGCGGCGAGCGGCGGCAGCCCGCTGCTGGCGCAGGCGCTGATCGAGGACACCCGCAACGCCTTGCAGGGCGCGGAGGCAGCCGCTTTACGGCCTGTCGCCGGCGAGATGTTCGATTCGGCGGTCGCCGACTGTGTGCACCGGGTCAGCGCCCCTGCGGCCGATCTCGCCCGGCATCTGGCGGTGCTGGGGCCGGACGCCCTGACGGTGCTGCTCGACCGGAACAGCACCAATCCGCCCACCCGGCTCTTCCAGGAGCTGGCCCAGGCGGGCCTGCTGGCGGGTCCGGAGCTGCGCCATCCGAGGATGCGCACGGTGCTGGGCGGCGAGGTCTCCGCCGAGGAACGGGCCCGGCTGCACAGGCGTGTGGCGGTGCTGCTGCACGACAACGGTGCGCATCCGGCCACGGTGGCCGAGCACATTGTGGCGGCGGGAGGTATCGCGGAATCCTGGGTGCCCCCACTGCTCCGGGAGGCAGCGGCCGAAGCACTCGCCCACGACGAGTTCCCGAAGGCGATGCAGCTGTTCGACCTGGCCCACACCATATGCCCGGACGGGCCGCTGCGGGCGTCGATCCTATTCCAGCGGACGCTGTCCGCCTGGCAGGTCGCCCCGGCCAAGGCCATGCGCCGGCTTCCGGAACTCAAGGAGGCTCTGGAGGCCGGGCATCTGACGGCTACCTCGGGGGCGATGTCCCTGATCAAGAACCTGGTGTGGCACGGCTATGTGGACGAGGCCGCGGACGTGCTGCGCCTGGTCGACCGGCAACTGGCCGACGATCCGGGCGAGCAAGGCGCGGAGGAGGTCAGGGCGCTGCAACGGTGGCTTTCGGTACTGTGCCCGCCGTTCCACCGGCGCATGTTCGGCAATGTGTCCTTGGACGTCGCCGACGAGATCGCGCCCGCGGCGATCGCCGCGCAGCCGCTTCTGCACTCGGCCACTGCCCTGTCCCTCGTCCTGCGGGGCGGTGACGCGGAGCCCGCGGTGGTCGGGGCCACACATATGCTGGAGATGTCCAGTCTGACGCCAACGCTGGAGACCATCCCGCTGGCGCTGATGACGCTGTACTACGCCGACCGCACGGAGCAGGTCGACGCCTGGTGCACCACGCTGCTGGAGGCGGCCCGGGAGCGGAACATCCCGACGTGGGAGGCGCTGCTGTCCTCGCTGCGTGCGGCGAACCTGATCAGGCGGGGCCGACTGCTGGAGGCCGAGAAGCACAGCGATCTGGCGCTGTCCCGGATGTCGTCGCGGGGCTGGGGACTCAGCATCGTTATGCCGCTGGCGAGTTCGGTGTTCGCGTTGACCGCGATGGGCCGCTACGACGAGGCGCGGGCCCGACTGAGCCGACCGGTGCCCGAGGCTGTGTTCCAGACCCTGTTCGGCCAGCATTATCTGTACGCCCGGGGCCGCTTCCATCTGGCCACGGGGCGTCTTCAGGCGGCTCTCGGTGACTTCCTGGCCTGCGGCAAGGCGCTGGAGAGCTGGGGGGTGGGCGACGCCACGCTCATCCCGTGGCGCACCGGGGTGGCTGAGGCCCGGCTGCGGCTGGGCGAGCCGGACCAGGCCGTCAGCCATCTGCGGGAGGAACTGGCCCGGCACAAGGGCTGCCCGCGGGTGCACGGCAACGCCCTGCGGCTGCTGGCGTCGACGATGGAGCCCCGGCAGCGGCTGCGGGCGCTGCGAGAGGCCGTGGACGAACTCCAGGACTCGGGCAGCGACTTGCTGCTGGCGCACGCCCTCGGTGATCTGGGCCGCGTCTACCATCTGCTCGGGCAGTCCGACCGGGCCCGGGTGATCGTACGGCGCGCCTACCGGATGGCGAAGAAATGCCATGCCGAGCCGCTCGCGAAGAACCTGCTGCCCGACGCGGAGCGGGCGGCCGACGGCCGGGCCAGCGCGGCCGGGCACGAGGCGTCCGAGCAGGCGCACGACGTGCTGTCCGAGGCCGAGTTGCGGGTCGCCGCGCTCGCTGCGAGGGGGCACACCAACCGGGAGATCGCGCGCCGGCTGTTCATCACGGTCAGCACGGTCGAGCAGCACATGACGCGTGTCCTGCGCAAGCTCAACCTGTCCCGCCGTGACGAACTGCCGCAGGGACTGGACACTATGGGCGGTTCAGCCGCACCGGCAGTGAGTGGAGCCCGCGGATAAGCGTGCTGGTGCGCCAGCGCACATCGTCGAGGTCGATCGCGAGACGCATGGCGGGGTATGTGTCGAGCAGGGCGCCGAACGCCACCTGCGCCTCCATCCTCGCCAGCGGCGCGCCGAGACAGTAGTGGATGCCGTGCCCGAAGGCGACATGGCCGCCGGTGGGCCTGCGGACGTCCAGTGTGTGCGGATCGCCGAAGCGCTCCGGGTCCCGGTTGGCGGACGCCAGTGCCAGCAGCACGAAGTCGCCGGCCGGGATCTCGGTGTCGCCGACGCGCATGTCCTCGGTGGCGCAGCGGAAGGTGGCGTGCTTCAGCGGGCTCTCCAGCCGCAGGAACTCCTCCACGGCGCCGGGCAGCAGGGAGCGGTCCTGGCGCAGCGCCTCCCACTGGTCCAGGTTCCGCATCAGGTGCAGCGTGCCGTTGCCGAGGGTGTTGACGGTGGTCTCGTGGCCGCCGATGAACAACAGGAAGGCCATCGAGACCAATTCTGTCTCGGTGAGCCGGTCGTCGACGTCACGGGCCGAGACCAGGGCGGCGAGGACGTCGTCGGTGGGCGTGCGGCGCTTGCGCTCGATCAGCTCGCCGAGGTACTCGATCATCGCGGTCGAGGCGGCGGCGGTGGCGGCCGGCGAGTCGCCGGAGACGAGTGCCTTGGACCAGGACTTGAAGTTCTCCTGCTCCTCCAGCGGTACGCCCAGCAGCAGGCAGATCACCCGGATCGGCAGCGGAAACGCGAACGTGTCCAGCAGGTCGACCGTGTCGTCGTCCGGGAGCGCGGCGAGCAGCTCGCCGGTGATCTGCTCGATCGCCGGCCGGAGCTTCTCGATGGCGCGGCTGGTGAAGGCCTTGTTCACGAGCTTGCGCAGCCGGGTGTGGTCCGGCGGGTCCGAGTGCAGCATGTGGGTGGCGAGGGCGGAGGAGAAGGCGCCGCGCTTGTTGCGGTCGGGCTCGTTCTGCGCGAACAGCCGGTCCGTCCTGTTCAGGTCGGTGCTCAACCGGGGGTCGGCGAGCGCGGAGCGCACCTCCTCGTATCCGGTGATCAGCCAGACCGGCAGGCCGCCGCACACGGGAACCCCGGGAGGCATCATCACCCGATGCGCCGAGCCTTCGGCGTTCAGGCGCGTGTACACGGAGTGGGGGTCCTGCATGAACGCGTCGTCGAGTTCCAGCGGGGCTGAATCCTGAATCATGGGCACTTCCTCGGAAATGACGGCTACGGACCGTTCGCGGATCGCGCTGAGCCTACGTACGCCCCGCCCCGGTGGCGGTGATCCACGGTCGGAAGAGGGGGTGTAGGGGCCTGATAGGGGCCGCCCACCGGGTCTGACGGTCAGTCTCGGCGGGCGGCCTGAGCAGCCACCGGGCCGGGGGATGTCACCCGGCGGCTGCTGGTCTTCGGGGCGGGTCAGCTGCTGGGCGCCAGATCGCCTTCCGCGGCCCGGGCCTGCTCGGCGGGGGCCTGTGCGGGCTTGCGCAGATCGATGGTGATCAGCAGGCCCGCGAGGAGCGCGGCGACACCGGTGATGCCTGCGGCCCACAGGCTGGCGACGGCGTAGCCGTGCACGGTCGCCTCGGTGACGGCCCGCTTGCCGCGGCCGCCGGACGCGATCTGGTCGGCGGTGACGCCGGTGGCGATGGCGTTGAGGAGCGCCGTGCCGATGGAGCCGCCCAGTTGCTGAGAGGTGCTGACGAACGCCGACACCACACCTACCTCCTGCGGCGGCACCCGATAGGTGGCGGCGCTGATGCAGGGCGAGATCACCAGCCCGACTCCGATGCCGAGCAGGATCTGGGTGGGCATCAGGGTCGAGGCGTAGGAGCTGTCGGGGGTGAGCCGGCCGAGGTTCAGCAGGCCCAGCATCGCGATGAGCAGGCCCGGTACCACCAGCATGCGCAGCGGTACGCGGGGCACCAGCCGGGCGGCGATCTGAGTGGAGGTGAGCACCGTCGCCACGGTCGCCGGCAGGATCGCGAGGCCCGTGCGCAGTGGCGAGAAGTCCATGACGACCTGGAGCTGGTAGGTGAGGATCAGGAACAGCCCGAACAGGCTGACCATGGCCAGGGCGATGGTCAGGCTCGCTCCCGCCCGGTTGCGGTCGGCGACCAGCCGCAGCGGCAGCAGCGGAGCCGACCCCTTGGCCTGGGCCAGGCCGAACGCCGCGAGCAGGACGAGCGCGGCCGCGAGGCAGCCGAGGACGCGGGCCGAGGTCCAGCTGTGGGTGGCCGCCTGGTCGAAGGCGTAAACGAGGGAGAGCATCCCGAGGGCGGAGAGCACCGCGCCGGGTACGTCGACGCGCTGGCGGTTGGCGGGTATGGCCGGCAGCAGCAGCCAGGCCCCTGCCACCACGGCCGCGCCGATCGGGACATTGACGTAGAAGCACCAGCGCCAGTCGAGCCACTCGGTGATCACACCACCGCCGAGCAGTCCGATGGCGCCGCCCGCGCTGGCGACCGAGCTGAAGACACCGAACGCCTTGGCCCGTTCACGCGGTTCGGTGAAGGTGGTGGCGAGCATGGCCAGGGTCGAGGGGACGAGCAGCGCGGCGAACACGCCCTGTGCAGCGCGGGCGGCGACGAGCACCTCCGCGTTCGGAGCGGCGCCGCCCGCCACCGACGCGGCGGCGAAGCCGATGGCCCCGGCCATGAAGGCGCGCTTGCGGCCGACGAGATCGCCGACGCGTCCGCCAAGCAGCAGCAGCGCGCCGAAGGCGAGGGTGTAGGCGGTCACCACCCACTGCCGGCTCGCGTCCGACATCCCGGTGTCCTGCTGGGCCCAGGGCAGGGCGATGTTCACGATGGTCATGTCCAGCATGACCATCAGCTGGGTCAGGGCGATCACCCCCAGCCCCCACCACCGGTAGCGCACCGACCTCACGGCCGCTGTTGCCTGTGCCATGTCCTGCTCGTCCTTCCGTCAGCGCGGGCGGCAGCCCGTCCGTCTTCCGCCGGCGGACACTACAGCGAATTACTTAACCAAGTCAATTCACAGACTCGGTCACCTGATTGCCCCGGTAAGAGATGTGCTAGGATGGCCCGGTGAATGCGCCGATGGGCTTGCGAGAGCGCAAGAAACAGCGAACGCGAGAGACGATCTCCGACACGGCGATCACGCTCTTCCTCGAGCACGGGTTCGACCAGGTCTCGGTCGTCGACATCGCGGCGGTCGCCGAGGTCTCCAAACCCACGCTGTTCAGGTACTTCCCGACCAAGGAAGACCTGGTCGTCCACCGCTTCGCCGACCACCAGACGGTGACCAGCAGCGTCGTGGCCGAGCGGCCGCCCGGAGTGTCCGCGATCGACGCGCTGCACCAACACTTCCTAGACGGGCTGGCGGCCCGGGACCCCATCACGGGGCTCAACGACGACGAGGGCGTCCTGGCCTTTCACCATCTCGTGTACTCCACGCCCAGCCTCGTGGCGCGCGTCAGCAAGTACCTGGCCCAGGCCGAGGAGGCGCTGGCCGAGACCTTGGCCAGCGCGCTCGACTCGGACCGCGAGATCACCGCCGCCCTGCTGGCCGGCCAGGTGATCGCCACCGAGCGCATCCTGGCGTCGGTGAACTGGCAGCGCATCGTCGCCGGCCGGTCCGCGGACGAGGTCCACGCCGAGGCGGTCGCCGACGCCGACCACGCCTACGCCCTGCTGCGCCACGGCCTGGCGGGCGTCGCGCCGCAGAAGTGACCTGAGAAGCAGCACAAGAACCGGCACGAGAAGTGAAGCACGGCGAAGGCGCCGCCTCCGAAGAGGCGGCGCCTTCGCCGTGCTCCCGTCCTACGCCGGATCAGTCCGCCCCCTCCGCGGGCTGATCTGAACCGTGGCCGGGCTCCTGCCCGGGCAGGTCGTTGTGGCGCTCGATGTAGTCGGCGAGCCGCTCCATGCTGTCCGTGCCGCGCTCCCGGAAGGCCCGCGCCTGGGAGGCCATGTCGGCCGGGGACTTGTTCTGGCCGAGCTTGTACACACCGTCGATGCGCCCGATCGGGATCTCGAAGCCCTGGATGAGCCGCAGATACTCGTCAAACAGCGCACTCGCCCTGCGCGGCAGGGACCAGGGCTGCTTGGGCGCGAGCCGGCTCTCCTGGTCCTCGATCAGATCGTCGAGCTGGCGCATGGTGCGCACCTCGTCCAGCAGCCGCGGCCGGCCCATGACATGCACGGCGGCGTAGGCCCAGGTCGGGAAGTGCGGCTGGGAGGCGTAGTGGTCGGGCGAGACATAGGCGCTGGGGCCCAGGAACGCCACCACCACCTCGACATTTCCGGCGAGCGCCTCACAGATCGGGTTGCCCCGCGAGAGATGCCCGCGCAGCTTGCCGTACGGCCAGGCGTGCCGGTCGAGGACGAAGGGGACATGGACGGCGGCGGGCCGGCCCTCCACCGACAGCGCCATCAGGCCCAGCGGGTACTCCTCGATGAGGTCCCACTGCGTCTCCAGGTCCGGCGGCCGGAAGTAGTCGGGGCGGTAGACCATCTGCGCCTGATCAGGCGGTGGCGGCGGACACCGTGCCGCCGAGCAGCGAGCCGAGGTAGCCGAGCACCGCCGCGCTGTCCCCCGACGGCGCGGTGAGCCCGATGTATCCGTCCGGGCGGACGAGGACCAGCGTGTCGGCGCCGAGTCCGTACGCCGCCGGCCGTTCGCCGAGCAGGCAGGTCCTGAGGTCGTCCGGGCCCGCGGCCGCCACCTCGCGCAAGGCCGTCCCGCAGCCGGCGCCGAAGCCGAGCAGCGTGAAATGCGGGCCACGGAACACGTCGAACAGCCGGACGAGCTGACCGGCCATGTCCAGACACACCGAGTCCGGGGCACGGTCGCCCGCCTGTACGCCACCACCGGTCTCTCCGAGCATCGCGCGGCTGAGCGAACTGGCCCGGTACTCCAGACCGAGCTGCAGGGTCTCCTGGGTCAGACCGGCCTCGGCGCCGCCGATGCCGCCGGTCATCTCCTCGAACACGGCCCTGGTGCTGGCGACGCTGGTGTCCAGCGTCCAGCGCGCCACGGGCAGCCGCTCCTCCTGATAGGTGTCCAGCAGCTCCTGCGCCGCCCCGGCGAGAACCAGCGCGAGCTTCCAGCCGAGGTTGTAGGCGTCCTGGACACCGGTGTTGGCGCCCAGCGCACCGAGCACGGGGTGGACGTGCGCAGCGTCTCCGGCCAGGAACACCCGGCCCACCCGCAGCCGGTCGGCCATCCGTACGTTGATCCGCGAGGCCGACAGCCAGGTCGCGTCATGGACCCGGATCGGCATCCCGGTGGCCCGGTCGACGGCCTGCTGAAGGGCCTCCACCGACGGCTCCATGGGCCGGCCGCCCGCGTCCAAGGGAGGTGTGGCCTGGATCTGCCAGGAGCGCGTGCCGCTGAGCGGGCACAGCATGACCACACCGAGGTCGAGGTCCAGCCACTGATACCAGGCGTCGGGAGCCAGCCCGTCGACCTGCACGTCCCCAACGATCAGTTGCTTGTCCTCCTCGGTGAACCCCTCGAAGGAGATGCCGAGTCGCTTGCGGACCAGGCTGCGGCCGCCGTCGCAGCCGACGAGATACGCGGCCGATACCTGCTCCGTGCCCTGCGCGGTCGCCACTGTGGCCGTCACGCGGTCCGCGTCCGTCTGCTCGAACTCGACCAGCTCGGTGCCCAGTTCCACCGCGACCCCGTACTCGGCGAGCCGCTCCCGCAGGATTTCCTCGACCCGCGACTGCGGCATGAAGTGCAGTCGGCGGAATGGCTCGCCCTGGGTCGGCGCGTTGTCGAGGTACGGGATGGTCTCGTTGATCGGCCGGTCACGGCGGTAGCGCCGGAACGGCAGCCGCTGCGTACCGGACGCCAGGACCTCGTCGATGGCCCCGAGGTCGTAGAACACCTCCAGGGTGCGGGGCTGGATACCGGCCTTGCCGCGCGAGGCGGTCGTGAAGCCCTCCTCCTTGTCGATGATCCGCACCGGTACGCCCCGGCGGGCCAGCTCGAGCCCGAGGGTCAACCCGGTCGGCCCGGCCCCACTGATCAGCACGCTGACGCTGTCCATACAACCCTGTCATTCCTCGTCGGTCGGGCGATTGCCCAGGTCAGGGCTGCACACTATGGAGGAGGCGAGACTCCGGCTAACCCCTAGCGATCCCCTACGGCCAGGTGATCCCGCCGCCCGACGCCCTACGCCGTGCGTAGGGGTTCCCGGGATGACACCGGCCGGCCCGGGTACCCGGCGTGCATGAAGTGGCAGCAGGTGCAGCAGTGCCCGGAGGCCGTCTTCGTGCTGGTCCTCGACGAAGGCACGACGCCGTCGCGGAGACCAGCGGGTTCGCCCGGCGACAGGGGCTCGGGGCGTTGCAGGTGGCCGCGGTGGGGGCGTTCTCGCGGGCCACCGTGGGCTGGTTCGACCGGGTGGCCAAGGACTACCGGCTCGCGGTGGACGAGCAGTGCGAGGTGCTGTCCCTGCTGGGCGACATCGCCGTCGGCCAGGACGGGCGACTCCGCATCTGCATGCCGTACTGGGTCTGGCGGACGGCACGCCCCACGGCGGGCATCTGCTGGAGGGCCGGGTCTGGCCGAAGCTGGAGGTCGTCATCAAGGACAGCCCGGTCGCCTTGGCCGAGGTCCACGGCCCCGAGCTGGGCCCGGCACTGATCGACCTGCCATCAGCGTGCCGACGCGATCCCTGTCCACGCAGGCCCCCCGCCGAAGCAAGACGGCGGGGGTCTTCACGTGTCGCAGTCGGTCGGCAGCATCCATCAGGCGGAACAGGTCGCAGCTTCCGCGACCCTGAACAGCCTGCGGACGAGGAGCCCGTGCGCCCCTCGACAGGGGGCAGGCATAGCCTCGGACACCTCCCGGAGAGCGTTCGACTTTGCAGGGGTGACGGCCATGACTGTTGGTCGCCGAGGGCCCCGGCCCGATGTGCCGAGCACTCGATGCGAGGGCGCAGGGCGGAGAACCCGAGGGCAACGGTGCCGACGCCGGAGCTGCAGCACACCCGCCCGGAAGCCCCCGCCGGCCGCGCCTGTAGGGGCTTACCTTCGAACGCACCTCTCACCGGCGCTCTCACATGTCTGTCACCAACTACGTGTCTCCCCCGGACCGCGATGCCCTGACCTGCTATGAGGCGCCCGCACCGGACTGACTTGGGCGCCCAGAGACGGTTTCTACAACCTGTGCCATGTAGTGCCGAGGGACGGTCCCAGGATCAGGACTGGTGCGTCTTCTGGCCCGTCAAAGCGGTATGGCAGCGTTTCGGTCTTGGCTTCGCTCACGGGTTCACACCTTCATCTGTCACAAAATCCCACATGACCGGTCCCAACCTAACGGCTCTTGTGCCGCTCGCCACGACAGGACCGGCGCTGCCGGAACCTCGGGGGGCCCAGGGCCGAGGAACTGCCCGCAGCCCACACCCTCGGCTGAACGGTCGGCCAGGCCGGCTTGGTGGCGGGCCCGCTGCCGGCCGGCGTACTGATCCCGACAATCGGCCTGCCCGAGCTGTACCTGATCGACGCAGTGGCCCTGCGCGTCACCGTGTGGGCCGTCTTCCAGCTTCCCGCGCTGCCGCCACTGGGCTTGCGGTCCACCCGCCGGGCCGGAGTGCGGGAGGTCGCAGCCGGACATGGAACATCCTCTGACGCAGCCCGAACACATGGGGCGGCGACCGGGGAGTGTTGAAGTACTTGGGGCCTGCCCCTGGCGGGCGCGACGGCGGCTCGACCGTTCGGGCGCGGTGCGGTCAGTTTTCGCTGTCCGGTTCCGGACGACGCCCGGCGGGAACCAGGGCCGTCACCCACACGCGTTCCGCGGAGCGCGTCCCACACCATGGGACACAAGATGACGGCCTGCAAGGATGAGCGGTGTTCGGTGCGGGCACCGATACCTGCTGAAGGTGCACTGTCCGTCTGCGTGATCTGGAGGTCACCATGATGAACGAGACACTGAACATCGAGACCGCCGACGTCTACGAGGCCCCGCTGCTGGTCGAGGTCGGCGACTTCGCCGACCTCACCCAGGGCAATACCGGTCTGTACCCCGAGGCGGGCGCTACCTGGTACGTCTGGTCGTGACCCGCTGTGCGGGTGCTGGTGCGTGGCCATCATGCGGTACGGGGCCGGCACCCGCACATTCCCGCTGCCGGTCCTCGCAGGACAGCCGCCGGCGGGAGGAATCCGGAGTCCGGCTGGCCGGGCCGGAACCCGTCCTCAGTTCAGGGCAGGAGTGCCAGGCAGCGGGTTGGCGCGCGGCACGAGGGGTGGGCTGCTGAGTGAATGACATGGTGGCGTGTTGGTTCGTGGCGTTCCCGGATCGGGAGACGCGGCCGGGGTTTGCGGCACGGGTGCGGGAGGGGGCCGTCGATGTGGTGTGTCATCCGTCGGGCCGGCCGTGGCTGATGGGTTCCTGGCCGCCGGGTCGGACGGTTCTGGCTTCGGAGGGCGGGCGGATGCTGGCGGTCGTGGGCACCTCGTCGACGACACCTGTGGACCTGACGGCCCGATTGAAGAGGGTCCGCACGGTCGCGGATGTCGAATCCGCGCTGCACGGAGTGCACGGCAGCTTCCACGTGGCCGCGTCCGTGGACGGCCACATGTACGTGCGCGGGAGCGCCTTCGGGGCCCGGCGCCTGTACCGGGCGACGGTCGACGGAGTGACGGTGTGCGCGGACCGGGCTCGCACGCTGGCCCACCTCACCGGTGCCGACCTTGATCCGGCCCGAGTCGCCGCCCGCCTTGCCGCGCCCTGCCTGCCGTACCCGCTGGCCGATGTCGCGATGTGGACCGGGGTGGAAATCGTCGACCCCGGCCACGCTCTGCGCGTCGCTCCCGACGGACGCGCGTGCACCATCGCTTGGTGGCGCCCACCGCCGGCGCACCTGCCCATGGCGGATGCCGCCGGCCTGTTGCGTGAGGCCTTGCGAGCAGCCGTGGCCCTGCGCGTGCGTCCGGGCCGGGTGCTGGCCGCGGATCTGTCCGGCGGCCTGGATTCCACTTCGCTGTGCTTCCTGGCTGCCGAAGCCGGCGCTCATCTGGTCACCTCGACACAGCACTGGAACAGGCCCGGCAACCAGGACCACCACTACGCCCGCTTTGCCGCCGACTGCCTGCCCCGCGTCGAACCCCTGGTCTTCACCTCCACCGACCTGCCTGCGTGCTTCGCCGGTCTCGACGACCGACGCGAGCCCCTGGAGGAGCCCTCGGGGCTCCTGCGCGACCGAGCACGGCACTGCCACACAGCCGACGCGCTGCGCGCCCGGGGGGCCGAGCTGCGCCTGTCGGGGCACGGAGGCGACCACGCCGTCGTGCCCCCCGACGCCTACCTGCACACCCTCTGGCGCCGTAGGCCCCTCACCGCGCTGCGGGTCACGAACGGTTTCAGGGCCCGAGGCCGTTGGAGCTTGTCGGCCACCAGGCGGATGCTGCTGGGCACCGGCTCCTACCCCGCCTGGCTCACTGGCGCCTCCTCACACCTGCGCGAAGGCACCGGGACGAGCCCGGGCCCCGCCCCGTGGGGGCCCCGGCCAGCCCTGCCGCCTTGGGCCAGCGACCGAGCCGTAGACCTGGTCGCCGCGGTCCTGGGCCGCGCAACCGAACACACCGAGCCGCTGGACCCCGACCCCGGCCGACACGCCTGGCTCCACCAGATGCGTGAGGCCGGACGCGGCGCCGCCCTCCTCCACGAGGCATCCACCAGCCATGAACTGCCGACGGACAGCCCCTTCTGCGACGACGCCGTCCTGACCGTCTGCCTGACCGCCCGCCCCCACGAAGCAGGCCACCCCTGGGCCTACAAACCTCTGCTGGCCGCCGCGATGCACGGCCTGGTGCCCGAACACATCCTGCACCGCACCACCAAGGACCACTGCGGCCCCGACTGGTACCTCGGCCTGCGCACCCACCGCGGCCACCTGTCCGACATCGCCGACACCTCACATCTCGCCGCCGCCGGCCTCGCCGACCGGGAACTCCTGCGCCGCGCCCTGATCAGCCCCGGCCTGAACATCGGCAGCGCCCCGGAACTGGAGCACACGCTGGGCGTCGAGGCATGGCTGCGCGACCTGGCCGCCCACCCCGACCCCGCCCACCTCGTCCCTCGCCACCACTCACACGAGGAGCCCCCTGTTGACACGGCTGCGCACTGACATCGCCTGCTGCCCCACCAGCGAAGGCATGGTCCTGCTCGACGAACGCAACGGCCGCTACTGGCAACTCAACGCCACCGGCGCAACCGTCCTCCAGGCACTCCTCGATGGCGCCAGCCCCCAACAGATCACCGACCGACTCGCCGCCACCCGCCCCGTCCTCCGCGAGCGCGCTGCGGCCGACGTCACCGCCCTGCTCGACCGCCTCACCCGCTGCGGCCTGGTGGTCGATGCCCCGTGAGCCAGATCCTCGACACCGGCCACGACCGTCCCTCGCTCGGCCGCCGCATCGCCGCCCACACCGCCGTCGCCGCCGCACGGCTACTGGCCCACCTGCCGCCCAAGCGTTTGCAAACCCTCCTGCGGGCCGCGCGCCGAGGAGCACGGCCCGCCGACCACGCCACGGCCCTGCGGGCCCGGCAGGACGTCACGGCCGTCAGTGTCCTGTGCTCCGGGCGCTACTGCCTCCAACGCTCCCTTGCCACAGTGATGTTGTGCCGAATCGGCGGCACCTGGCCGACCTGGTCCACCGGAGTGCGCACTCCGCCCTTCGCCGCCCACGCCTGGGTCGAAGCCGAAGGCCGCCGCGTCGGCGAACCCGACGACACGGCTGCCTACCGCACCCTGCTCACCGTCCCCCCGCGCTGACGTGCCCGTTCGAGCGGGGCGACCGGGCGGGCCGTCGGGCACCACCTGCGGAGGACGGCCTCGTCGGCATGGGTGATCGCGGGGGCGTTCCCCCGTTCCAGGTGCTGAGGAGTCCAGTCGGGCGGGAGCTGAGGCGAGCGCGGGGTTGCTCGTTACGGCACGGGGGTGGTGTCGGGGTCGGAGGCGAGGAGGGCGGCAAGCTCGTCCAGCACGGCGGGCGCCGCGTCGCCCTCCGCTGTGAGTTCGAGGGTCTCGCCGTGGCCGGCGGCCAGGGTGAGGACGGCGAGGAAGCTGCGTGCGTCGACGGGCGTGGCGCCCGGGCGGGCGACGGTGACCCTGACCGGCTGGCGAGCAGCGGCCTGCACGAACAGGGAGGCGGGGCGGGCGTGCAGGCCGTCGGCTGCGCCGACGGTGACCTGGATGCTGGGCATGGGATGTCCTTCCGGATCTCCGTGCTGCGAGGGCGAGGGGCCGGTGGTCGGAGCGTTGTGACGGGCGGTCAGGTGGCGTGCAGGACAGCCGCGGCCGCGTCGCGGGCCTGGTCGGGGGTGTCCTCGCCGCGTGCCGCTGCGGCGGCCATGCGGCACTGGTCGAGGCTGTGGGCGGCGAGAGCTGCGCGGACGTGGGGCGCCCGCGCGCCGCGCGCCGTCAGCTCCGCGGCGACCGTCCGGGCCGCATCGCGGGCGCGCTCCTGCTCGTGGGGCGCCCGGTCGGTCGGGATCTGCTCGGATCCGGGCCCCAGCACGGCCGTTCCCATCCGGCGGACCGGCCCCATCGCCGTCCCCGGGCTCACGCCGAGCCCCTTGAGCGTTTTGTCCATGTCAGAGATCTCCTGGGTGTGCGGTCAGGGATGTCCAGTGCGTCGACGGCGCGGCGTCAGCCGGCCTGTCGCGGAGGGCGTAGGGCGGTCCCGTTGGCCAGCCCGTCGGGGGCGATGCCGAGGCCCGCGGCCGCGGTCGCGCCCAGGTCGGCCAGGCTGCCGGTATCGGGCAGGTGCTCCGGGACCGCGCCCGGCCGATGCATCAGGACCGGTACGAACTCGCGGGTGTGGAACGCGTGGCCGATGGTGGGGTCGTTGCCGTGGTCGCCGGTGACGATCAGGCAGTCGCCGGGGGTGTCGAGCAGGGCGATCAGTTCACCCAGCCCCTGGTCGGCGCGTTCCAGCACGGAGCCGTAGCGGTCGGCGTCCTGCTGGTGCCCGGCCAGGTCGGTCTCCTGGACGTTGGCGACGACCAGGGCCTCCCTGTCGGCGCGGACGGCGTCCAGGGTGTGCGCGAGGACGTCCGCGGTCGCCACCGCCGGGCGGCGCACCGCGGCATCGCAGGCGAGAATGTCGGCGGCCTTGCCGACGAGCGTGACCGGGATTCCGGCGCGGGCCGCGAGATCCGGCAGCTGCCGGGTGTGGTCCAGCGGCGCGCCCAGGTGCTGTACCTGCAGGCCGCCGTTGCGGTAGAAGCCGCTGGCGGGTGTGTCGAGCCCGACGGTGCCGCCGTCGCCGGGGCGGACGAACTCGGCCAACGGCGCGTCCGCGTGGCCGCCGACCGCGATGACGCGGGCGACCGGTGCGACCGAGCGGACGGCCGCGGCGATGGAGAGGATCTGCTTGAACGGCAGGTCGTCGAGCCGGCCGGAGACGTTCCAGTTGATGCCCGGGTCGGCTTCCAGGTTGTCGTGCACCAGCACCACGCCGTCCACGAGCAGCACCGGCAGATCGTCCAGCGGCTCCGCCTCGTGCCCGGCGGCACGCAGCGCCGCGGCCGCAGCGTCGAGGTGGTCGGCGAGCCGGGCCACGGTCACCGTGCTGAAGTCGGCTCCCATCATGGTCTGGTGGCCCGCGTAGGTGTCCGCTCCCGGGTATCCGAGGGCGGCCCGGCCCACCGCCACCGGCAGCGCGGTACGCGCGGCCAGGTCCGGATGCGGGTGGACCAGGCCCAGGCCGAGTGCTGACAGCGCGGGCAGGTGCAGCGCCCGGCCCCGGATGCGGCGGCAGTGGTCGAGGAGATGGCCGCACGTGTCGGCGGCGGCGTCGCCGGGCCGCAGGGCTCCGGCGTCCGGCATGGCGCCGACGCCGAAGCCGTCGAGGACTACGATGACGGTTTTGCTCATGGGTGCCGTTCCTTAGTCGAGGGCCCGGCCCAGGGCGTCGTACAGGCCGCACAGCCGGGGCGTGCCGGACGACAGTCCGGCGACGACGGCGACGTTGCTGCGGGTGACGAAGATCTGGGTGCGGAAGGCGAAGACCGCCGTGTCGCCGAGCCCGGCGTCGCTCGGCGTCGCGGGCGCTTCCAGCAGCCGGTAGTAGTCGATGTTCTCGGCGGGCGCGTCGTGCACGGCCAGCCGCACCCCGGAGCGCGGCAGGAACGCGTCCTTGATCCTGGCACGGGGGTAGAAGCCGCCGCCGTGGACGGCCGGCCGGCCGTCGGCGAGGGTGTGCGCCACCTCGCTGATGTAGACGTAGCCCGGGCGCTCGCTCTGGCGCGGGTCGACCGCATGCAGCGGAGTGGTACCGGTCAGCGCGTGGCCGGGCTCGGCGTGGGTGGCGCCGTGCCGCGCCAGCAGCGGCAGCGTGGCCACCGAGCTGGCGCTCGGCGCGCTCAGCTTCAGGTCGCGGTGTCCGCGCGCGGCGAGCCGGTCGCGCGCGGCCAGGGCCAGCGGCAGGTTCGCGGTGGGTTCCGGCTCGCCGGTGTCCGGGGCGCACAGCACGCACGGGAAGGCCGTGACACCCGCGATCCGTACGCCCGGCAGCCGCTCCACCCGCTCCGCGAAATCGTCCAGCCTCTCCAGCGGGACGCCGCCCTCCTGCCCCGGGTAGACCGCGCCCGGCGCGCCCTGGAGCCGGACCAGCAGGTGCTGGACGAATCCGAGCCGCTGCGCCGCCCGGCTCACCGCCTCCGCGTTGGCCACGTCGTAGACGGTCACGGTCTCCGGACGCCAGGCGAGCATCTCCTGAAGCGACCGGCCGGGGATCTGCACCAGGTGTCCCAGATTTCCGGCCTGCGCACCGGCCGCGTGCAGGATCCGCGCCTCCGGCGCGTCGATGGCTGCGAACTTCGGGATGTGCCGGGCGATCGCCCGGATCAGCTCGGGATTGCGGCCGAACTGCTTGGCCACGAACCACAGCGTCAGGCCCAGCCGTTCGGCTTCGGCCGCGAGCAGCCGCGCGTTGGCCTCGACGGTGTCGAGGTCCATGACGTAGGTGTCGGGCGGGATCGCGCCGCTCCGGTGCAACACGGCGGCCGTTTCCACCAGTTCCGGGTTACGAGCCAGCACGGTGTCGAGGAACACGGTCAGTCGTCCTTGGGCTGGTGCAGGTCGGCGAGCGAGCGGCGCAGGATGTCCAGCACCAGGTCCGCGCCGGCGCGCATGGGGTTGATGCGGATCGTCCAGTCGGCGAGCTCGGGGACGTCGTCGAGGCTCGAACTGGACATCCGGTAGAAGAGCGGGGCGATCTCGTAGCGGGAGTTGGAGCCCACGGGATAGGGCGCGGCACCGTACCGGGCCGCGACGGCGGGCAGTTCCCGGGCCACGGGCCGGGCCAGACGGACCAGCAGGCAGCGGTCCTGGGCGTTGGCGATCCGGACCTCGGCGACGCCGTCCACCTCGCCGCAGGCCAGCCGCTCGGCGACCTCCGTGCTCACCTGGGACTGGACGGACCACAGCACCGGCACGTGGGTGAGAGCGCGCAGCGCGTCCAGTGCCTGGTGGCCCTGGACCTGGCCGCCGCCCGAGTAGTTGTCGGCGTGGACCCGGTCCACCAGATCCCGGGATCCGGCCACTACGCCGACGCCTTCGGGGCCGTGCAGCTTGAACAGCGAGAAGCAGGAGGCGTCCGCGCCCAGCTCGACCCCGCACGCCGGAACGCGCATCACCGCGTAGTTGTCGTCGACGACGGTCCGCACCCCGTGCGCCCGGCAGGCCGCCAGGACCTCGCCCGGGTCGTAGCGGTCGGCCAGCCGCTGCCGGGTGTGCTGGACATACGCCCAGGCGAACCGTCCGGACGCCAACGCGTCCTCCAGGGCGTGCGGGTCGTTGAAGTCGACGGCGACGGTGCGCACGCCGAGGCCGCGCAATGTCACCTGGGTGGTGCGGTAGACGGGCGCGCTGTGGATCAGCAGCTCGGTGTCGGCGTCGAGCGCGGCGGTCAGCCCGGCCCGGATCGCGCCGGTGCCCGCGCCCTGGACGAGGGCGGCGGCCTCGGAGCCGAGGAAGTCGGCGAGGACGGCCTCCACGCGCGCGGTCGTACGCGGACGGCCCAGCCCGGGCACGACGCCCGCATCGGCTGCGAACAGCTGCTCGCCCTCGAAGTGGCGGGCGGTGCACTCCAGCAGCCGGAACTGCTTGGCGACGGCGTCGGCCAACGGCACGGTCGGCAGCGGGAAGGTCTGCGGCAGCCGCCGCCCCGGGCTAGGCATCGGGCTTCTCCTGCGTGTCGGCGCCGGTCAGAAAGCGCAACGGGTTGCGACGGGTCATCAGGTCGATCAGGTCCGCGTCGATGCCTGCCGCGCGCAGCCCGGGCAGGAAGGAGCGGAACAGGTGGCCGTAGCCGGTGCCGCCCTCGCCGGTCAGGTAGCCGTGGCGGGAGACGTCGCAGGAGAGCAACACCCGGTCGGCGTGCCCGGACTCGATCAGCGCCAGCAGCAGCCGCAGCCGGGTCGCGTCGCTCTGGTAGCTGTTCTTGCCGACGGTGTCGAAGGAGACGTACGCGCCCTCGGCCGCGAGACGGCGGTGCACGGCCGGGTCGTCGAGCAGGTCCTGATGGCCGACGGCCACCCGGTGCGGGGCCAGGCCCTCGGCGGTGAGCAGGTCGAGCTGGGCCGGGCCGCCCACGCCGAGGTGGGCGTGGGTGGCCAGGGACAGCCCGGTGCGGACGGCGGCGCGGGCGGCGGCGGCGAGTGTCCGCCGTTCCGGCTCGCTCGGGTGCTCCCCGTGGCTGCCGACCTCGCCGATCACGCCGGGGCGGATCCCGGTGGTGCCAACGCCCTGCTCGATGTCCCGCACGAGTGAGTCGGTGAGCTGCTCGACACCGGCCCCGCCCACCTCGTCCGGGTGAAACGGCTCGTAGTACCAGCCGGTGGCCGCGACCACCGCGACCCGGGACGCCGCGGAGATACGGGCCAGCGCGTCCGTGTCGCGGCCCATGCCCCGGCAGGTCTGCTCGATCACCAGCGACAGTCCGAACTCCTCACGCAGAGCGGTGAGTTCGCCGGTGACCGGTTCGGTGTGCCGGGCGTCGAGCACGGCCTCGTGGTCGCTGTCGCGGCGCAGGTCGAGGGCGATGTGCTCGTGGGCGAGGACGGGGCCGGTGATGCTGGAGGGGTCGAGTGGACCGGTGACGGTCCGAATGGTGTGCATGCAGGTGCCTTCCAGATGCCCGTTCAGGCCTTGATCGGGGTGAACAGGTGCAGCCAGTACAGGACGTTGAGGACGATGCCGCCGACGACCACCGCGGCGGGTGCGGCGGCCATGCGGACCACCGGCCGGCCCATGGCCTCGTTCAGCAGGTACAGCCCGCCGACGACGAGGATGCCGAGCCCGCCGCCCATGGTGTTGGCGGCCATGAGGGAGCCGAAGAGGATCGCCAGGCCGAGGGTGTCGCTGATCGCGCTGCGCAGGTGCTCCGAGCTGTCTCGGACCGACGGGAACGCGCTCAGCAGCCGGCCCAGCCGTGAAAGCAGCAGCACCTCGGCGGCGAAGACGAGCGCGCCGCAGATCAAGGCCAGCCACGGATTCGGCATCAGGTAGCCGATCGGGTAGACCAGGGTGAAGCCCGCGATGCCGTATGCGCCGGAGGCCAGGGCGGTCGTCGCGATCAGCGGGATGAAGCCGAAGACGCGATAGAAGTCGACCTGGGCCGCCGCGCTGTAGTCGTGCTTGGCGATCAGGAAGCTGGTGGCCTCGCCGCCGCCGAAGACGTGCATCTGGGCCAGCAGGCACACGCCCGCGCCAAGCACCATGAACAACGGCAGGTGCCTGCGCAGCCGGGCCGCGCTCGCACCGAACAGCGACGCCATCGGATCGTCGTCGGCGGCCGGACCGGCCGCGGCGACGGCGGCACGGTCGGCCTTCTCGGCCCGGCGCTGCCGGATGTCGCGGGAGGCGGCGAAGCCGATCAGCATCAGCACGCCGACCGCCATCGCGATCGAGCCCGCGAACACCTTCGGCCACAGCTTCATGGTGGCGACGACCAGGGCCAGTTCGACCACGCCCGCTATGCCGCCGCGCAGCCTGCCGAACTGCTTGGTGATGGCGAGCACGGGAAACAGCGCGAACAGGAACAGGATCGGCGTCGACATCTGCTGCAAGGCCGTCAGGAAGTCGACCGGCAGACGGTGCGCGAGAGTGTTGGCCCCGCCGAGCCCGAAGACCACGACGGCGCCCCAAGCCGCGCCGAGGATCGGCGCCAGCCACTTCCTCGGCGCGAGGATGCCGAGGATGTCGGTGGGCAGGAAGAGCAGCCACGGGTTGAGCACGCCGGTGGACAGCGCCATCGGCGCGCCGAGGCCGAAGATGAACCCGGCGGACAGTCCGAACGAGACCGCGGTCGTGGCGCTGCGCGTGCTCTCACCGCGAATGAAGTCGAGGAGGAAGGGCCGGACCCCGTCATTGAAGACTGCCAGCGCCTGGTGGGCGATGAAGGCCGTCAGCGCGCACAGGACGATGACGACGAGTTCCTGCGGCAGCGAGAAGCTGAGGCTGGTGCTGTCCGCGGCGAGATACGAACTCAACGGTGACTCCCTTGTCCTACCGCTCTGAAGTGGGGCCGGTCAGCCGGAGTGCGCGGCGATGGCACGGGTGATCACCGGGGCGACGGTGTCGATCTGGTCCATGCTGAAACCGAAGACCTTGGTGCCACCCGCCAGCAGCGCGGCGACCTCGTCCTCGCTGGGCACGGAACGCCCGAAGGTGTGACAGGCCTTCCTGCCCATCAGGCCGACCAGCACGCCGAGCGATGCGCCGGCACCGGTGTGGCAAGTTCCCAGGAAGTAGTCGGCCTGGCCCGCGCGCAGCTTCATCGCGGCGTCCATGTCGTTGGAGACGGCGACCTCGACGCCGTCGACGGCCATCGCGGTGATGGTCCGCGCGACCTCGGCCTTGCCGACGCCGCCGGTGAGGATCTTCTTCATGATCTTTTGTTGCCTTCCGTGCTCGGGGTGGGTCAGACGTGTGAGCGCTGCGCCAGAGCGGCGAGGTGCATGCCGAGGAAGTTGATCTCGGACTCGGGCAGGGCCGCGCCCAGCACCGCCCGGGCCCGCTCGGCCATGGCGCGGGCCCCGGCCACGGCCTCGGGGTGTCCGGCCAGCTCGGCCGCCACCTGCTCGTCGGTGAGGAACTGCTCGATGGCCTCGCCGTTCAACAGGCGGGTGAGCGCCATCACGAGATGGCTGGTCAGCATCCCGGCGGTGCCCTCGGTGACAACCTGTCCGCCGGCCGCCAACACGTCGAGTTCGCCGGCGACGAAGTCGACGACTCGCGACTCGACCTGGCCACCGTCGCGGAACAACTGCAACCGCAGTGCAAGCCGTTCTTCCATCTGCGCTTGGTCCTTTCATGACCACTGCCCATTCAGCAGTAACCGGGATTCTGGATCATCGGTGCATGCGTCGGTTCCCCGTGATGCGGGAGTCTGACGCGGTCAGTAGGAGGGGATGCGCTCGCCGCGCAGCACCTCGTCCTGAATCGTCGTCACCAGGCCGATGTCGAGGGCCTTGCGCACCACACTCAGGGTCCGGGTCACGCCGGCCCGGCCGACGATCGCCGCACAGGAGTTACGCAGGGACAGCTCGCGGGTGATCTCGCCGTCCAACGGCAGGGCGTCGACCCCGTCACCCATCCGGCCCTGCACCTCGTCGAGGTTCCACACGCTGGCGTCCACCTCGCCACGGGCGAACAGGTCCCGCAGCTGCATGTAGGAAGCCTCCACCCAGCGCACGTCCGCGCGTCCGGCGAACATGCGCTCAGCGAGCAGCTCGAGGTCCTCGGAACTGCGGTCGACCGCGACCCGCAGCCCCGGAGAGGCAAGGTCGACGCCACCGCGCACCAGGACACCATGCGCGCCGACGTAGGTGGCCGACCCCAGGTCGGCGACCAGCTCGAGCGAGTGCTCGGACATCAGCCGGTCCGCTGCGAAACGCGAAAGCACCACCAGGTCGACCTTGCCCTCCAACAGCGCGGAGACACGGGAGTGAGCGCCGCGCATGAAGGTGACCGCGAACGGCGCTCCGGCCTGTTCGAACGCCGCGCGCAAGCCCGTGGCCAGCCCCTCGTAGCGGCGCGAGTACGGCAGCGGCATCGCGGCCAGCAGGGTACCGAGCCCGGCCAGCCGCCACAGGACGGCACGATCGGCATGCACGAGGAAGGTGCCCAGGTGTCCACGGGCGACCGTCTTGATCGCGCCCGCTTCCTCCAGCAGATGGAAGGCCGCCTGGACCGTGCCGTTGCCCACTCCCAGCTCATCCGCCAGGTCGCGCAGGCGCGGCAGCCGGGTGTCCTCCTCGTGATCGAGCAGTGACACCGCGAGCTGCCGGGCAGCCAGGCCGTTCCGCGTCAGGAGGCGCTCGTCGATACCGTTCACGAACAGGACAGTAACCAGTATTCTGATTTTTGCCTAGAGGGGCCCGGGACCTGTGCGAGTCGAGGTCCGCCCGGCGGCGCGTCGGCAGGCGGGGCCGGGCTGGGCCGGATCAGGGGATCGCCGCGGACACGACGTAGACGACGGGGTTCATCGGGTCGGCCATGTTCACGGTGATGTCCTGGGTGGGCCGCGGGCCCTCGTTGGTGTGCGTGGTGCCCGCCCACTGGACGCCGGGGCCGAAGCTCCACCCGGAGATCTGCTGGTCGCGCGCGTCGATGGTCACCTTGCCCGGCTCCAGCGCGGCGCGGCCGCTGCCCAGCCGGCTCAGGAACCGGTCGAGTCCGGCGGAGGTGGTGCGGAACTCCACGTACAGCCGGCTGACCTTCCAGTTGTTGGTCTCGTAGTACTGGACGTCCAGCGAATTGCCCGGCATCGGCAGCTCGTAGATCCGGCGCTGCAACCGGGACGGCCAGCCCTCCTGGAGCCCCTGCGCCGCCGCCTCGGCCTCCTTGTTCTGGCCCGCTCGGCGGCTCTGCCCGGCGGAGATCAGCAGATAGCCGGCCGGGATGCCGATGAGCAGCACGATGATGGTCGCGGTGATCAGACGACGTCGGATCGTCCGGCGCCGGTCCTGCGGCGGCTTGTCGTCGGGAGGCGGGGACTGGCGCGGCAGGACGACGTGTTCGGCTGCGGTCATGTCTGTGGCGATCCCTAGGAGGTGCGGGTGCTGCGGGTGTTTCGGATGGTGCTCGCGGCCTGGTCGTAGATCTGTGCGTACCGCTCGTACCGTTCGACCCGGCGCCGGTTGGTGCGGCGGAATCTGCGGGCCACCAGCCGGGCGAGGTCGGCGGCGCCGACCATACCCGCCTCCGGGCCGAGCTGTGCCTTGGCGATGCGGGCCTCGGGGCGGTAGCCGCGGCCGGTGAGGTGTCGCTTGAAGGCGTCCCGGGCGGGGCCGATCAACAGGTCGTCGGCGGCGCTGACGCCGCCCCCGATGACGAAGCAGGAGGGGTCGAGCGCGGCGGCCAGGTTGGCGATGCCGACGCCGAGCCACTGGCCGATGTCCTGGAGGAGCTCGACGCACATCGCGTCGCCCTCGCGGGCCAGTTCGGTGATGAGCGGTCCGGTGATGTCGGGGATGTTGCCCTTGACGCGCTCGATGAGGCCGTGCGCCACCGGTGAGTCTGCGGCGGCCAGCTCCTTGGCCTCGCGGACGAGGGCATTGCCGGAACTGTACTGCTCCCAGCAGCCGCGGTTCCCGCACGGGCAGCGGTGTCCGCCGGGCACCACCTGCATGTGACCGAATTCCCCGGCGACCCCGAACCTGCCGCGCTTGACCCGCCCCTCCTCCAGGATCGCGCCGCCGATGCCGGTGCCGAGCGTGATCATGACGAGGTGGTCCTCGCCCCGGCCCGCTCCGAAGCGCCACTCCGCCCAGGCGGCCGTGTTGGCGTCGTTGTCGACCATGACGGGGACGACGAGGCGGGAGGCGAGGGCGTCGCGCAGCGGTTCGTCGCGCCAGGCGAGGTGGGGGGCGAACAGCACCTTGGAACGGTCCGCGTCGACCCAGCCGGCCGCCCCGATGCCGACGGCGTGCACGTCGTGCCGGTCGGAGAGGTCCAGGACCAGCTCGACGATGGTGTCCTCGACGACCTTGGGGCTCTTGGACTTGTCCGGCGTCTCGGCGCGCAGCTGCTCCAGGATGTTGCCGTCGGCGTCGACGACGCCGGCCATCACCTTCGTACCGCCGATGTCGATGCCGACGGTGGGCACTCTCGGCGCGGTGAGGTGCGAGCGGCGCTCGCGGGTGCCCACGGTCCGCAGGACGGTGGCGCGGGCGGAGCCGCGGTGGGTGAAGTCGCGGTACGTGCTCATCGTCCCTGCGGGGTCGGGGGGCCGGGGGCGGGTGCTCCCCCGGCGGCGGACTGCGCCCGTCGGCCTCGATTCTGCCACTGCCCGGACCCCCGGGACGGCGCCGGACGGCGCGCCCGCCGGGGGTCCGTCCACCGCGGACGCGGTCCTACGGCTGGTCCGGCCCCTGCGGACGGCCCGGTTCCGTCGCCCGTTCCAGCTCGTGGCTGAGCTCCTCCAGCTCGCTGCCGCCTGCCATTTGGCGGGTCAGCTCGTCCAGCGTGATGCTCTCCCGGGTGTGGCTGCCGGCCATGGCGCCCCGCTTGAGCAGGACGAAACGGTCGCCGACGAGGTACGCGTGATGCGGGTTGTGCGTGATGAGGACCACGCCGAGACCGGCGTCACGGGCGGCCGCGACGTACTTGAGGACGACCCCGGACTGCTTGACGCCGAGCGCGGCGGTGGGCTCGTCCAGGACGAGGACCTTGGCGCCGAAGTGGACGGCCCGCGCGATGGCGACGCACTGGCGCTCGCCGCCGGAGAGGGTGCCGATCGGCTGGTCGACGTCGCGCAGGTCGATGCCCATGCGCAGCAGTGCGGTGCGGGTCGTCTCGCGCATCAGCCGTACGTCGAGGCGTTTGAAGGGGCCCGCGCCGGTCGTCGGCTCGGAGCCGAGGAAGAAGTTCCGCCAGACCGGCATGAGCGGGACGACGGCCAGGTCCTGGTAGACGGTGGCGATGCCGCGGTCGAGGGCGTCGCGCGGGTTGACGAGGACGGTCTGTTCGCCGTCGATCAGGAAGCTGCCCGCGTCGTGCCGGTGCAGCCCCGCGATGATCTTGATCAGGGTGGACTTGCCGGCGCCGTTGTCACCGAGCACGCAGGAGATCTCCCCCGCGTGGACCTCCAGCGAGACGTCGGTGAGCGCCTTGATGTTGCCGTAGAACTTGCTGACGTGGTCCAGCTCGACGAGTGCCCGGCGGGTCGTCTCCCGGCCAGCCGGTGCCAGGGGGGCCGTCATTTCGTCGCCTCCGCTCGCTTGCGTACCCATGCGTTGAGCAGGGTGGCCAGGAGCAGCATGGCTCCGAGGAAGAACTTGAACCAGTCCGGGTTCCACTCCGCGTACACGATGCCCTTGCTGGTCATGCCGAAGATGACGGCGCCGACCGCGGAGCCGATCGCGGAGCCGTAGCCGCCGGTGATCAGGCAGCCGCCGATGACCGCGGCGATGATGTAGATCAGTTCGTTGCCGACGCCCTCGCCGGACTGCACCACGTCGTACGAGAACAGCAGGTGCTGCCCGGAGACCCAGGCGGCGAAGGCGACCCCGAGGTAGAGCCCGATCTTGGTGCGGATCACCGGGACGCCGACCGCGCGGGCCGCGTCCGCCTCGCCGCCGACGGCGAAGATCCAGTTCCCGAAACGGGTGCGTAGCAGGATCCAGGTGGCGATCGCGACGAGCACGGCCCACCACAGGATCGTGACCTTGAACTCGACGCCGCCGATGGTCCACTGCGAGGCGAAGACCCGGCGGGCCGAATCGAAGCCCTCCATGTCTCCGATGGTCTTCGTCGACACGGTTCCGCTGATCAGCTTGGTGAAGCCGAGGTTCAGGCCGGTCAGCATCAGGAACGTGCCGAGCGTGATGATGAAGCTCGGCAGTTTCGTACGGGTCAGCATGAAGCCGTTGAACGCACCGATGGCGAGCGTGACCAGCAACGACACGAGGACGCCGACCCAGACGTTGGCGGTCATCTGGTAGCTGAACATCGACGAGACCAGCGCGGAGCTGGTGACCAGCACCCCGGCGGACAGGTCGAACTCGCCGCCGATCATGAGCAGCGCCACCGGGGCGGCCATGATCCCGATGGTGGAGGCCGCGTACAGCACCGTGCCGAGGCTGGAGGCGCGCAGGAAGCTGTCGGCGACGAGCGCGAAGAAGACGAACACGGCAGCGGCGCCGACGACCGAGCCGAGTTCGGGACGGCCGAGGAGCCTGCGCAGCGGGGAGGTGCGCAGCAGCCGTTCGTCGGGGCCCGCCGGGGCGGCCGGATCCGCGGCGACGCTCATCGGGTCCCCCGCTTCGTGTACGGGGCGAGCGCGGCGGCGTCCTTCTCGGTGATGATCTGCGGACCGGTGAGGACCGGGCGCCCGCCGCCGAGCACGTCGCCGTTGTAGCGGTACAGCCAGAGCAGGTCCACGGCCTCATACCCCTGGAGGTAGGGCTGCTGGTCGACGGCGAAGCCGAGGGTCTTGTCCTCCAGGGCGGTGGCGACCTTGGCGTTGAGGTCGAACGTGTCGATCTCGGCCGCGCTGCCCGCGGTCTTCTTCGCCTTCACTGCGGCGTCCGCGAACGGCGCCCCGAGGGTGACGACCGCGTCGATGCTCTTGTCGGCCTGGAGCTTGGCCTCGATGGACGCCTGGACGTCGGGCATGTTGGTGCCCTCGACGTACAGGTTCTGCATCTGTCCGTCGAAGGTCTTCTTCGCCCCGGCACAGCGCTGTTCGTGGCCGACGTTGCCCTGCTCGTGCAGGATGCACAGGGCCTTCTTGCGACCGCGCGCGTTCAGCTCGTCGCCGACCGCCTCGCCCGCGATGGACTCGTCCTGGCCGACGTGGGTGAGGGCGCCGAACCGCTTGGACTCGGCGGAGCCCGAGTTCACCGTGATCACCGGGATCCCGGCCCGGGTGGCCTTGGCGACGACGTCCTTCATCGCATCGGGCTTGGCGAGCGTGACGATCAGCCCGTCGACCTTCTGGTCGATGGCGGCCTGGACCAGCTGAGCCTGCTGCTGGGCCTCGTCGTGGTGCGAGTACAGGAACTTGATGTTGTCCTTGACGGCCGCCTGCTCGGCGCCTCTCTGGACGATGTCCCAGAAGGTGTCGCCGTCACCGGAGTGGGTGACCATGGCGAAGGTCCAGCGGGGCGTGTCCACCGCGGCGCGGCCCTCGGCGGCGGCCCGGGCCGCGCGCTCCTCCGCCCGCTTGCCACCGGTGCTGCTGCATCCCGCGAGGGAGGCCGCGAGCACCGCCGCAAGCACGGCGCCCATCGCACGTACCCCTGTCCGAACCCTTGCCACGACGCCGTGCCCTTCTTGTGCTGCTCGCTGTGCCCTGTGGTCGGCCGGAGGCATGTCGCCCCCGGCCCGGCTGGCCAAGTATCCCCGAGTCGACGACGGGACCGCCCGGCAGGGCGGGGGACGGGCGTCGGCGCGGGGTGTGCGGTGCGGGCCGCGAGAGGATCTTCGGGTGCGGTGCTCGGTGGGCTCTCTCCCGCGGTGGTACGTGGTACCGGCGGCGGACGGGCCGGAAGGCGCGGGTGTCCGGTCGCCCTGAGGGCAGTTGTAGCGGCGGGCCGCCCCGGCGTCAACGGTCCGCGTGACGGTCGTCGGTGATCCGCCCGACGGCGATCGGCCGTTGCCGGGAGGCCGGCCTGGCGCCCGCGGGCGGCGCCCCCGGCGTGACGGTCGTCACCGTACGAGCCGGCCGGGAGCAGCTGTCACCGGACGGGCGAACCGGGGGACGCCGTCACCGTACGAGCAGCTGGAAGTCGAAGGAGTGCCGCGAAGCCCGGTAGAGGTGGGACCCGCATTCGATCGCCCGCCCGGTGTCGTCGAAGGTGGTGCGTTCCATCGTGAGCAGGACAGCCCCTTCGGTCTCGGCGAGCACGGCGGCCTCCTCCGCGGTGGCCGGGCGGGCGCCGATGGACTGGCGGGCGCTGTGCATGGCGATGCCGGCGCCGCGCAGCATCCGGTAGAGGCCGGTGCTCTCCAGCCGCGCGGTGTCCAGGTCGACGGTTCCGGGCGGCAGGTGGTTACGCAGGAGGGCCAGCGGTTCGTCGTACGCGTACCGGATCCGCTCGACGAGGTGGACGTCGCTGCCCTCCGCGACGCCGAGGACGTCGGCGACCCGGGGACCGGCGGGCTCCACCGTGTTGCGCAGCACGCGGGTCGTGGGGTGTCCGCCCGCGGCCTCCAGGTCGTCGTACAGGCTGCTCGGTTCGAGCGGGCGCCCGACCTCGCTGTGCACGACCTGTGTGCCGACGCCCCGGCGGCGGACCATGATCCCCTTGTCGACGAGTGACTGGATGGCCTGGCGGACGGTGGGCCGGGACAGGCCGAGCCGGGAGGCCAGGTCGATCTCGTTGCCGAGAAGGGTGCCGGGGGCGAGTCGGCCCTCCTCGACGGCCGCTTCCAGCTGCTGGGCCAGTTGGTGGTACAGGGGGACCGGGCTCGTGCGGTCCACGCCGAGTTCGAGTGCGGCGGGGTCGGCGGTGGGTTTGGACACGCGTGGAGGGTAACGCCGACGTCAGAACCTCCGGTAGTCATGTCGTTCTGTCGTCACGTCGTTCTGTCGTCGTGGCATCCGGTCGTCGTGGCGTCCTGCTGCCCCGGTGCCCTGTCGCCCTGTCACGCTGTTGTGCTGTTGTCCTGACATACGGTTGACAGCGTCACGGGTGGGCGGCACGTTGGGTCCATGCGCATGGGACTCATCGGCACCGGCCGGATCGGCTCCTTCCACGCGGGTGTGCTGGCCCGCCACCCGGGGGTGGACGCCCTGGTGGTGACCGACACCGACGAGGCGCGCGCCGCACGGGTCGCCGACCACCTCGGCGCGAAGCGCGCGGACGGCGCCGACGAGGTGTTCGGCGCGGGGGTGGACGCCGTGGTGATCGCCTCGGCCACGTCGTCGCACGCGGAGCTGATCGGGCGGGCCGCGCGGGCGGGGCTCCCCGCGTTCTGCGAGAAGCCGATCGCACTCGGTCTGCCGGGGACGCTCGGCGCGCTGCGCGAGGTGGAGCGGGCGGGGAGCGTCCTCCAGATGGGCTTCATGCGCAGGTTCGACGCGGGGTACGGCACGGCGCGCGAGGCGGTGCGCTCGGGGGCGCTGGGCCGGCTGCACACCGTGCGGGCGACGACCATGGACCCGGCACCGCCTCCCGCCGGGTATCTGCCGCTCTCCGGCGGGCTGTACCGGGACTGCCTGGTGCACGACTTCGACATGCTGCGCTGGGTGACGGGCCGTGAGGTGACGGAGGTGTACGCCGTCGGGTCGGACGCCGGGCCCGCGATGTTCCGGGCGGCCGGTGACGTGGACACGGCGGCGGCGCTGCTGACCCTCGACGACGGCACCCTGGCCACGGCGACGGCCACCCGCTGCAACGGCGCCGGCTACGACGTACGCATGGAACTGGCGGGTGAAAAGGGGCAGATCACGGTCGGGCTGGACGACCGCACACCGGTCACGTCGGCGGAACCGCTGGGCCCCGCCGCGCCACCGAACCCCTGGCCGGGCTTTCTGGAGCGGTTCGCCCCGGCGTACGAGGCGGAACTGGACGCGTTCGTACGGCTGGTGCGCGGCGAGCTGCCCAACCCGTGCGACGGCAGGGAGGCATGGCACGCGCTGCTGATCGCGGAGGCGTGCGAGGTGTCCCGCAGGGAGCGGCGCCCCGTGGCGATCGCGGAGGTGTCCGACAGGACGGCCGACCGGACCGAGGGCGGCGCCCCCAGGTGAAACGCCGCCCCGGGGCGCCAACTCTCCTCTTTCATACGCCTATGTGACGCGCAGTCACCCCTGCTTGGCGGAGAGTACCGTGCCCTGGGCGACCGCGCAGAGCGTCGCCGCCCCGTCCTCCCCCACCGCGAGCAGTTCGCACCGGACCACGGCCTGCCGCCGTCCGGTGTGCACGACCTCCGCGCTGGCGACCAGGGTGCGACCGGTGGCGGGCCGCACGTACTGGATGGAGAAGCCGCCGGTCAGTACGGCCGGGCCGAGGGTCGTCCCGGCGGCGAAGGTGATCGAGTTGTCGGCCGCGTAGGCCAGGACGCCACCGTGCAGAAAGCCGTTCTGCTGCCGGAGTTCCTGGCGCATGTCCACTTCGAGCGTGGCGGCGCCGGACCCGAAGGCGGTGATCCTTGCCCCCACGAGCCCGCTGAACGGCTGACTCTCGAGAACCTTGCGCGCCATGTTCAGATCGAGTTCGGTCATGACGGAATCCTCTCTCACCAGCGGACGAGCGGGGACCGGATCCCGCGGATCAACATGCCGAGAAGCCAGCGCGAGGCCGGGGCATGTTGCAGCAGCGTACGGATCGCGATCCGACCCTCCGTCCGGGCCAGTGACGCCGCCGGACAGAACGGGGAGCCGTGGCCGAAGGCCAGATACCCCTGGGTCTACGACAGAAGTCGAAACGGTCCGGCTCGGGACAGCAGATGAGGTTGACGGTCGTCTCGTGCCCGGCGACCAACAACAGGAAGGCCATACCGAAGAGTTCCTCGGGCGACAGCGCGTCCCCCTCCTCGTCGCGGGTCCCTGACGAGCGCACTCATCAGGTCGTTGGCGCTCCTGATCGGGCGTGGCCGGGGTCACGATGGCGTTCGACAGCCGACGGAAGACGTTGCGGTCCAGGTCCGGCACACCGATCAGCTCGCAGATCACGGTCATCGGCAGCGGGAAGGCGTGCGCGTCCACGAGATCGGCGCGCCCCGCGGGAACCATCGCGTCGAGGAGTTCGTCGGCAGATCCGGGACGGCAGCACGAGAACCTGGACCTGTTCGGATTCGAACTCACCGCAGACGAGCCGGCCCGCGTCTCCGCCGGGCCGCAGCGACGCTACGGAGGGGACCCCGAGGTCCACGAGGAGTTCCGAGGAGCCGGGAACCGGACCGGGCGGCGGCGGCGCGGTACGTCGAGAGGCCCGGGGGAACTCCCGGCGGGCGCGCCGGCGCCGGTTCACCGAGGCCGGATCACCGGCATCGGCTCACCGCGAGCGCGGGGTGACTTCCGCCATCCGGGACCAGCCCTCGCCCGGCACCTCGACATTGATGATCTCCGGGGTCGCTGCGACGAGATCCGCCATCCGGTCCATCGCGGCCGTGAAGTGCTCCGACTTCACATGGGCCTCCCCGGCCTCGGGAGAGGCGAACGCCTCCAGCAGGACGAACTGGTCCGGGTTCTCGACGCTGGTCGACCACTCGAAGAACACATTGCCCGGCTCCGCCCGGGTGGCGCGGGTGAAGTCCTCGACAGCGGGCAGCCAGTTGTCGCGCTCGTCGCTGCGCACGGTGAATTTCACGGCGATAAAGATCATGACGTCATGTTCGCATACGTTAATCAGCATCGACTCGTCAGGCGCGGCCGGACGAGGCGTCACGGCCGGGCAACGCGTGACGACCGGACGAGGCGTCACGGTCCAGCAGGCGCCACGGCCGGGCGGGGCGACGTCCCGCCCGGCATCCGCCGTCGTGGTCAGCCGTTCCCTTCCGGCCTGCCCTGCCGGTCCTGCCTGCCCTCCCTTTCCAGGAGGCGGCCCGTGGGTTCGGCGAGAACGCCGTTCGCCGCGATCCGCGCACCGCGCAGCCAGGTCGACCGCACGACACCGCACAGGGTCCTGCCGGCGTAGGCGGTGACCTGGTTGCGGTGGAACAGCCGGGCGGGGTCGACGGTGAAGGTCTCGTCCGGGGCGAGCACCGCGAAGTCCGCGTCGCGGCCCGGCTCGATCGCGCCCTTGCGGGTCAGCCCGGCCAACTCGGCGGGGGCGGCCGACATCCAGCGGGCCACGTCGTCGAGCGAGTGGCCCCGTCTGCGGGCCTCGGTCCAGATGACGGGGAGGCCCAGCTGGAGGGAGGAGATGCCGCCCCACGCGGAGGCGAAGTCCGGGGTCTTGAGGTCGGCGGTGCACGGGGAGTGGTCGGACACCACGCAGTCGATCGTCCCGTCGGCCAGCCCCGCCCACAGCGCGTCCTGGTTGGCGGCCTCCCGGATCGGGGGGCAGCACTTGAACTCCGTCGCACCGTCCGGGACCTCCTCGGCGGTGAGGGTGAGGAAGTGCGGGCACGACTCGACGGTGACCCGCACCCCGTCGCGCCGGGCGGCGGCGATCATCGGCAGCGCGTCGGCGGAGGACAGATGAAGGACATGGACCCGGGCGTCGAACCGCCGCGCGAAGGTGATGAGCGCCTCGATCGCGGTGTTCTCGGCGTCGCGGGGCCGCGAGGCCAGGAAGTCGGCGTACGCGGGTCCCCCGCGCATCGGGGCGGCATCCAGGTGGCGCGGGTCCTCGGCGTGCACGATGAGCAGGCCGCCGAATCCGGCGATCTCGGCCAGGGAGCGGGCCAGCTGCTCCTGGTCGAGCTCCGGGAACTCGTCGACGCCGGAGGGCGAGAGGAAGCACTTGAACCCGAAGACCCCGGCTTCGTGCAGCGGACGCAGGTCCCGCACGTTGGACGGGACGGCCCCGCCCCAGAACCCGGTGTCGACGTGCACCTCGGGCGCGGCCACCCGCCGTTTGGTGCGCAGGTGCCCGACGGTGGTGGTCGGCGGGAGGGAGTTGAGCGGCATGTCGATCAGGGTGGTGATGCCGCCCGCCGCCGCGGCCCGGGTGGCTGCGCGAAAGCCCTCCCACTCGGTACGGCCGGGATCGTTCACGTGGACGTGTGTGTCGACCAGGCCAGGCAGCAGGACGTCGTCGCCGAGGTCCTCCAGCCGGGCGCCGACGGGCACCTCGCCATCGTGAGGCAGGACGGCGTCGATGGTCCCGCCGGAGACGGCGACCGACGCGGGACGCGTCCCGTCCGGGGTCACGACGCGCGTCGAGCGCAGCACCAGATTCACGTCCGCCTTCACGTCCGCACCGGACACCCGTGCTCCTCGCTTCTCGCTCCGGCCCGGCGTCGGCCCGGCTCCGGCTCGGTCACGCCCGGCTCCGGCTCGGCTCCGATCCCGCGGCCACCAAGAAATTCAACGAACTGTTGAAGGAGTCTTCATGCGGGATCCGACCCCGTCAAGACCATGCCCCGCCGCGCGCACCGACCATCGCCCGCACGCCCGCAACCCCCGAAAATTTCCGCAGTTCGAAACTGGCGTCCCGGAAAGCGGAACACCTCGCGACGCGAACGGAACGACCGCACCACCGCCCCACCGTGATCACGAGACCGGGGCAAACGGCCTCTGACCGGCCAGGACGCCGTACCGGGAGCGGTGGGCCGATCGGGGGCCGCCCGGTAGGCTGCGGGGTGCCTCGCCCAGGCGAGGCACCCGCTTTTCCGTCCCGAAAGGACCGTTGACGTGCCGCCGTCCCACGCCAGCACATCCGACTCCAAGCCTGCCGCCTCCAGCGGCGGTGTGCAGTCCCTCGAACGCGCCTTCGATCTGCTGGAGCGGATGGCCGACGCCGGGGGCGAGGTCGGGCTGAGCGAGCTCTCCGCGAGCAGCGGACTGCCGCTGCCGACGATCCACCGGCTGGTCCGCACACTGGTCCTCTGCGGATACGTGCGCCAGCAGCCGAACCGGCGGTACGCGCTCGGCCCCCGGCTGATCCGGCTCGGCGAGTCCGCGTCCCGGCTGCTCGGCACCTGGGCCCGCCCGTATCTCGCCCGGCTGGTCGAGGAGACCGGCGAGACCGCGAACATGGCGATGCTCGACGGCGACGAGGTCGTGTACGTGGCACAGGTGCCGTCCAAGCACTCGATGCGTATGTTCACCGAGGTCGGCCGACGTGTGCTCCCTCACTCCACGGGCGTCGGCAAGGCGCTGCTGGCGCACACGTCCCCGGAGGAGGTACGGGCGCTGCTCGCCCGTACCGGGATGCCGGCCGCCACCGAGAAGACGATCACCTCTCCGGAGGCCTTCCTGGAGGCGCTGGACCAGGTCCGCCGGGTCGGCTACGCGATGGACGACAACGAGCAGGAGATCGGGGTGCGTTGCCTGGCGGTGTCCGTCCCCGACTCCCCCACCGCCGCCGCGCTCTCGATCTCGGGTCCGGCGGGCCGGGTGACGGAGGCGGCGACGGAGCGGATCGTGCCGGTCCTCCAGCAGGCCGCGAGGGATCTGTCCGACGCCCTGGCGGGCACCGGTTCCTCGGGCTGAGCGGGACGCCGGAGCGGGCGGGGCCACGAGGGAGGCCCGGGGCCCGGTTCCAGTCGTGGCCGGATGGCGAAGAGGCGGTGGGGCCCGATGGTTTCGGAGCCCCACGGTCGTACGGACAACCGTCCCCTCAGGCCGGCGCGGGAACCGTCAGCCGCCCGTCGTGCATTTCGCCGGTGCGGTCCGCGCGATCCAGAGGGGTGCGATCGTGCGTCACCAGCACGGTCGCCGTCGACCTCCACCGGGGCGGCGTGACCAGGAGGTCCAGCACGGCGGCCGGGCCGAGTACGCGACCAGGGGCCGGGCGTCGGCCGACCCCGCCCCCGTCGCCCGCCCCTCGCTCGGCACGCGTTCCGCCCGGCCGGCCGACGCTCCGCATCGGCCGGGGCTCCGCTCGTGCGATCAGCCCCGCGGGGGTTCGCCGAAGAGGTCCACGGCGACGCGCACGTCCCGGAGAGCGGAGGCCAGCGCGCTGACCGATCCGATCGCCCCCGCGATCAGCAGCAGCGAACGCCGCAGCCGCGGGATCTCGGGCTCACCACTGATCGCCATCGCATCCAGGGCCGCCAGCTCGTCCTCGGCGATCCCCCGGTCGGGGAATTCCGCGGGGTGTCCCGCCAGCTCCCTGCGGAGTCGGGAGACGGCCGTACGCAGCTCCGTCACCCTCGGGTCCTCACCGCTGCTCGTCACCCGCGCCTGTCCCACGCTTCGCAACAAAGCACTCCCCCTCGCACGTCCGTGTGCCAGTGTCCGACCGGGTCCCGGATCGCGGCCAAGTCTCCGGGGGTTCCCGCAAGTTAACGCCATGAAAGGTGTCGTGCGCCACTCCGCGGACAGAATCCAGGGGTCCCGTACGGGTGATCCGCGCGGCGCGGTGTAGACCCCGCCGCACCAGGTCATCGCACTCCTGTTCCACCCTGCCCGCCCCACCCGCCACTCGCGCGTCCCGGCGCGTCCGAGGCACCGCGTCCGGGGTAGGAACTCGGCATGAATCGAACAGATCGGGCCCCGGTGGTCGCGGGGCTGCTGCTCGCCGCGGGCGGCGGGCGCCGACTCGGCGGGCGCCCCAAGGCATTGCTCGAACACCGCGGCCGTCCCCTGGTGGAGCACATGGTGCGGGTGCTGCGGGCGGGCGGCTGCGACCGCGTGCACGTGGTGCTGGGCGCCGCGGCCGACGAGGTACGCGAGCGGGCCGACCTCACCGGGTGCACGGTGACCGTCAACCCCGGGTGGACGGAGGGCATGGGCTCGTCGCTGCGGGCGGGGCTCGGGGCCCTCGCCGCCACGGACGCCGACGCGGCCCTGGTGCTCCTGGTCGACCAGCCGGGCATCGGCCCGGAGGCGGTGGCCCGGGTGCGGTCCGCCTGCCGCTCCCGCGCCGGTCTCGTCGCGGCCGCGTACGGCGGCGAGCGCGGTCATCCGGTGCTGATCGGGGCCGACCGATGGACGGATGTCTCGGCGGAGGCGGCGGGCGACCGGGGCGCGCGCTCGTACCTGCGGGCGCACCGCGACGCACTCGGGCTCGTCGAGTGTTCCGACGTCGCCGAGGCGTACGACATCGACGGCCCGGAGGACCTGAGACATCTCGCGTGAGAAATCACCCCTGAGGCACACGAAAGTGAACGCCGAGGCGTGAGGGACTGGGCGACGGCGGCACTCCGCGTCACCGCCCGGCGACTTCTGCCGCGCCGGACACTCGACATCAACAAGCCATTGAACTTCCACTATGAGGAATCTAATATCCATAGACCAGAAGCCATCTGCTTTCCGCAAGGCACCCCGCACTCACGTCCCGGAACCCCGGCACGCCATGCCGTGCCGGCCGACCGGCGACCGTGGCGCCGTCCGCACCGCCCGCTGAAGGAGTGACAGCTCATGTCCACACCAGCGCCGTCACCGCTGGCCATCGTCGACGCCGAGCCCCTGCCCAGGCAGTCCGAGGTCCTGACCGACGCGGCCCTCGCGTTCGTGGCGGAGCTGCACCGCCGGTTCACGCCCCGCCGCGACGAGCTGCTCGCCCGCCGCGCCGAGCGCCGGGCCGAGATCGCCCGCACCTCCACGCTGGACTTCCTGCCCGAGACGGCGGCGATCCGCGGGGACGACACCTGGCGGGTCGCACCGGCCCCCGCCGCGCTGGAGGACCGCCGTGTGGAGATCACTGGTCCGACCGACCGCAAGATGACCATCAACGCCCTGAACTCCGGCGCCCGGGTCTGGCTCGCGGACTTCGAGGACGCGTCCGCCCCGACGTGGGAGAACGTGATCCTCGGCCAGCTCAATCTGATCGACGCCTACACCCGCTCCATCGACTTCACGGACCCGAGCACCGGCAAGTCGTACGCGCTGAAGCCCGCCGACGAACTCGCCACCGTCGTCACCCGCCCGCGCGGCTGGCACCTGAACGAGCGTCACCTCCAGCTGGACGGCACCCCGGTGCCGGGCGCGCTGGTCGACTTCGGCCTCTACTTCTTCCACAACGCCCGCCGCCTCGTCGACCTCGGCAAGGGTCCGTACTTCTACCTCCCGAAGACCGAGTCCCATCTGGAGGCGCGCCTCTGGAACGACGTCTTCGTCTTCGCCCAGGACTACGTCGGCATCCCGCAGGGCACGGTCCGCGCCACCGTCCTCATCGAGACGATCACCGCCGCGTACGAAATGGAGGAGATCCTGTACGAACTGCGCGACCACGCCTCCGGGCTGAACGCGGGCCGTTGGGACTACCTCTTCTCCATCGTCAAGAACTTCCGTGACGCAGGGGCCGAGTTCGTCCTCCCCGACCGCAACGCGGTGACGATGACGGCCCCGTTCATGCGCGCGTACACCGAACTCCTCGTCCGCACCTGCCACAAGCGCGGTGCGCACGCCATCGGCGGCATGGCGGCGTTCATTCCGTCGCGCCGGGACACGGAGGTCAACAAGGTGGCCTTCGAAAAGGTCAAGGCGGACAAGGACCGTGAGGCCCGCGACGGCTTCGACGGCTCCTGGGTCGCCCACCCGGACCTGGTCCCGATCGCCATGGCCTCCTTCGACGCGGTCCTCGGCGAGAGGCCGAACCAGAAGGACCGGTTGCGCGAGGACGTGTCGGTGGCCGCGGGCGACCTGATCGCCATCGGCACCCTGGACGCCAGGCCCACCTACGACGGCCTGCGCAACGCCGTCGCGGTCGGCATCCGCTACATCGAGGCGTGGCTGCGCGGCCTGGGCGCGGTCGCCATCTTCAACCTGATGGAGGACGCGGCCACCGCGGAGATCTCGCGCTCGCAGATCTGGCAGTGGATCAACGCGGGCGTGGTCTTCGAGAACGGCGAGCGGGCCACCGCGGAGCTGGCCCGCGGGGTCGCCGTCGAGGAACTCGCCGCGATCCGCGCCGAGATCGGCGAGGAGGACTTCGCCGCCGGGCAGTGGCAGCAGGCCCACGACCTGCTGCTCCAGGTCGCCCTGGACCAGGACTACGCGGACTTCCTGACCCTGCCCGCGTACGAGCGGCTGCGCTGAGCCGCGCCGCCGCGTCGTCGGCGGCGCGGGCGGTGTGCAGGGACCGGTCTCCCGGAGCCGTCGGATCCGGGAGACCGTGTCGCGTCCGTCCGCTACTTCAGCCCGGAGTCGACCGCGTTGAGCAGCGTGCCCTGCGGCGTGTCGCCGGACATCTCCCAGATCATGACGCCCAGCAGATCCTTGTCCTTGACGTACGCGGTCTTCTTGCCGATGGACCAGGTGTCGTCGAAGGACCACCACTGGCTGCCGGTGTAGCCGTATGTGGAGACCGACTGTTCGTCGTGATGGACCGTCATCGCCGGGTAGGCGCCGATGAGGTTGGCGTAGCCGCGCGTTCCGGCCTCCTCCGCGAACTGGCCGGGGGCCGCGCCTGCCGCGGACTGCCATTCGCCCGCGACCCCGCCGTCCGTGACGCCCTGCCAGCCGCGTCCGTAGAAGGGGATGCCGAGGGTCAGTTTGCGGGGTTCGACTCCCGCGTCCGTGTACGCCTTGATGGCGGCGTCGGCGCTGAAGTGGAAGTCGTACGGGTCCTGTTCGTCGGTGTAGAGGTTGGCCTGGTGGCCGGTGCGGTTCGGTTCCCAGGAGTTGTCGCTGCCGGAGCCGTGGAAGTCGTAGCCCTGGACATTGGCGACGTCGAGGGAGTCGAAGACCTTGTCCAGCTCCCAGCCCTCGCCGATCTTCTGCGGGTCGGCGGGCGTGAAGGCGGTGAGGAGCCGGTGGCCGCCGCCGAGGGCGTCCATCTGCTTGCGGAACTCGGCGAGCAGCAGCGTCAGGTTGGCCTTGTCGTCCGGCGAGTAGTGGTTGCCCGGGTGTCCGGTGCCGGTGCCCGGCCATTCCCAGTCGATGTCGAAGCCGTCGAAGATCCCGGCGGCCGTGCCCGGACCGCCGGCGCCGTTGTAGTCGGGCAGGTTGCCCTTCAGATACATATCGACGCAGGAGGAGACGAACTTCTTGCGGGAGGCGTCGGTGGCCGCCACGTCGGAGAAGTACTTCGAGTACGTCCAGCCTCCGAGCGAGACCACGATCTTGAGGTTCGGGTGGAGCTTCTTCAGCTTCTTCAACTGGTTGAAGTTGCCCCGCAGTTTGGCCCATCCGTCGTCCGCGACACCGTCGACGGACTGGGCGGCGCTGAACGGGCGGCCGTAGTCGGCGTCGGCGTCACCGGCTCCGGTGCCCTGGTCGGGGTCCTGGGGGTCGGCGGTGGTGCCCTTGGTGACGCCGTTCAGGCAGGTGAGGTTGGTGGGATCGATGTTGGCGAAGGAGTAGTTGATGATGTCGAGCTTGTCCGCGGCACCGGAGTCGTGGAGGTTCTTGACGAAGTACTGGCGGCCGTAGATGCCCCACTGGACGAAGTAGCCGACCTTGGCGTACTTGCCCTTGCCGACGATGTCGCCGGTCTTCACCGTGAGGGTGTTGCTGGCCGGGGAGGCGTTGTCGGCGGCGTCACGGGCCTTGACGGTGAAGGAGTACGAGGTCGAGGGCGAGAGCCCGCCGATGGTGGCGGTGGTCGTGGCGCCGGAGACGGTGGTGGCGAGTTCGCCGCCCCGGTAGACGTCGTAGGCGGCGACCCGCTGGTCGTCGGTCGACGCGGTCCACGCCAGGGCGACGGAGGAGGAGTCGGCCGTGGTGGAGCGCAGCGAGCCCGGAGCGGTCGGCGGGGAGGTGTCGGTGGCCGGGTCGACGGTGGTGACGGCCAGCGGCGCGCTCTCGGCGGAGGTGTTGCCGCGGGTGTCGCGGGCCCGGACGGTGAAGGAGTAGGCGGTGGCGGGGGTGAGCCCGGTGACGGTGGTGCTGGTCGTCGCCGTCGCGGTGCCGACCACCTTGCCGCCCGCCAGGACGTCGTACGAGGCCACGGGGAAGTCGCCCGCCGCGGCAGCCGTCCAGGACAGCGACGCGGTGCGGGCGGTGACGTCCGTCTGCCTCAGCCCGCCGGGGGTGCCCGGGGGCACGTCCGGTGACCCGTCGCACTTGTCGCCGTTGATCCGGCACCCGGTCGGCGCGGAGACCGGGCCCTTGGCCACGAACCAGAAGCTGTACGGCTCGGTCGTGTTGTGCGCGGCGACCGTGCCGTTGTAGTGGGCGTTGCCCGCGGTGACGTGGCTGCCCTGGGTGGTGACGGTGCCGTTGTACGAGGTGTCGATCGTGACGCCGGCCGGCAGGTCGAATTCGAGACTCCAGCCGGTGACGGCGGTGTCGGTGTCGTTGTGCAGGACGTACGTCCCCTTCCACCACGAGCCGTTGTCGGCGGAGGTGAAGGTGGCCGTCAGCTTGCCCGCCGCGTGCGCGGGGGCGGCCTGCAACGACAGCAGTGCGAGGAGGAGTCCGAGGACGGCGACTGCGGCGGTCGCCGTTCTCCCTCTGGAGGTCGGGTGCTCGAACATGGTGTATCTCCCTTGGGGCAGGGACCGGTGAGGCGGTCCTGAAGGGGAGCGGAGACGTGCTTGGTGCCATGGAGCACGGGGGAAGCTAAAAGGTCTGGACCAAGTCGTCAATAGGTACAGACCATTTGGGGGCGCGCGCCGGACACCGCACGGGGGCGACGGCAGCGGACGACAGACGGCGGTCCGACGGCCGACCGAGCCCGTGCGCGGCCCGCGCTTCAGCAGCTGCCGGCACCAAATACAGGACTGGTGTGCGAATTCGGCTCGGCAGTCGCTATGATCACGCATGGCAAGGCTGTAGCGCAGAGGTCGTCGCGCCCTAGCATCGAGCTGGAGGACGTCGGTTCGAATCCGACCGGCCTTGCCACCTTTTCGTGGAGCGGAGTCGATGGCGTCGGTTCGTCCCGAGCGGGCGGAGACCCCGGTCGTCCCCTCCGGACCGGGTGCCGACGGGGACCTGGGAGTAGTGATGTTGCAGCCGATGCCCGTGCGCTGTCCCGCGATCGAGCACCCGGACATTCCGCTCGCCGACCCGGCACTGCTGGATCCGTTGCTGGAGCGGCTGGGCTCGGCGCGTCCGGTCGAGGCGGACGAGACTTTCGCGCTCGGTTCCTTGCGGGCGGACGGACGGGTCGATCTGTGCAAGCAGGGGCTCGGTGTGGCGGGTGCGGCCCGGGTGATGCCCGCCACCGCGCGGTCCCCGCACGCCGCGCACGTGCTGCTCGGCACCAACTCGCTGGGCGACGAGGGGGCGCGGGCCGTCGCCGACGCGCTCGCGGCCGACGGGCACGGACTGCGCACCGTCTACCTCGGCTGCAACCGGATCGGAGCCGACGGGGCCTCGGCGCTCGCCGACGCGCTCGCCGGGGACGACACCGTGCGGGCGCTGTGGCTGAAGCGCAACCCCGTGGGCGACGCCGGTGTCCGGGCGCTCGCGGCGATGCTGCGCGGCAACACCACGCTGCGCACCCTGGACCTGGTCAACACCGGGCTCTCCACGGAGGGCCTCGCCGCGCTCCTCTCCGTACTCACCGAACGGTCCCGGCCGGTCGAGCGGTTGTTCCTCGGCGGCAATGGGCTCGGCCCCGACGCCGCGCCGCTGCTCGCCGCCCTGATCCGGGACGCGGGGGTGCGGGAGCTGTACCTGCCGTCCAACCACCTCGGTGACACCGGTACCGCCGTGCTCGCCGCCGCCGCCGACCCCGCCCGGCCCGTCCGGCTCGGCCTCGGCGGCAACGGGATCGGGCCCGACGGGGCGCGCGCCCTGGCCGAAGCGCTCGACGGGATCGAGGCGCTCGATCTGGGCCGTCCGCTGTCCGAACGGACCCTGGGGGCCAGCTCCAACCTCACCGGTGACGCCGGCGCCGACGCGCTGGCAGGGGCGCTGCACGGCAGTCCGCTGCGACGGCTGGAGCTGCGCCACACCGGGCTCACCGGACGGGGCGCGAAGACCCTGCTGGCCGCCGTCGACTCCCGGTCCTCCCTGGAGTACGTGGGGCTGGGCCCCGGTCTGCCCCGCCGGGTGAAGCGTTCCTTCGCGGCGCGACTGCGCCCGGAGCGCGGCGCCCACGCGGACCTGCTCGCGGTCAGGAGCGTCTACCGGTGAGCCCGAAGGCGGAGCAGGACGCGGGGACGAATTTCTTCGATCCGGAGGAGACGGCGAGCCTGCGGCAGGTGCGCCGGTACGCGGTGCCCCGCTGGATGATCGAGGCGTCCGCCGAGCGGCGCGCTGCCGGTGACTGGCGGGGGGCCTGCGCGGCGGCCCTGTTCGACGTGGCTTTCGACCTGTCGGAGGTCGCCTCGACGCACGGTCCCGACGTGGCCGCGGCGCTCGGAGAGGATCTGCGCCATCTGGTGCCGGATCTGGTGCGCTGGCATCTGCCGCGCGTGCTGGGCGGGCGCTCCACGTTCGCCGCCGACCTGACCGTGGTCCTGGCGGGCTACGGCGCCGTGGAGGGCGCGCTCGAATCGGACGTCCCGTACCTGTACCTGCGTACTCCCCCGATGGTCGAGGGTCCGCAGCGGATCTCGCTGAGGTTCGGATCGGTGCGGCTCGACGGCTCCTCGCACGCCTTCCACCCGGGGGCCATGGACTGGCGTGCCTGCCGGTATCTGTGGGACGCGCGGCACACCGGTGAACTGCGCGCGCGTGTCGGCGGTGTGGACCGATTGCCGTTCCTCCGCGCCGACGGCACACCGCTCGGGGCGGACGAACTGCCCGGCACGGACCCCGGTACGGCCGACCCGGTGGCCCACGCCGAATGGGTGACGTTGCTCCACCAACGGGGGCGGGTCACCGACTCCCTCGCGGCGGCCGGGATCGAGCTGGACACGACCGAGCCGGACACGCCGTCGTGGCACCGGGCGGAGCCGGAATCGGTCCTGGGACGGCTGGCCCTGGACGTCGCCCGTCTGGAGACGGAGGCCCGACGGTTCGCCGATCTGTACGGGACGGACCGCCTCCAGATCAGCGGCGACTGGTACGCCCGCATCCTGCTGGAGCTCGCGGGGGACCACGGCGACGGACGACTGCGGATCAGGCTCGTCGGACGGGACGCGGCCGCCGACGTGCCCTTCCTCCCTCCGGCGTACTGGCGGCGGCTGCCTGATCTCGACCTGTTGCGGACCGGTGCGCTGACCCCCGCTCAGCTGCACCCGCTGGTCACGAAGGCCCTGTTCCCCGGTACGGAGCCGGCCGGTCCACCGGGGCCGACGCCACCCGCGCCGGTACGCGTGCGGTGCCGCGGGGAATGGCACCAGGTCGCCTTCCGGGACGGAAGGCTCGCCACCCCGCACAGCGTGCAGGAGCAGCAGCGCGAGAACGCGCTGCGTGCCTTCGGCGGCGCGGTCACCGGATGCTTCGCGGTGGAGCACTCCTGCACCACCGGCACCGGCCGGCTCCCCAAGGCCCTGCGGGCCCAGCGGCGGGACCTCTTCCTGCGCGCCCAGCACGGCGACACCCCGGGGGTGCTGGAGCTGCTGGACGCGGGCGTGGATCCCCGGGTGCGGGACGCCGGGCGGCGCAGCCTGCTCCATGTGCTGCACCTCCTGGACCACGAGCCGCTCCTGCCCCGGCTGCTGGACGCCGGTCTCGATCTGGAGGCGCCGGACCACCGGGAGCGCACCCCGCTCTGCGTGGCGGTTGCCGACCGGGGCTCGGCGGAGCTGGTGCGGGCGCTGGTCGAGGCCGGGGCACGGATCGACGTCACCGACCAGATGGAGCTCTCGCTGGCCCAGCTGATCCGCATGTACCGCCGGACGGACCTTCAGTTCCTCCGGGAACGGGTGGAGAAGGAGCACCCAGGCATCGGTGCCGAGTGGTGGGACGAGTGGCAGGAGGAGCGGGAGGAATACGAGAGCGAGGACGAGGACGAGTGAGCACCGTCGCCCATGACACCGCGGGGCAGCCGCCCGCGACGCCCTCCCCCGCCGCCCCGGCGGGGCGTCCACCCGTGACACCGTCACCGGCCGCCGCGCCGGGGCCGCTGGACGCCGCCGACGAGCTCAACCGCCGGCTCCGCTCGTCCCGTACGGAAGCCGCCACCAACCCTCAACTCGAAGCCCTGGCACTTGCCGTGACGGCCAATCAGCCCGTCCTGCTGTGGGGCGAGCCGGGGATCGGCAAGTCGGCCGGCATGGAACAGCTCGCCGCCGGGCTCGGTCTCGGACTGGAGACGGTCATCGCCAGCGTGCACGAGCCGTCCGACTTCGCCGGGCTGCCCGTCGTCGGCGACGACCCGGCCGTGACCGGGGTGCCGATGGCCCCGCCGGACTGGGCGGTGCGGCTGGCGCGCGCGGGCCGGGGGCTGCTGTTCTTCGACGAGTTGTCGTCCGCTCCCCCCGCGGTGCAGGCGGCGTTGCTGCGTGTCGTGCTGGAACGGCGGGTGGGCAGCCTGACGTTGCCCGAGTCGGTGCGTATCGTGGCCGCGGCGAACCCGCCGTCGAGTGCGGCGGACGGGTGGCACCTCAGCCCGCCGCTCGCCAATCGCTTCGTGCATCTGCACTGGACGCACGACCCGCGCACGGTGGCGCGCGGCATGGCCGGTACCTGGCCCGAGGTGACGGTCCCGGTCGTCGACGCCGTCCGCGTCCCGGGTTCGGCGGCACGGGCCCGCGGCGCGGTCTCCGGCTTCCTCACCGCGCGCCCCGGTCTCGTCCACCACATCCCCGCCGACGCGGAGAGCCGGGGCCGGGCCTGGCCGTCGCCGCGCACCTGGGACATGGCGCTGCGGCTGCTCGCCACCGGGTACGCGACGGGCGTCGGGCGGGAGGCGCTCGCCGCCGCGCTGGCAGGGGCGGTGGGCGACGGCGCGGGCATCGAGCTGCTGTCGTACCTGGAGAACCTCGATCTGCCCGACCCGGACCGGGTGCTGGCCAACCCCGACGCGTTCGCCCTGCCGGAGCGCGGCGACCGCCAACTGGCGTTCCTCATCGCGATCGTGGCGGCCGTCCAGGGCGATCTCACCCAAAAGCGCTGGGAGGCGGGCTGGGCGGTGCTGGCGAAGGCCGTGGACGCGGGCGTGCCCGACGTGGCGGCGCGGGCGGCGGTGGACCTGGCGTCGATGCGGGACACCGACTGGCCGGTGCCCGAGGGCATCGACGCGTTCGTGGAACTGCTCCAGCTGTCCGGCGCGCTGCCCCAGAGCGGCTGAGGCGGGTACGGCGGTGGCGAAGCCGGAAGCCGCCCCGGGGCGGGCCCAGTTGGACATGACCAAGCTGCTCGCCGCCCGCTACCGGGCGGCGACCGACCGGCCGTATCTGGCCTCGGCGCTGTACGCGCTGTCGGTGGTGCCGAGCACCGGGGTGCCGACGATGGGCGTGGACCGGCACTGGCGGTGCTACGTGTCCCCCGCCTTCGTGGCGGCGACGCCGGTGACGGAGCTGGCCGGGGTGTGGCTGCACGAGGTGGCGCATCTGCTGCGCGACCACCACGGACGCGCGGAACGGCTGTCCGCCGCCGACCAGCGCGACCACCACCGCCTCAACGTGGCGCAGGACTGCGAGATCAACGACGACCTGATCGCGGACGGGCTGCCGCTGCCGGCGGGCCGGTTGGAACCCCGTCTCTTCGGCCTGCCGACCGGGCGGATCTTCGAGGAGTACCTGCCGTCGATTCCGCCGGGGCCGCCCGCCCACGACTGCGGTTCGGGCGCGCACGGGCAGCCCACGCCCTGGGAACTGCCCGGGAGCGAGGGGCCGACGAGCCTGGGCCCGGTGGAGGCGCAGGCGTTGCGGCGGCACACCGCGGAGGCCATGCGCGCCCATCGGCGCACCCGGGGCACGCTCCCGGCGGGCTGGGAGCGCTGGGCGGACGAGATCCTGGAGCCCAGCATCGACTGGCGGCAGGCGCTCGCGGGCGCCGTCCGCGAGGCCGCGGCCTGGGCGGCCGGGGCGATGGACTACACGTACCGGCGTCCCTCCCGGCGCAGTGCGGCGCTGCGCGGCGTGGTCCTGCCCAGCCTGCGCCGCCCACTGCCCCGGGTCGCCGTGGTCATCGACACCTCGGGGTCGATGGGGGACGACGAACTCGGCGCGGCGCTGGGCGAGGTCACCGGTGTGCTGCGGGAGGTGGGCGTCCGGGGCAACCGGGTCACGGTACTGGCCTGCGACGCGGACGTGCAGAGCGTGTCACGGGTGACCTCCGCCGAGCAGGTCACCCTGGGCGGGGGCGGCGGCACCGACATGCGAGTGGGCATCGCCGCCGCGCTCGCGGCCCGGGACCGGCCGAACATCGTCGTCGTCCTCACCGACGGCTTCACCCCCTGGCCGGACGAGGCACCCTCGTGCCGGCTCGTCGCGGCGCTCATCGGCGCGGAGGCCCCGCAGCCGCCGCAGTGGGTGGAGACGGTGCGCGTCCCCGGCTGACTCGCCGTCGTTCTCCCCGGTGGCGCCCGAAGACGGCCGCCACGTGTCCTGCGTGCCCGGCTCACTCGCCCAGCACGACGGTGCGCTGGGCGGAGAAGTCACCCCATTTCCCGTCCGGCAGCTTGGCGCGGATCTTGAGGGAGTAGCGGGTGCCGCGCGGGTCCGTGACGGTGAGCCGGTAGTGCGCCCGGCCGGCGGGCGGGGTCGAACCCCACACGATCGTGGTGGTCGGTCTACCGTCCATGAAGAGTTGGTACGCCGGGATCTCGCCGCCCGTCTCCGGCTGCTCCCAGTCCAGGTCGATGGCGTACTCCTTGCCCTGTGCCCGGATGGCGATCCGCAGGTCGGTGGGGGCTGTGCTGGCGGGCGCGCCCGGCGCGGACGCGGTGGCGAGGTCGACGGCCTCGCTGTCCGGCGAGGAGTTGTCGGCGGCGTCGCGGGCGCGCACGGTGAAGGTGTAGACGGTGCCGGGGCGCAGCCCGGTCACATGGGCCGTGGTCTCGGTGCCCGGCACGCTGTGGATCCGTGCGTCCTCCTGGTAGATGTCGTACGCGGTGACGCCGACGTCGTCCGTGGAGCGCTGCCAGGACAGGTCGACCGCCCGGCCGCCGTCCACGGTGCCGCGCACCTTCGACGGGCGGGTCGGGGGCCCGTGGTCGGCGGGGGTCGCGGCCGGGGTGGTGACGGTCGCGGCGGCGCTCGGCGCGGAGAGGTTCCCGGCGGCGTCGCGGGCGCGCACGGTGAACGTGTAGGAGGTCGAGGCGGTCAGGCCGTCGATGTCGGTCATGACCCTGGCCGCGGGAAGGGACTTCACCTTCTCGGGTCCGCCCTCCCCCGTCCTGCGGTAGACCTCGTAGCCGGTGACCGCCTTGTCGTCGGACGCCCGCTCCCACATGACGTGCACGGAGGTGGCGCTGCCGGCCTGGGCCGTCACATGGCTCGGCACCGTGGGCGCGCTGGTGTCCGCCTCCGGGGCGGAGCCGCAGGCGGTGAGCGCGGCGAGGAGCAGGGCGGCGGTGCAGGCCGGCGCGGCGGTGGTGTGGGGGCGTTGCACGGTCGTGCCTTCCGTCCGGCAGCAATGGTCCAGACCTGTATCGCACGGTGCGGGGGTCGCGGACAAGAGGGCGGATCGGAACGTTCCGCAATGTGCCGGTGTGTGCGTGTGGTCGTCCGCGTGATCCGTGGGCGCGGCGAGGGAAGTGACGTACGGTCGGCCGATGTTGTGCATACGAGGAATCGTGCTGCCGGAACGTGAGGAGCGGGTGTTCCGGATCGACGGAGGGGTGCTGCGCGAGGGCGCACCGCCGGGCGGACTCGCTCGGCGGGACACGGAGTTGGTCGTCGACGGCGGCTGGCTGCTGCCCGGACTCGTCGACGTGCACACCCATCCGGGGGCACGGTCGACGGACGAACCGTTCGACGAGGAACTGCTGCGCGAGCAGTTGGGTGAGCACCGGGACGCCGGGGTGTTGGCGGTGCGTACCCCGGGCACCGCGGCGCGGATGCCCGCGTGGGTGGACGAGGACCCGGAGCTGCCGCGTGTGACGTCGGCGGGGCGGTGGCTGGCCACTCCCGGCCGGTTCTTCCCCGGCTTCGGGCGCGATGTGACCGAGGACGACCTGGTGCGGGCCGCCGTGGAGGAGGCCACCGCCTCGTCCGGCTGGTGCAAGGTGATCGGCGACTGGGCGCAGGACGAACCGGCCGTGCCGCTGCCGCTGTTGACCTCGGTCGTGGAGGCGGTGCACGCGGTGGGCGGGAAGGTCGCCGTGCACTGCCAGACCACCGAGGGCTCGCGCAACGCCGTGCTGGCGGGCGCCGACAGCCTGGAGCACGGGATGCATCTGGACCCGGCGCTGCTCGACCGGATGGCCGCGCAGGGCACGGCGTTCGTCCCGACGCTGAGCGTCTTCGGGGCGCGGGCGGGCGAGATGCGGGCGCGGGAGCCGGGCGTGCGCCGCGATCTGTGGCTGGCGGGCTGGGACGTCATGCCCGGCACCGTGCGGGCGGCTCACGAGGCGGGCGTCACGGTCCTGGCGGGCACCGACTCCTTCCCGTGCGGAACGGTCGCGGGCGAGATGTCCTGGCTGGTACGGGCCGGGATGTCGGCCACGGCGGCGCTCGGGGCGGCGTCCTGGACCGCGCGGGCCTGGCTCGGGCTGCCGGGCCTCGTGGACGGTGCGCCCGCCGACGTCGTCGCGTACGCGGCCGATCCGACACGGGAACCGGCCGTTCTGGAGGACCCGAGCCGGATCGTGCTGCGGGGGCGCGTGGTGCGGTGAGCGCGCCGCCCCTGGGACCGGCACCGTGATCGTCCTGAGCCGGGCGGCCGTGGTGTCCCCGGCCGCCCGGCAAACCTCCGGTCGCCCGGCGCGAGGAGCGTACGCGCCGTAGGCCGCGTACGCCGGTGCGCACGTCATATGACCTGCGCTTTCATTCCTCCCCCGGAGATCGTCCGGGCCCGTGACCCGTCGATCGGCGGCTCCGTTGGGGCTGGCGAACGGCTCACGCGGAGTGGGCCGGAGAACGGAGGAGAGAACCGTATGACCAAGAGGATGACGCTGGCCGCGGCGGCCCTGACCGCCGGTCTGGGCCTGGCCTTCAGCCCCGCCGCCCAGGCCGTGCAGAGCCCGGTCGCCGCGCACGCGGCGAAGGCGCCGGCCGCGGTCTGCACCGTCAACGACAACGGGGTGAACTTCCGCGGCGGACCGGGCACGGACTATCCGGTCCTGGGCCAGGTGAACAAGGGCCAGAACCTCGAGAAGCGCGGCACGCAGGGCAACTGGGTCATGGGCGACCTGTGGGGCGGGCGCACCGGCGTCTGGATCCACAAGGCCTACCTCAACTGCTGAGGCCGCCGCGCCCCGGGACCCTCGGCCGCTGAGGTCCGAGCGTCCCTGCCCCGTCCCCGCCGGGCCCCGCACCGCGCTCACCACGCGGTGCGGGGCCTCGTGACGTTCCGGCGGCCTTCGTCGTACCGATGCACCGGCCACCGAATCCTCGTACCGCGGCGTGCGCGGCGCGCCGCCGTACGGACCGCGCTCGTGTCCGGGCACGGCAGTGCGCCCGGGGGCGGCTGGCCAGTGCGCGGACGCCGGGGCGGACGGGCTCGCCGGGGCCGAACCGTCCTCCCCGGCCTCCCGGCCGTCCGGGGTGCGTACCGGCCGAGGGCCGTCCCCCTCGGCCGTCCGGTACGGGGGTGTTCCGGGGCGTCAGGCCCCGGCGGCGATCCGCGCGAGGCGGCGGGCCTCGTCGCGGGTGGCACGTGCGACCGCGTCCTCGTCCGCGGTGATCAGGCGGCCGTCCTCGACGACCGGTCTGCCGTCGACGAGGGAGAGGGTGACCGGGGCGGCGGCGCCGAGGACGAGCGCGGTGACCGGGTCGGCGATGGAGGCGTGGGCGAGGGTGTCCATGTTCCAGAGCACCAGGTCGGCGAGCTTGCCGGGTTCCAGGGAGCCGATCTCGTCGGCGCGGCCCAGCACCCGGGCGCCGCCGTGCGTGGCCAGACGCAGGGCCTGACGGGCGTTCAGGGCCTTCTCCCGATGGGTCCCGAGGCGGTTGACGAGGAGGGCGTTGCGCAGTTCGGTGTGGAGTTCGCCGGACTCGTTGGAGGCGGTGCCGTCGACGCCGAGGCCGACCGGGACACCGGCCGCGAGCATGTCGGGGACGCGCGCGATGCCCGCGGCGAGCCGGGCGTTGGACGAGGGGCAGTGCGCGACGCCGGTGCCGGTGCGGGCGAAGGCGGCGATGTCGGAGTCGTTCATGTGGACGCAGTGCGCCATCCACACGTCGTCGCCGAGCCAGCCGGTCGACGCGAAGTAGTCGGTCGGTCCCATGCCGAAGAGTTCATGGCAGAACTTCTCCTCCTCCACGGTCTCCGAGCCGTGGGTGTGCAGGCGCACCCCCTTGCGGCGGGCCAGTTCGGCGCCCTCGCGGAGGAGTTCGGTGGAGATGGAGAACGGGGAGCAGGGGGCGACGGCGATCCGGGTCATCGCGTCGAACGAGGGGTCGTGGTGGGCGTCGACGGTCGCCTCGGTGGCGGCGAGCGCGCCGTCGAGGGTCTCCACGGCGAAGTCCGGGGGCAGTCCCCCGTCCGTCTCGCCCCGGTCCATGGAGCCCCGGGCGAGGGTGAACCGTACGCCCATGTCACGGGCGGCCCCGATGATGGCACCGGACAGGTCACCGGCGCCCCGCGGGTAGACGTAGTGGTGGTCCATGGCGGTGGTGACCCCGCCCCGGGCCATCATGGCGAGCGAGCCTCGCGCCGCCGCGCGGACCATCGGTTCGTCGATGCGCGCCCATGTCGGGTAGAGGGCGACGAGCCAGTCGAACAGGTTGTGGTCGGTGGCGAGGCCGCGGGTGATCCACTGGTAGAAGTGGTGGTGCGTGTTGACCAGGCCGGGGGTGACCAGGTGCCCGGTGCCGTCAATGCGGCGTACCACGTTCGCCAGGCCCCCGGGGGCCCGCCCGGCCCCGACGCTCTCGATGCGATTGCCCGCGACGACGACGTGCCCGGAGGCGTACTCGGTGTCGTCGGCGTCGACGGTCGCGATCGCGCAGTGCTCGACGACGATGCGTTCCACGTGCTCGGGGACTGCTGTTGCGGCCATGGCGCTTCCCTCTCTGTCCGGCGGTACGGGCGCGGCGGGACCCTGGGGTCTGTCTTCGAACCGGAGCCTGCCGTGCGACGGCGGTTCGGGAACAGGTCCTGGGCCGTGTCTTCGAAGTGCCGCCCGCCGTGCGGCGTCCGGCCGACCGACGGCACTTCGAAGACACGGTCCAGGAGGATTCGAGTGCCACGGCCGGGCGGCCGCGGGCTCCGGGATGGTGGACGATGAGCGCTGGGGTGATGACGCCCGGAGGGACCGGCGCGGCGCCGCGCCGGAGATCGGCTCAGAGATTGGTCATGTCGACCGGGATCCGCGGCTCGGTGCCGTCCCGCAGCACGGTGGCCTCGATGAGGCCGTACGGGCGGTCCGCCGCGAAGTAGACCTCGTTGTCGTTCTGGAGACCGAACGGTTCCAGGTCCACGAGGAAGTGGTGCTTGTTCGGCAGCGAGAAGCGGATCTCGTCGATCTCGCCACGGTGGTTGATGACGCGCGAACCCATTTGATAGAGGGTCTGCTGGAGGGAGAGGGAGTACGTCTCGGCGAACGCCTGGAGCATGTGCTTGCGGGTCTGCTCGTAGGACTTCTCCCAGTTGGGCATCCGCGTCCCGTCGTCCGTCCAGTTGAACCGCCACCGGGCGGAGACCTCGGTGGCGAGGATGCGGTCGTGCGCCTCCTCGAGCGTGGTGTACTCGTCCTTGACATAGCCCCAGAACTCGGAGTGCGTGGAGTTCATCACCACGAGGTCCTTGAGCCCCGAGATGATCTGCCACTTCTCGCCGTCGTAGGTGATCTGGGCCGTGCGCGTCTCCTGGCCCCGGCGGACGAAGGAGTGCTTGACCTCGTCGGCTCCGATGAACCGCGCGCTCGCGTCCGAGGTGGCGATGCGCTCCCAGGAGTACTCCTCGATCCGGATCCGGGCGACCTTGATCGGCTCCTGGGACGTCACGAAGTGGCGGGCGAGGTGGATGCCGAACTGCTCGGCGGATTCGATGCCGTGCTTCTTGGCGAACGCGTACACCGTGTTCTTGGTGGTGTCGGTCGGCAGGACGTGGGCGTTGGAGCCGGAGTAGTGGACGTCCTCCATGTCGCCGGAGAGGGCGACGGAGACGTTCAGGTCCTTGATGTGGTGGGTGTCGCCGTCCCGAGTGATCCTGACGACGCGGTTCTCCGCCTTGCCGTACTGGTTCTGGCCGAGGATCACAGGGCGGGTGCGGGGGGAATCGGTGGTCATGTCGGTGCTAGCTCCCTCGGTAGACGGAGTAGCCGAACGGGTTGAGCAGCAGCGGTACGTGATAGTGCTCGCCCGGGACGACGGCGAAGGTGATCGCCACCTCGGGGAAGAACACGCCGCTGTCCCTTGCGCGGGGGGCGTCCTGCTGTGCCTCGGCCGGCCTCTTGTCGGCGGTGTGCGACGCGAAGTACGCCTCGGTGCCGAAGTCGAGCCGTACGTGGGTGGTGCCCTCCGGCAGTGCCGGCAGGTCCTTGCAGCGGCCGTCCGCGTCGGTGGCGGAGCCGCCGAGCGCGGTCCACGCGGCGTCCCTCCCGCCACGGGCGGCGAGCCGGATGGCGACGGCCGCGGCGGGGCGGCCGACGCTGGTGTCCAGGATGTGGGTGGACACCGATGCGGTGGCGGAGGTGCTCAAGACCTTCACTCTCTTTCCGTGACGGCGTGTTACCTGTCTTCCGTTTTACGTGTCTTCCGTGACGAGGCGGGTGAGCCGGATGCGGTTGATCCTGCCGAGCTCGGTGCGCACGTGTTCGCGTTCCTCCTCCGGCGAGTTCCCGATCCGGGACTTCACGGCGTCGCGCATCTGTTCACCGGTGGCTCCGGTGGCGCAGATCAGGAAGACGTGTCCGAACCGTTCCTGGTAGGCCAGGTTCAGTTCGAGCATCTCGGCCCTGAGTTCCTCCGGGGCCCCGGCCATCCCCCGCTGTTCGCGGGAGGAGACCGGGTCGCCGGGCCTCGGGCGGCCGATCGGCGGGTGACCGGCCATCGCCTCGGCCAGGTCCCCCGCGGTCAGCGCGGCCGTGGCGGCGTCACTGGAGCGAAGAAGGACTTCGACGTCGGCGTAGGGGCGTCGGGAGAGGATCGCTCTCCCCCATGTCCTACTGGCGCACACCTCGTGCAGAGCGGCGGTGGCCTCGTCTTCCGCCAGGGTGTTGAACCGGGCCAGGCCCGGTGTGGAGCTCGAAGTCACGGGAGCCTCCGTGGCTGTTCTCGCGGTGCGACTCGTCGCTCCGCGTCGGTCGGGCTGCGCATAGCTAACGCCCTCCGCAACACAACGTCAACACTTTGTTGAAATTACGCGAATGCGTGGGGCCGACGTCCGAGGATCCGGACGACGGCCCCACCCACGCCCGACGGCTCCCGGCCGCCGAGGTCTCCCACTATCCCTCCCTGGAAGCGTTTTCCCGGTTCAGGTAGTTGTAGACGGTGAAGCGGCTGACGCCCAGCGCACTCGCGACCGTCTCCACACCATGGCGCACGGAGAACGCGCCGCGCACCTCCAGGCTGCGCACCACCGCCTGCTTGGCCCTGCGGTCCAGCTCCGACAGCGGCATCCCGTACCGGCGTTCCAGCGCGGCCAGGATGTGGTCGAGCGACTCCGACAGCTGGGGCAGCCGGACCGCGACGACGTCCTCGCCCTCCCAGGCCAGCACCACGTCGTCGGCCTGGGCCTGGTCGGGCCCGAGCAGTTCGGCGCCCATGGCGTCGACGAGCGGCTTGACCGCCGCGACGAGGGGGTGGTCCGCGCGGGTGGTCACTTGGCGTCCTCCCCGATGACGTTGACCTGGAGCGAAACCCGGGTCGCGCCCGAGGCGAGGACGCTGCGCAGCAGGGTGTCCACCGTGCCGAGCACCTGGTCGGCGCCGCCCTCCGCCGTGTTGCCGAAGGGGCCGACGTCCACGGCGTCCAGTTCGGCCGCCCGGATGACCTCGCGGGCCACGACCGCGTGGGCGGGCGCCTCGTCGAGATCGAAGGGCTCCGTGGTGAACTCCACTCTCAGGCGCACTGTGCCTCCACTCGCGTTCGCCGTGCCCGGGGGGACCGGCCGTCCGGCGCCCGACCCTAACGTGTCCCCGACGAGGACGTGTTTCGAAAGCAGCGCCGTCCGCCCGTCCGCCGCCGGCGCCGGTGGACTGCGGGGCGGCCGGGGAGAGGACGCCCGTGGCGGGGTCGAAGCCGCAGACGACGGTGGTGCCGTCGAGTTCGCAGGCCAGGTGGGCGAACCGCCCGCCCGGATGGAACGTGAGGTGACGCGGTCCGGACCCGGGGCGCGGCGCGGTCCGGACCCGGGGCGCGGCGCGGTCCGGACCCGGGGCCGCATGGGAACGCCGCGGCCGGTCAACGGCCCGGCGGAGGACCTGATCGGCCCCGGCGCCTGAGACCGCGGTGTCCGGACACCGCCCGGTACGCCTTCCCGAGGAACGCCCGGCGCACGCCCCGGGGCACCGGCCGGTGCGCCCGTCGCCCCGGGCGCCATACTGGGCGCATGCTCATCCGTACCGCCCGCCCCTCCGATCTGCCACTGCTCCAGGACATGGAACGGGCCGCAGGCGAACCGTTCCGCGCGCTCGGCATGGCCGCGATCGCGGACGACGATCCCCTGCCGCTCGACCTGCTGGAGGACTACCGGCGCGCGGGGCGCGCCTGGGTGGCGGTGGACGTCGCCGACCGCCCGGTCGGCTATCTGATCGCCGACGAGGTCGACGGCGCGGCCCACATCGAACAGGTCACCGTCCACCCGTCCGCCGCCCGGCGCCGGCTGGGCAGCGGGCTCATCGACCATCTCGCCCACTGGGCGGCGGGACGGGGCCTGGACGCGCTCACGCTGACGACGTTCCGTCACGTGCCGTGGAACGCCCCTTACTACGCACGGCTCGGCTTCCGCGTGCTGGACGATGCCGAACTCACCGACGGGCTGCGGAAGATCAGGGCGGCGGAGGCGGAACACGGTCTGGACCGGTGGCCGAGGGTCTGCATGCGGCGCGACGCACCGCACACCGGCACCCCTCGACCCGCCGGAGTCGAGCGGCAACGCTGAGTGCAATCGGTCACGTTCGGGCCATGGGCCACAAATGTTCGGGGGATTGTCGGTGGCGGGCCTTAAGGTGGGGTACATGGCATTAACTCCACGACACGTACCGTCCACCGACCCCTCGCGCCCGGCCCGTTCATCCCTTACGTCCGCCGCCGAGGCGAACCAGGCGATACGGGCGCTGGTCGACGCGCGGGCCGGGCAGGAGTGGTCCCCCGTGGAGTCCGCCGCCTACGAGGTGCTGCTGATCGAGTGGGCGGCCGCCACCCGGGGTTCGGCCGGCGACATCATCGAGGCCGCCTGACCGCCCCCGGTCGCGACCGGGACCGCTGCTCCTACGCGCCGTAGCCCTCGCGCAGTTCGATCTTCCGGACCTTCCCGCTGACCGTCATCGGGAAGGACTCCATGATCCGCAGGCCCCGCGGGATCTTGTAGTGCGCCAGCTGCTCGCGGCAGAACTCCGTCACCTCGTCCAGGGTCGGCGGGTCCGCCGGGTCCCTCGGGATGACGCAGGCGAGGACCTCCTCGCCGTAGGTGTCGTCCGGCACGCCCACCACCTGCACGTCCGCGATCTTCGGATGGCCGTAGAGAAACTCCTCGACCTCCCGCGGGTACACGTTCTCGCCGCCCCGGATGATCACGTCCTTGATCCGGCCGACGATCTCCACATAGCCGTCCTCGCGCATCACCGCGAGGTCCCCGGTGTGCATCCACCGGCCGGGGTCGATGACCTGGGCGGTGCGCTCGGGGTCCTGCCAGTAGCCGAGCATCACGCTGTAGCCGCGGGTGCACAGCTCGCCCGCCGTGCCGCGCTCCAGGGTCACCCCCGTCACCGGGTCGACGACCTTGACCTCCAGATGCGGCATGACCCGGCCGACCGTGCCAGTGCGCCGCTCCAGGTCGTCGTCCCGGCGGGTCTGGGTGGAGACCGGCGAGGTCTCCGTCATCCCGTAGCAGATGGACACCTCCTCCATGTGCATCTCGGCGACGACTCGCTTCATCACCTCGACCGGACACGGCGATCCGGCCATGATCCCGGTGCGCAGCGAGGACAGGTCGTACGAGGCGAAATCGGGGAGGTTCAGCTCCGCGATGAACATCGTGGGCACGCCGTAGAGCGAGGTGCAGCGTTCCTGCTCCACGGCGGCGAGCACCGCCGCGGGCTCGAAGGCGGGGGCCGGGATCACGATGCAGGCGCCGTGCGAGGTGGTGGCGAGATTACCCATCACCATGCCGAAGCAGTGGTAGAACGGGACCGGCAGGCAGACCCGGTCCTGTTCGGTGTAGGCGATCATCTCCCCCACGAAATACCCGTTGTTGAGGATGCTGTGGTGGGAGAGCGTGGCGCCCTTGGGGAATCCGGTGGTGCCGGAGGTGTACTGGATGTTGATCGGGTCGTCGCAGGACAGCCCGGCCTCGCGGGCGGCGAGCTGATCACTCGTCACCGATGCCGCCGAAGCCAGGAGTTCGTCCCACGAGGGATCGCCGATGTAGTGCACGGCGCGCAGATCGGGGCAGTCGGCGCGGACCCGGCCGACGAGGGCGCGGTAGTCGCTGGTGCGGTGCGCGAGCGAGGAGATCAGGAGGGATATCCCGGCCTGTTCCAGCACGTACTTCAGCTCGTGCGCCCGGTAGGCCGGGTTGATGTTGACCATGACGGCGCCGATCCGGGCCGTGGCGTACTGCGTGAGCACCCACTCCGGGCAGTTGACCGCCCAGATCCCGACCCGGTCGCCCTTGGCCACGCCCGCCCCCATCAGCGCGCGGGCCAGCTCGTCGACCTCCGCGCCGAACTCGGCGTACGTCCAGCGCCGCCCGGAGGCGACGTCGACCAGCGCCTCGCGGTCGCCGAACGCCTCGACGGCGCGGTCGAGACTGCGTCCGATGGTGTCGCCGAGCAGCGGCGTGGTGCCGGTGCCGTGCGCGTAGGACAGTTCGCTCATGCCAGGTCCCCCTCGACGTACTCGGTTGCGTTGACGTGCGCGCGGGACGGCCCGTTCATCGGAAGTCCCCCTCGGCGTACTCGGCGCCGGCGCCGGTTCCCCGGGCCGTGCGCTCGCGCAGTTCGATGCGGCGGATCTTGCCGGAGACGGTCTTGGGCAGATCGGCGAACTCCAGTCGGCGCACGCGCTTGTACGGGGCGAGGACCGAACGGGAGTGCTCGAAGAGGATCTTCGCGGTGTCCGGTCCGGGCTCCCAGCCCTCCGCGAGCACGATGTACGCCTTCGGCACGGCGAGGCGCATCGGGTCGGGGGCCGGCACGACCGCGGCCTCGGCGACCGCCTCGTGCTCCAGCAGCGCGCTCTCCAGCTCGAACGGCGAGATTTTGTAGTCGGACGCCTTGAAGACGTCGTCGGCCCGGCCGACGTAGGTGATGTAGCCGTCCAGGTCCCGGGAGCCGATGTCCCCGGTGCGGTAGTAGCCGCCCGCCATCGCCTGCGCGGTCCGCTCCGGGTCGCCGTGGTAGCCGGTCATCAGGCCCACCGGGCGGTCCGACAGGTCCAGCGAGATCTCGCCCTCGAGCGCGCCGGGCTCACCGGTCACCGGGTCGAGGAGCTCGACCCGGAATCCCGGGCTGGGCCGCCCCATCGACCCGGCCTTCAGCAGCTGGCCGGGGGTGTTGGCGACCTGCACGGAGGTCTCGGTCTGGCCGAAGCCGTCCCGGATGGTCACGCCCCAGACGCGCCGCACCGTCTCGATGACCTCCGGGTTCAGCGGCTCCCCGGCCGCCACGACCTCGCGCGGCGGGTTCTTCAGCTGGGCGAGGTCGGCCTGGATCAGCATCCGCCAGACGGTGGGCGGGGCGCAGAAGCTGGTGACCCCTGAGCGGTCCATCTCGGCCATCAGCCGTGCCGCGTCGAAGCGGGTGTAGTTGAAGATGAAGACGGTCGCCTCGGCGGTCCAGGGCGCGAAGAGGTTCGACCAGGCGTGCTTGGCCCAGCCGGGCGAGGAGATGTTGAGGTGGACGTCCCCCGGCTTGAGACCGATCCAGTACATCGTCGACAAGTGGCCCACGGGGTAGGACGCGTGGGTGTGCTCGACGAGCTTGGGGCTGGCGGTGGTGCCGGAGGTGAAGTAGAGCATCAGTGGCTCGTCGGCGTCCGTCTCCCGGTCCGCCCGGTACGTCTCCGGGTGACCGTCGGCCCCCGTGTACGGCAGCCAGCCCGGCACGTCCGCGCCCACGGCGATCCGGGTGTAGTCGCCGGGCACCTCGTCGAACTTGGGGGTGTCGGTGTCCCGCACCAGCACGTGCCGGACCCGGCCGCGCTCCACCCGGTCCCGCAGGTCGGCCGGGCCGAGGAGCGGGGTGGCGGGAATGACGACGGCGCGCAGCTTCATCGCGGCGAGGGCCGTCTCCCACAGTTCGACCTGGTTGCCGAGCATGACGAGGATCCGGTCCCCGGCCCGGACGCCCTGGGCGCGCAGCCAGTTCGCGACCCGGTTGGAGCGCGCGGACATCCGCGCGAAGGACACCTCGGTGCGGTCGCCGTCCTCCTCCACGATGTGCAGGGCGGTCCGGTCGTTGTTCTCCGCGATCACATCGAACCAGTCGAGCGCCCAGTTGAAGTGATCGGTCCTGGGCCAGCGGAAACCCTCGTAGGCCGCCTGGTAGTCCTCGCGGTGACGCAGCAGAAAGTCCCGGGCGGCCCGGAACGTCTCCGTCGCGCTGGTTGCCGACATGTGCCCTCCTCATTGCGGACCGGACCGGTCGCTTAACATCATGTAAACAGTGACCCAGATCTCACCACCCCCGAACGGGGGTGCGCCGAGCGGGCCACCTGGGCCGTGTCTTCGAACCGGCGGTGTCCGGCCGTCGGCCGGGCAGAGAGGCGTCAGCGTGCCGGAACCCGACAATGCCGTCGACATGGGGGCGGCCCTGCTGCGGCTGCGCCGGACCAGTGGGCTGCCCATCGCCTTCGGCGGGCTGCTCTCGGACGCCCGCCATGCCCGGATCGCGGAGCTGAACGGGGCGCAGACCGGCGCCCTGCGCGGGCTCGTCATCTCGGCGGGCAGCGGCCTGGGCGGGAAGTCGATCGCCCTGTCCCGGCCGTGCGCGGTCACCGACTACCGCGCCTCCCGCCACATCAGCCACGAGTACGACATGGCGGTCGCGGCGGAGGGGCTGCACTCCGTGGTCGCGGTGCCCGTCGTCGTACGGCGCAAGGTACGCGGTCTGCTGTACGGGGCGCTGCGCGAGCCGGTCACGCTCGGGGACCGCACGTTCGACGCGGCGGTGGCCGCGGCCCGCGACGTGGAGCAGGCCCTGGTCGTCCGGGACGAGGTGCAGCGGCTCCTGGCCGTCACGCGGGAGCAGCTCACCGACGCCGGGTCCGCGCCCCCGGGGGCGTGGGAGGACGTCCGCGAGGCCCATCGCGAGCTGCGCATCCTGGTCCCGAAGGTCGTCGACCCCGCGCTGCGCGAGCAGTTGCTCGCGGTGTGCGGGCGGCTCGCCTCGGCGGCCGGGTCCGGATCGGGGCCGGGGGCGGGCGCCGGGAATCCGCGGCGGTGCGAGGTGCGGCTGGCGCCGCGCGAACTGGACGTACTGGCCTGCGTGGCAGCGGGCACGACGAACGCGGTGGCGGCGGAGCGGCTGGGGCTGCGCCCGGAGACGGTGAAGGGGTATCTGCGTTCGGCGATGCGCAAGCTGGGGGCGCACACGCGTCTGGAGGCTGTGGTGGCGGCGCGGCGCGCGGGGCTGCTGCCGTGAGGTCCGCCCGGTCCGCGTGACCGGGGCGGCACCTCGTCCGGGCGGGCGGAGGACGGGCCCCGCCGGGGCAGGATGAGCGGTACGCCGCCGGAACCGGACGCGGGAGACACGCCCGGGGCCGGGGTCTGCCCCGCTCCGTGCGGCCCGCCATCCCGGAGGGGCGCGGGACCGGGGATCGCGGGTCGGCCGCCCGCATCATGAGCGGGTGATCAGTGTCCTGTTCGCCGTCCTGACCGCACTCACCAACGGCGCGGCCTCCGTCCTCCAGCGCCGGGCCGCGCGCACCGTCCCCGACAGCGAGGCGATGCGGCTGTCGCTGATCGGGCACCTGCTGCGCCGTCGGACCTGGCTCGCCGGCATCGCTCTGGTGATCGTCGCGGCCGTCTGCCAGGCCGTGGCCCTGGCCACCGGGCCGATCGCCGTGGTTCAGCCGATCTTCGTGATCGAGCTGCCCGCCACGCTGCTGATGGCGGGATTCGTCATGCGGGTCCGGCTGCCCGCCTCGCTCTGGTACGCGGTGGCGGCCATGACCCTGGGGCTGGCCCTGGGCATGATCTCGGCGGCTCCGCAGGGCGACGGCGCCGCGGTGCGGGGAGCGGTCTGGATTCCGGCGCTGATCCTGACCGGACTCTTCGAGGCGGCGCTGATCGGTACGGCGCTCGGTGTCCGCGGCAACGCCCGGGGCGCGCTGCTCGGTCTCGCCGCCGCGTGCGGGTACGCCCTCACGGCTGCGCTCATGAAGGACGCCACGGCGCGGCTCCGGGGCGGGGGCGGGGCGGTGGCGCTGCTGGCGTCCTGGCAGCTGTACGCCACCGCCGCGGCGGGGGTGGCCGCACTGTTCCTGCTCCAGAACGCCCTCCAGGCGGGCATGCTGGTCGCGGTCCAGCCGCCGCTGACCCTGGGTGACGCACTGATCAGCGTGCTGTACGGGGTGACGCTGTTCGACGAGCGGCTGCGCACCGGGTGGTGGCTGGTGCCGGAACTGGTCGCACTCGGGATGATCACGGTGGGCAGCATCGTGCTGGCCCGCTCCCCGCTGGCCTCCGGGGCCGCGCCGCCGGAACCGCGCCGGCTCCGGTGAGCGGGCGGCGCGATTCCCGGGCCGGGTCGCGCCGCGCGACCGCCGGGGCTATTCTCCCGTCGAGCCATGTGTGGCGACGGGCGAGGGGCCCGGTTCTTCTTTGGGGGTTGGTGTGGTTTCTGGTCGCGTGGTGCGATTCGACAGCGCTCGGGGATACGGCTTCATCGCGCCCGATCACGGCGGTGAGGACGTCTTCCTGCATGTGAACGACATGTTGATCCCGGAGTCCTATGTGCACACGGGCACTCTGGTCGAGTTCGAGATCGAGGACGGTGACCGCGGGCTGAAGGCGTCGTCCGTCCGGCTCGCCGAGGGGCCCGACGGCAAGCCGCTGACCCCTCCGAGGCCGACCGCCTCTCACGCGGGGTCGACGGACGACGACGCTCTGTGCGACGTGCTCAGCTCGGCCGCGTTCACCAGGGAGGTGACCGACATCCTGCTGGAGTCGGCACCGACGCTGACGGGTGCCCAGATCCTCCAGGTCCGGGGCGCGTTGCTCCAGTTCGCCAAGAACCACGGCTGGACCGAGGGCTGACCGGACCCGCGTGCCGGACCCGGGCCCGCGTCCGGTGACCCGTCCCGTGCCGCACGGACCCGCCCGGGGAACGGTCCCCGGGCGGGTCCGTAGGCGGGTCAGGCGCTCGGTTCGCGCACCACCAGCGGCGTGCCGAGGACCTGGTGTCCGCCACTGGCCAGCATGCGCACCTCTCCCCGGTCACTGATCTCCGCGCGTACGATCCCGGTCTCGTCTTCGTAGATCGGGTACCCACCCGCGCCCGAGCGCTCGGTGCGCCGGACGGTCACCGTGTCGTCCTCCACGGCGGAGGACTGAAACACCAGCTCGTAACTCTCCGGGTAATCCATGGCAGCTCTCCCGACACCGATGGGGGCAGGACATGGCCCGCCGGCCACACGTCCATGGTCCCTCGGACCGGCCGTCCGCGCCCAGGGGACGAACGGCTGCGGACTCCTGCCGGGGCCACTTATCCTGTACCCATAAGGACGCTTCGGCGGTCTTGAGGCACTCATTGCGTATATGCCGTAGACGCGCACGTTTCAGCGCGTACGACCCGTTCCGCCCGAGTCATGTGTCCGGCGCGCAGGACCGGGGTCCCGGAACCGGGAAGGGACAGACCATGAAGGACGCCGAGATGGGGGACGATGTCTACCAGCCCCAGCAGCCGGAGGCATCCGACCTCCCCGAGCAGCTCGACATCGAGGACACCCTCGACAACCGCGGGCTGACCGACCTGCTCGACGAGGGCTACTCCCCGCCCGAGCGACCGTGGGCGGTGGAGGACCTGGGCACCACGGCCGCCGAGCAGCACAGCGGCGAGCCCCTGGAGAGCCGTCTGGCCCGGGAGCTCCCCGACATCACCGCGCTCGACGGCGACGGCATGGGGGATCTCTCCGACAGTGACGGCGAGCTCTGGGACGGGGAGGTCGGCGCGGTACGCGCCGGGCGTCTCACCCGGGAGCTGGACATCGACGAGCCGGACACCCTGGCGGCCGAGGACGTCGGGATCGACGGCGCCGGGGCATCGGCCGAGGAAGCGGCCGTGCACGTGGTGCCGGACAACCAGCTCTGAGCTCCGAGCGGAGTCCGGCTCCGGGCCGCCCCCGGATGCCCGGAGGCGGACGGGAGCCCGGACGGCCCTCACGGTCACAGCATCGCGCACGGTCGCAGCACCGCGTCGCGCCCGCGGCGTCCCACGACGCGCACGGCCACGGCACCGCGTCGCACTCGCGGCATCCCCACATCGCGCACAGCCACCCCGTCGTGCGCTTCGGCCGGAACCTGTCCCGAGCACCCTCGTCGTCCTCACTCCGGGTCCTCACTCCGGCTCGTCGAGGAACCTCCCGCCCTCCAGCAGGGTCTTGAGCGTCGAGAGGATCATGACCCAGCCGCTGCTGACGCCCTCCAGCATCCTGCTGTCCGGACTGTCGAAGCCGTCGTGGGTGAGCGTCAGCTTGATGCCCATCTCGGGCTCCTCGGCGGGCTCGATGGCGAAGGCGACCTTCGACCGTTCACGGACGGCCTTCTCCCACTCCTCGTCCGAGGCGAAGTCGAACATCTGACGGTGCATGGGCTGCAGGGTGTGCCAGGTGTAGGAGAGCCGCCTGCCGGGCTCCGCCGCCAGGACGCGCTGCCCGACCTCCTCGAACTCGCCGTCCGGGTCCATCTTCCAGCGGACCGGCGCGCCGACCTCCCAGGTCGATTCGGGGCCGTATCCGCCCATGTAGATCTTGATGGACTCGGGGTCGGTCAGCGCCTGGTAGAGCTGCTCGGCCGTGGTCTGGATGTAGATGACGTAGACGAACTCCGGCTTGTCCATGGCTGCTCCTTCCGACCCCCTGCCCTCCCACCGTAGGCAACCGCCCCGTCGCATGCCGGGCGCGACCCGCCCCCGCGTCGCCATGACGCCGTGAGGATGTACGGAATTCACTTCTGATGTCTTGTCAAGGCTGGTTCTACGCGCATAGCTTTTGCCCTCACCAGACTTCGGGAGCAGCCCACCGTGCACATATCCAGACCCCGTTCCGTCCTGCTGGCCGGCGCCGTCGCCGTGACGCTGTCGGCCACCGCGCTGCCCGCCGCCTTCGCGGCTCCGTCCTCGACCGCCGTGATCTCCGAGGTGTACGGCGGCGGAGGCAACTCGGGCGCGCAGCTCACCCGCGACTTCATCGAGCTGGGCAATGCCGGAACCGCCGCGTACGACCTGTCCGGGTTCAGCGTGCAGTACCTGCCCGCCGCCCCTTCGGCCGGTTCGCTGTGGCAGGTGTCCGCCCTGTCCGGTTCCCTCGCCCCCGGCGGCCGCTACCTCGTCGCCGAGGCGGCGGGGACCGGCGGCACCGAGGCCCTGCCGACGCCGGACGCCACCGGCACCATCGCGATGTCGGCCACCGGCGGCACCGTCGCGCTGGTCTCCGGCACCACCCCGCTGACCTGCAGGACGGCCGCCGACTGCGCGGCCGACACCCGGATCGTGGACCTCGTCGGCTACGGCTCCGCCGTCGTACGGGAGGGCTCCGGCCCGGCCGCCGGGGCGTCGAACACCGCCTCGGTGGCCCGCGCGGCCTCCCTCGCCGACACCGACCACAATGCCGCGGACCTCACCGCGGGCACCCCGACGCCGGTCAACGCGGCCGGCGAGACGTCCGGCGGGTCCGGACCGGTCGATCCCGGCGGCCCGACGGAGCCCGGCGGCGTCCGGATCCACGACATCCAGGGCACCACCCGGGTGTCGCCGCTGAACGGCCGCCAGGTGACCGGGGTGCCCGGCGTCGTCACCGGCGTGCGCGCCACCGGCTCGCGCGGCTTCTGGATCCAGGACACCGCTCCGGACGCGGACCCCCGTACCGCCGAGGGCGTGTTCGTCTTCACCGGGTCCGCCGCGCCGGGGGTCGCGGTGGGCGACTCGGTGCTGGTCAGCGGCAAGGTGGACGAGTACTACCCGTCGACGACCAGCCAGTCGGTCACCGAGATCACCGCGCCGAAGACGACGGTCCTGTCCTCGGGCAACCCGCTGCCCGCCCCGGTGGTGCTCGACGCGGCGTCGGTGCCGGACGCGTACGTGCCCTCGGCGGCCGGTGGTTCCATCGACGGGCTGCGGCTTGAGCCGTCGGCGTACGCCCTCGACCTGTACGAGTCGCTCGAAGGCACTCGCGTCCGGATCACCGACACCCGGGTGACGGGCGCCACGAACGCGTACGGCGAGGTCTGGGTGACCGTGAAGCCGCAGGAGAGCCGGACCACGCGCGGCGGCACCCTCTACTCCTCGTACACCGACCAGAACACCGGCCGCGTCAAGGTGATGTCGCTCGACGCGAACCGTCCGGTCCCCGTCGCGAACGTGGGCGACGAGCTGTCCGGGGCCACCACCGGGGTCATGGACTACGCCTCGTACGGCGGCTACACCCTCCAGGCCACCGAGCTGGGCACGCTCACCGACCACCACCTGCGGCGCGAGGTGACCCGGAAGCAGAAGGGCAAGGAGCTCGCCGTCGCCACGTACAACGTGGAGAACCTCGACGCGCTGGACGAGCAGGCCAAGTTCGACACCCTCGCCGAGGGGATCGCCGTCAACCTCTCCTCCCCCGACATCGTGTCGCTGGAGGAGATCCAGGACGACAACGGCGCGGTGAACGACGGCACGGTCGGCTCCGAGGCCACCCTGAAGCGGTTCACCGACGCGATCGTCGCCGCGGGCGGGCCCCGGTACGCGTGGCGGTACATCGCCCCCGAGAACAACAAGGACGGCGGCGAGCCCGGCGGCAACATCCGCAACGTCTTCCTCTTCGACCCCGAGAGGGTCGACTTCGTGGACCGCGCGGGCGGCGACGCAACGACACCCGTGGCCGCGGTGCGCACGAAGAAGGGGGTCGCGCTCTCGGTCTCGCCCGGCCGGATCGCCCCGGCCAGTGACGCCTGGGCCGACAGCCGCAAGCCCCTCGTCGGCGAGTTCCGCTTCCACGGGAAGCCGGTGTTCGTCATCGGCAACCACTTCGCGTCCAAGGGCGGCGACCAGCCCCTGCACGGCAAGTACCAGGAGCCGAGGCGCACTTCGGAGGCCAAGCGCGTGCGACAGGCGACGGAGGTCAACACCTTCGTCAAGTCGCTGCTGGCGGCCGACGACTCGGCCCGCGTCATCACGCTCGGGGACCTGAACGACTTCTCGTTCTCCCCGACGATGGACGCGCTGACCGACGGCAAGGTGCTGAAGCCGCTGATCGACACACTGCCCGCGGACGAGCGGTACAGCTACGTGTACGACGGCAACTCGCAGACGCTGGACCACATCCTGACCAGCCCCGGCATCCGCCGTTTCGACTATGACGTGGTGCACATCAACGCGGAGTTCGCCGACCAGGCCAGCGACCACGATCCGCAGATCGTACGGGTCGACGTCAACGCCCACGGGAACGCCCACGGGCACGGGCCCAAGCACGACCACGGCCACGACGGACACTGACCTCCGGTGCGTACGGGCGGGGTGCGAGCGTCCCCGCCCGGGTCACGCCGACGTCCCGTGAGAGCCGTGCCCGGGTCGCCCCCGCGGCGCCCGGGCACGCCTCTCACCCTCTCGGCCCGTCCGGGGTGTCGGGGCGCCGGGACGGACGCGCGTCGCCGGTCCGTCCCGGGCATCGCCGCCGGTGGCGGCGGGGGCGCGGACCGGGCGCCCGCCATCGGCAGATCCCGGGACCCGGGGGGCCGGACGGCCCCTCCCGTCCCCGTGATCGCGACCCTAGACTCCGCGATCATGACAACCGACGCGAACATGCTGGCCGACACGGCCGCGACGGACGGTGCGATCACGACGGACGGTGCGCCGAACGGCGCCTCCGGAGCGGACGGACCGGCGCTGTTCACCATCATGTCCACGATGCGCGCCATGCGCCGCCTCAAGCCCGACCCGGTGCCCGACGAGACGCTGGAGCGGCTCGTGCAGGCCGCGGTCTGGGGCCCGAGCGGCGGCAACATGCAGTGCTACGAGTACGTGGTGGTGACGGACCGTGAGGTGATGGCCCGTCTCGCACCTCTGTGGAAGCGGTGCGTGGACGCGTACCTGGCGACCACCGGGAAGCACGCTCCGGCGGGCATGGACGACGCGGCGTACGGGCGAATGATCGCCGCGATCGAGTACCAGCGCGACCACTTCGCGGACACTCCCGCGCTGATCGTTCCGTGCTACCGGTTCCCGGAGCCGCGGGTGGACGAGGACGGGCTGCGGGAGTCCGCGCGGGCGCTCGGCCCGGCCGCGACCGAGCACATGATGAACACCCAGGACCGGTTCCAGGCGCTCGCCGAGGGTTCGTGCGTCTACCCGGGGGTGCAGAACCTGCTGCTGGCCGCGCGGGCACTGGGACTCGCGGCGAACATCACCATCTGGCACCTGATGCTGGAGCGGGAGTGGAAGGCGGCGCTCGGCATCCCGGAGGACATGCACACCTTCGCGGTCGTGCCGGTCGGCCTGCCGCAGGGCTCCTTCGGTCCGGTCCGGCGGCGTCCGGTGGCGGACGTCATCCACCGCGACCACTGGTAGCGGCGCCCGCCCGGCCCCGTTCGCCCGGCGGGGGCCGGGCCTGCCGTCGTCCCCGGCCCGGCCCCCAACCGCACACCGCCCCGGCTCGCGCACGGTTTCCGGACGCCGCGTCAACCCCATTCGAGTGAAAGGGAGTTGGACGCGCGGGCAGGTGATTGTCATGACCTGAACACGTCGCTACGCTGAGCGGCTCCGCGCCCCTCCCGCCCGTCCGGGCCCGGGCGCGCCTTCCCCCCACACACAGAGCAGGAGCAGGTATGCCCCGACGAGACGGCCTCCACGCGAGGGCCCGTACCTCCGTCCTGGCGGCCCTCACCGCCACCGTCCTGGCCGCGACCGGCACCCCGGCCCTCGCCTCGTCCGAGGGCGACCGCCCCATGAACCGGGCGTTCGCGCGGGCGGCCGAGGAGTTCGGCGTACCGCGCGATCTGCTCACCGCCGTCGGGTACGGCGAGACCCGCCTCGACGGCCACGCCGGGCGTCCCAGCCAGGACGGCGGGTACGGGGTGATGCACCTGGTGAGCAACCCCGTGAACCGGACGCTGGAACGGGCCGCCACGCTCACCGGCGCGTCCCCCGCCGAACTGCGCACCGACACCGCCGCGAACGTACTGGGCGGCGCGGCGGTGCTCCGGGCCTACGCCGACACGCTCGGCCTCGACGCCCGGGACCGCGACGACATCGACGCCTGGTACCCGGTCGTCGCCCGGTACGCCGGTACGGACGGGCCGGCCGGCGCCCTGTACGCCGACGCCGTGTACGACGTCCTGGCCGACGGTCTCGACACCGTCGTCCCCGGTGGCGAGCGGATCTCGGTGACGAGCCGCCCGGTCGCTCCGCGAAAGGGCCCGTCGGCCTCCGCCGACGTGCGGACGCAGAGTCCGGACTACCCGTCGGCGCTGTGGGTCCCGGCCCACGAGGAGAACTACGCCGCCGGGCGCACGGCGGCGATCGACAAGGTGGTCGTCCACGTCACGCAGGGCTCGTACGCGGGCTCGATCAACTGGTTCCGCGACCCGGCCTCGGGGGTGAGCGCGCACTACGTGGTGCGTTCCTCCGACGGCGAGATCACCCAGACGGTCCGCGACTCCGACACCGCGTACCACGCGCGCAGCGCCAACTCCTCGACGCTCGGCGTCGAGCACGAGGGGTTCATCGACGACCCGTCCTGGTTCACGGACTCGATGTACCGCTCGTCCGCCGCGCTGACCAGGCACCTGTGCGACCGGTACGGCATCCCCAAGGACCGGGCGCACATCGTCGGGCACAACGAGGTGCCGGGCAACGACCACACCGACCCCGGCCCGAACTGGGACTGGGCGCGGTACATGGAACTGGTCGGCGGGGACGCCGGCACCCCGGCCGACGGGCTGAGCTTCACCTCGTACGCCGCCCTGCGCAGCGGTTCGACCGGACCGCAGGTCGCGGCGGCGCAGCGGCTGCTGGGCGAGCAGGGCCATCCCGCGGGGGCGGTGGACGGCGTCTTCGGCCCGGCCACGCTCCAGGCGGTCCGGGCGTACCAGACGGCCCTGGGACTGGACGCCGACGGTGTCGTGGGGGCGATGACCTGGACCGCGCTGCTGTCGGCGGGTGAGACGCCCACGATCGGACAGGGCGCCTCGGGCGACGCGGTGAAGCGGCTCCAGCGCGCGCTGACCGCGGCGCTGGGCTCGCCGGTCGGCGTCGACGGGAGCTTCGGCCCGGCGACGGCGACGGCGGTGCGCGCGTACCAGACGAGCCGGGGCCTGGCGGCCGACGGCGTCGTGGGCCCCGCCACCTGGGCGGCGCTGCAGTCCGGGCGCTGACGAACTCCGGTGCGGCCGGTTCCCGGTGCGCCCCCGGACCGGTCCGGTCGGGGGGCACCGGCCTCCGCTTCCGGCCACCGGCCGAGGCCCCCGGGCCACCGTCACTTTTCGGTAACCTGGCCGAAACCCTTGACGTTTCTCCCGGCACGTTCTTAACCTCACTGCCTAGTAGCTAGTGCTGCGACCGGAAAGGTTCACCGGATCGCGACGCCCGGCACGGCACCTCGCCGCGTTGTCGCATCACCCGAGTACGTACCCCGTACGAGGGCGATCCTCCGCCTCGCGACGCACCGCACCGGACGCCGCGGGCTTCCCGGCAAACCTTTCCGGCCGCAGCACTGGTTCCAGCAGTTCACGTGCTGCGGCGCTTTCCGCAGTGTTTTGACAGGCACAGACACAGACCACCTGTCGGTGGCTTCGTCATGCCTGTTTCTGTGCTCCCCGTGCCGCCGGCGGGTCTTCCTCGAAGGCGGACTCATGGCACAACGTCCGAGCGTCAAAGGCGTCGCCGACGTCGTTGCGCTCATCGATGGGCTGGGAAAGATCACCGGCCGGGCGCAGATCATCTGGTTCCTGGTGTTCGGCGGGCTGTTCCTCGACGCCTACTCCAACGCCGCGCTGAGCGCGGGCCTGGGGCCGATGACGACCCAGATGGAGCTGACGAGCACCCAGGTCTCGATCCTCACGGCCACCGCTCCGGCCCTGGCGATCATCTTCAATCCGGTGGGGGGCTGGCTCGCCACCCGGATCGGCCGCGTCCCTCCGCTGCTCATCGCCAAGGTGTTCGCGATCGCGGGGGCCCTGCTCGCCGCGTTCGCCGGTGACTTCACCGTCGTCTGGCTCGGCCGGGTCCTGGTGGGTGTCGCGTACGGCATCGACTTCGCGGTGGCCATGGCGCTGCTCGCCGAGTACACGCCCGCGAAGCTGGGCGGCCGGCTCAACCTGTGGCAGGCCGTCTGGTACGTCGCCACCACCAGCAACCTGGCGCTGGCCCTGCTCTTCTTCCATCTGGACGTCGGCGCGGACATCTGGCGCTGGTCGGTCGGCTCGGCCGCGCTCGTCGCCGCCGTGCTGCTGCTGGGCCAGGCGCTGATGCTCAAGGAGAGCCCCACCTGGCTGGCCAGCAAGGGACGGCTGGAGGAGTCGGTCGCCAACCTGGACCGGATCTACGGGATCGAGGCCGTCGCCGGTGAGCCCGACGCGGCGACCCGCACCGCCGCCGAGGCGCCCGCCATCGGCTTCCGGCAGGCCGGGCTGCTGTTCAAGGGCGCGTACCTGCCGCGCACGATCCTCTCCTCGGTGATCTCGCTCGGGCAGTCGATGCAGTACTTCGCGGTCGGCTGGTACCTCCCGCTGATCAGCCTGGCGATCTTCGGCGAGAGCTTCGAGAAGGCCACCATCGGGTCGATGGTGTTCAATGCCTTCGGCATCGCAGGTGGCCTGCTGTCCGCGTACTTCGGCCGCCGCCTCGGACTGCGGCTCAGCTCCGCCGCCGGTTTCGCCGGGGTCTTCGTGGCCCTGGTGGCGATGGGGCTGACCTTCGAGAAGGTGCCCACGGCCGTGGCGTTCCTGCTGCCGGTCCTGTTCATCCTGTGCCACTCGGCGGGCCCCGGCGCCAACGGCAAGTCCATCGCGGCGCTCTCGTACAGCAGTGACGTGCGCGCCCTGGGCACCGGTGTCACCGGCATGGTCGGCAGCTTCGGCAGTGTGGTCGGGCTGTACGTGTTCCCGCAGATCAAGGAATCGCTCGGGCTCGCCGACACCTTCCTGGCGCTGTCCGTCGTGCCGCTGCTCGGACTGATCACCTGTCTGATGATCAAGTGGGACCCGACGAAGGCCGCCTCGCCCGACGAGGTCGCCGGACAGGACCACGACACCGCCGCGCGACCGGCCCGGTCCATGGCCGCGCGCTGATCCGCCACACACCCTCCCCTCCCCTCCCCTCCCCTCCCCTCCCCTCCCCTCCTCTCCTCCGCACGGCTCGCTCGCGATGCCCGCAACGAAAGGGCTGCAATGACGCAGACGTTCCCCGGCGCCGCCCCACGGCGCGGTGTGCTGTCCATCGACGAGGGCACCACGGGCACCCGGGCCGGAGTCGTCCTCGACTCGGGCGCCGCCCACGAGGTGTTCTACCGGTCGATCGCGGTCGGCCACCCCGACGACCTCTCCGTCGAGCAGGATCCGATGGAGATCTGGACCGCCACCGTCGAGGTGGCGCGCCGGGCCGTCGACCGGGCCCGTGAGGAGGGCATCGAGGTCACCGCGGTCGCGCTGTCCACGCAGCGGGCCACCGCGATGCTCTGGGACCGGGTCACCGGCCGGCCGTTGCTGCCCGCGGTGGTGTGGCAGGACCGGAGGTACGCGCAGGAGCTCACCGCGTACGAGGCGGAGTGGGACGCCGCCCTGCTGGCCCGGCAGGGCCGTCCGGTCGGCGCCCGCTCACCGTTCCTCTGGGCCGCCCGGCAGATCGCCGAGCACCCGGAGGTGGCCGAGACGCTCCGGGCCGGACGGCTGCTCTTCGGCACCGTCGACACCTGGCTGATCTGGCGGCTGACCGGCGGTGCCGTGCACGCCACCACCCCGACCAACGCCGCGTCCACCGGCGGCTACCTGCTGGAGCGGCACGCCTGGGACGAGGAGTGGATCGGCCGGCTCGGCTTCCCCCTCGACCTGTTGCCGGAGCTCCGCTCCGACGACGCCGGTTTCGGCACCACCGACCCGGCCGCCCTCGGCGTCGCCGTTCCGCTGGCCGCCTCCATGGGCGACCAGCACGCCGCGCTCGTCGCGCTCGGCGGGCTCGCCGCGGGGCAGGGCATGTGCGTGTACGGGACCGGCGCATTCGTCGACGCGGCGACCGGCACCACGCCCGCCCTGCCCCGGCCGGACATCTCCGGGGTGCTCGCCCAGCCCGGCCGGCGGCAGGGCGACACCAGCCATTACAGCCTGGAGGCGTACACCTCCACGGCGGGTTCGGCACTGCGCTGGCTCTGCGACGACCTGGGCCTGTTCGCGTCGCCGAAGGAGCTCGGTGAGGAGGCGGGCCGGGTCCCCACCCGGCCGGGCCGCACCCCGCGTTTCGTCCCGGCGCTCGCCGGGGTCCGTACGCCGGTCTGGCACCCGGAGGCCACCGCCGCCCTCACCGGGCTCACCCTCGCCACCACCCGCGCCGACCTCGCCCGCGCCGTGCTCGACGGGATCGCGCACTCGGTGTGCGACCTGATCGACGGGGTCGCCGACACCATGGGCACCCCGTTCACCCGGCTCCGGGTCGGCGGCGGCGTCTCCGGCAGCGACCCGCTGATGCGGATCCAGGCCGACCTGACCGGTCTGCCGCTGGAACGGGTCTCCGACTCCGCGACCGCCAGCCTGCGCGGCACCGCCTATCTGGCCGGGGTCGCCCGCGGCCTGTGGTCCTCCCTCGAAGAGATCGTCGAGGCGCAGCCGCACGGCCGTGTCTTCGAGCCGTCGCTCCCGGCGGCCGAGCGCGCCGAGCAGCGGGCCGCCTGGCGCGAGGTGCTGATCGCGCATCTCGGCGACCCGGCGCTGCGCCCCCTCAACACGTCCACCCCCCACTGACGGCCCCGGCCGTCGCACCGGCGGCCCGTCCCCCGACGACGCGGCCGCCGTACCGAAACACCAGGAGTTGATGTCGTGATCACCATGCCCGCCCGGAAACCGCGGCGGAACGCCGCGGCGACCCGCCGAACGCCCCTGCTGCTCGACCGGGCGGCCCTCAAGCGCCGGCTGGCCGACGACACGTACGACGTGCTCGTCGTCGGCGGCGGTATCACCGGGGCGTACGCCGTGCTGGACGCGGTCTCGCGCGGACTGCGCGCGGCGCTGATCGAGAAGGACGACTTCGCCTCCGGCACGTCGTCGAAGTCGTCGAAGATGGTGCACGGCGGCCTGCGCTACATCGAGCAGGGGAACGTCAACCTGGTCCGCCACTCGCTCCTGGAGCGCCACCGCTTCCGGAAGAACGCCCCGCACCTGGTGCACCGGCTGCCGTTCCTGTTCCCGGTCCTGGAGAAGGAGGGGGTCTTCGACGCCCGCCTCGCCAAGGGCTTCGAGGGCCTGCTGTGGACGTACGACCTGGTCGGCGGCTGGCGGATCGGCAAGCTCCACCAGCGGCTCTCCGTGCCCGAGGTGCTCGCGCAGGCGCCGACGCTGCGTGCCGACGGCCTGAAGGGCGGGCTGCTGTACTTCGACGCCCGCACCGACGACGCCCGGCTCGTCCTCACCATCGTCCGCACCGCCGCCGCGCTCGGGGCGACGGTCCTCAACGGGGCGAAGGCCGAGGGTCTGCTGACGCAGGCGGGCCGGGTGTCCGGGGCCCGGGTGTCGGCGGACGGCGACACCTTCGACATCCGCGCGCGGGCCGTCGTCAACGCCACCGGAGTGTGGACCGACGAACTGGACGCGAAGGCCGACGAGGGCCACAGGCCGCAGGTCCGGCCCGCCAAGGGCGTCCACATCGTGGTCCCGTGGGACAAGGTGCGGATCAACTGCACGGTCACCGTGCCGATCCCCGGCCGGGCCCGCCGCGCGACCTGCACCCGCTGGGGCAACAGCGTCGTCCTGGGCACCACCGACGAGGACTACCAGGGTTCCCCGGACGACGTGCACTGCACCCGCCGGGAGATGGACTTCCTGCTGGAGGGCGCCAACACCGCCTTCGAGGGGAAGCTCACCCCGGACGACGTGGTCGGTTCCATCGGCGGTCTGCGTCCGCTGGTCGGCGGCAAGGAGGGCGCCACCCTCGACATGCGCCGCGACCACCACATCACCGTCGGCCGCACCGGCATGGTGACGGTGACCGGCGGCAAGCTCACCACCAGCCGGCACATGGGCGAACTCGTCATCGACAAGGTGATGACCGTCCTCGGCCGCAGGGCGAAGAGCCGCACCACCGACCTCCCGCTCCTGGGCGGCGCCGGTTACGACTCCGAGGCCGTCGCCGCGTCCGGCGGCATCGCCGCGCACCTGGGCGAACGCTTCGGCACCGAGGCCCGGTTCGTCGGCGACCTCATCCAGGACGACCCGTCGCTGGCCGAACCGGTCGTCGCGGGACTCCCCTACACGAAGGCGGAGGTCGTGTACGCGGCCCGCGCCGAGCTGGCCCGCTCGGTCGACGACGTCCTCTCGCGCCGCACCCGCGCCCGGCTGTTCGCCCGGGACGCGTCCGTGGACGCCGCCGAGGCCGTCGGCGCGATCCTCGGCCGCGAACTCAACCTCACCGAGGCGGAGGTCGAGCGCTCGGTCGCCGAGTACCTCGCAGCCGTCCGTCACGAAAAGTCCGTACTCCTCGAAGGGGCAGCAGCATGATCAGCCGTCAGACCATCACCCATCCGTTCAACCGGGGCGACTACACCGTCGGCGCCCCCAGCTTCGCGAAGTGGGCACGCAACACCCCGATCGGCGACGGCGGGGCCGCGCTCCAGGTGGACCCGGTCGAGGTCCCCGAGGCCGTGGTCGAGGCGCTGCGCGAGGTCGCGCACGCGGTGCACACCTCGCGCGAGGAGGTCGTCACCCGGACCCGTGACTGGTGGGCCGGTTCGATGATCGGCGAGACCGAGGGCCGTCCGGCGACCCCGGACGCCGTGGTCGTCGAGGCGGCCGACGCCGACCAGGTCGCGGCCGTGCTGCGGATCTGCCACGAGGCCGGCGTCCCGGTCACGCCGTCGGCGGGACGCTCCAATGTCACGGGCGCCGCGCTGCCCGTCTTCGGCGGTGTCGTCCTGGACCTGTGCGGGCTGAACCGGATCACCGGCTTCGACGCCGAGTCGAACATCGTGGACGTCCAGTCCGGCATGTTCGGGGACCTCTTCGAGAAGCAGCTCCAGGAGGAGTACGGCGTCACCACCGGCCACTGGCCGTCCGCGTTCGCCGTCTCCACCGTCGGCGGCTGGATCGCCTGCCGCGGCGCCGGCCAGCTCTCCACCCGCTACGGCAAGATCGAGGACATGGTCGTCGGCGTCGACGTCGTGCACGCGGACGGCACCCGCGCCACCTACGGCGACTACGCCCGTGCCGCGGTCGGCCCGGACCTGCGCCAGCTGTTCGTCGGCTCCGAGGGCACCCTCGGCGTCATCGTCTCGGCCCGGCTGCGGGTCCACCCGCTGCCCGAGTACGCCTCCGCCGCCGCGTACGGCTTCAAGACCTTCGCGGAGGGCCTGGACGCCTGCCGCCGGATCATGCAGCGCGGCGCCACCCCGGCCGTCCTGCGTCTGTACGACGAGCTGGAGTCGGGCACCCACTTCGGCCACCCGGGGACCAACCTCCTGCTGATCGCGGACGAGGGCGACCCGGCGATCGTCGACGCCTCGATCAAGGTCGCCAAGGAGGTCTGCGAGGAGTACGGCCCCGAGCTGGACAGCCAGGCCGTCTTCGAGCGCTGGCTGGACGAGCGGATGCTGGTCGGCAAGTCGGCCGACGGCTTCAAGCCCGGTCCGGGCTTCGTCGCCGACACCCTGGAGATGGCCGCGTCCTGGACCGACCTGCCGGTGATCTACGACGAGGTGGTCGCCGCGATCCAGGCGGTGGACGGCACCCTGGCCGCCTCCGCCCACCAGTCGCACGCGTACACCGACGGCGCCTGCGTCTACTTCTCGCTGCGCGGGGACGTGGCACCCGAGGCACGCCGCGACTGGTACCGCGCGGTGTGGGACGCCGCCAACGCCGTGCTCATCAAGCACGCGGCGGCGATCAGCCACCACCACGGCTGCGGTCTGCTGCGCGGCCCCTACGTGCCGGACGCCCTCGGCGCGGGCTTCGCGGCCTTCGTCGCGGTGAAGAACGCCCTGGACCCGAAGGGCATTCTCAACCCTGGCAAACTGGGCCTTCCCAGCCGATTCGGTACGTCCCCGCTGAGCTGAGCCCAGCCGCCACGAACCCTCCCTCCCAGGCAGGTCCTTGCCATGAACCCTTCCCCGTCCCGGTCCGCCGCCGCGCTCGACCCCCGGCTCGCCTCCGCGCTCGCCGAGGTCCCGGTCGTCGCGTCGGTCGTCGGCACCCAGCCGCTGCGCCAGTTCCTGACCGCGCCGTCCCGGGTGTGCATCGTCGCGTCGCTCGCGGTGGGCCAACTGCCCCAGGTCGTACCGGCGCTGGGCCGGGCGGGGAAGACCGTGTTCGTGAACGTCGACAGCAGCCCCGGCCTGGCCCAGGACCGGGGCGCGCTGGAGTTCATCAAGAACATGGGCGCCCACGGCGTGGTCAGCACCCGGCTCTCGCTCATAGAGAAGGGCCGCCCGCTCGGCCTGCTGACGATGATGAAGGTGTTCGTCACCGACCGGTCCAATCTGCGCCGCTCCACCGACGCGATCTCGCGCGGGGCGCCGGACCTGGTCGAGATCATGCCCGCCCCGATCGTCGCCCGGATGAGCGCGCAGGCGCAGCGCGCGATGTCCCCGTCGATCGCCGCGGGCTTCGTGGAGACCCCCGCCGACGTGGCGCTGGCGCTGGCCCTCGGGTCCGTCGCCGCCGCCACGTCCGACCCCCGCCTCTGGCACCTGCGCCGGGACCAGCTGCCGCCGGTCCCGCCCGCCGCGCTGAAGAGGCCCACCGCACCACCCCAGGAGTGAAACCCGCATGACCTACGTCGTCGTCGCCCGCTACCGCACCAAGGAGGGCGAGGAGAACACCGTCCTCCCCCTCCTCGACACCATGGCCGCCGCCTCCCGCCAGGAGCCGGGCAACCTCGCCTACCGGGTCCACCAGGGCACCGAGGACCCGCGGGCGATCGTGCTGTACGAGGAGTACGCCTCCGAGGCCGACTTCACCGCCCACTGCGCCACCCCGCACTTCCGGCGGATCGTGCTCGGCGAGGTCGTCCCGCTGCTGGAGAGCCGCGACGTGCTGCGCTGCGCCCCGCGCCCGGAGACCCAGGCATGAGGACCCGCGCGGCGGTACTGCGCGGGGTGTCGACGGCCCGCCCCTACGCCACGACCCGCCCGGTGGAGGTGGAGGAGCTGGAACTGGGCGCGCCGCGCGAGGGCGAGGTGCTGGTGCGGATCGCGGCCGCCTCGCTCTGCCACTCGGACCTCTCGGTGGTCAACGGCGACCGGGTGCGCCCGCTGCCGATGGCGCTCGGTCACGAGGCGGTGGGCGTCGTGGAGGAGACCGGCCCGGGCGTCGGCCGGGTCTCCCCCGGCGACCACGTGGCACTGGTCTTCGTGCCGAGCTGCGGATTCTGCGCCGACTGCGCGGCGGGGCGGCCCGCCCTGTGCGAGCGCGCGGCGGCGGCGAACGGGACGGGGGCGCTGCTGCACGGCCCGTCGCTGCTGACCGACGCGTCGGGCGCCCGCGTCCACCACCAGCTGGGTGTCTCCGCGTTCTCCGAACACGCGGTGGTGGCCCAGGAGTCGGTGGTGCCGATACCCCGCGACGTCCCGTTCGCGGTGGCGTCGATGTTCGGCTGCGCGGTCCTGACCGGCGCCGGGGCCGCCATCAACACGGCGGCCCTGCGCCCCGGGCAGTCGACGGTGGTCTACGGCCTGGGCGGGGTGGGCCTGTCCGCCGTGCTGGGGGCCCGCGCGGCGGGCGCGTACCCGGTCGTCGCGGTCGACCCGGTTCCGGAGAAGCGCCGACTGGCCCTCCAGCTGGGGGCGTCGCACGCGTTCGCCCCCGACGGGGCGGTCGAGGCGATCCGCGAACTCACCTCCGGGGGCGCCGAGGTGGCGGTCGAGGCGGTGGGCAGCCCGAAGGTGATGGCCGAGTGCCTGACGGCCGTGGCCCGGGGCGGCAGGGTCGTCTCGGTGGGCCTGCCGGCCCCCGGCCGGACGCTGGAGGTCCCGGCGCTGGCGTTCGCGGGCGAGGGCAAGTCCCTGATCGGTTCGTACATGGGCGACGCGGTGCCGCGCCGCGACATCCCCCGGTTCCTGGACCTGTGGCGGGCGGGCCTGATGCCGGTGGAGCGGATGCACACCGGCACGTTGCCGCTGACCGGTATCAACGAGGCGCTGGAGGAGCTGGCCTCGGGCCGGGCCATCCGCCAGATCATCGACACCTCGGAAGTACCGGCCGCCTGACGGGCCGACGGCGGACGGCGCCCCTTCCGCGACCGGAGGGGGCGCCGTCGGTCATGGCGGCGGGACACGGGCCGGGGGCCGGACGGGCGAGGGTGTGTGTCCCGTCGCGGTCAGCGCCCACCGGAACCGTCGCGCCACACCAGCGTGTACCGCCAGAACAGCCTGCGCCTCGCCTTCGCGCCGGGCAGCACCTCCCGCGCCCCGTGAAGGATCTCGCGGAACGTCATCCCGGCAGGCCGGGTCACGGCGGTCATCGAGACGGGGCGCGGCGTCCTGCGGCCCCTGTTCCTGATCCAGCCCGTGACGGCGTTCAGCGGACTGGAGGCGAGAGCCAGCAGGTGATCGACCGCGGTCTCCTCGCGGGCGAGGCCGACCACCACCAGGGTTCCGCCGGGCGCCAGACGCTCCCGGAATCCGGTGAGGGCGTCGGTGAACGGAAGGTGGTGGACGGCGGCGACGCACGTGATCACGTCGTACGGGCCGGCCGGCATCCCGGCCGGCGCCTCGGCGACGGTGAAGGTCACCGGGGCGTCGGGGCCGGTGAGTTCACGGGCCCGGGCCACGATGTCCGGGTCGGCGTCGATGGCGTGCACCCTCCTCGCCCGGGTCGTCAGGAGCCGGGCCAGGTCCCCGCTGCCGCAGCCGACGTCCAGGGCTCTGTCGCACCGGCTCGGGAGCTGCCGCAGGATCCATCGGTGGAAGTACGCGTTGTGGTCCCAGGGATGGGCGGCGTTGAAGCGGTCGAGTGCCTGGATGATCCGGAGCAGCGGCGTCGTCATCCTCCGCACGGTACGAGGCGCCCCGACGGTCCGTCGAACCGTCCGGGGTTCCGGTGGCGGCGCCCGGACGTCCGCCCGACGGGCCGGCGCACCGCTGCCGCCGCGCGCCCCTGCTCCTGGTACGTTGATACGCATGTTCCTCCCCCGTGCGTAGGACCCCGTACCGGCCGCGCCCCGTCCCACCGGGTGCGGTCCTCCGGTGTCCCCGCACGCCCGCGGCGCCGTCGCGCGCGCCGCCCTCCCGAGGAACGTCCTCATGCTCCGGCTCTCACCCGCGCCTTCGCGCGCCCCTTCGTACGCCGCCGTCCTGCGTGCCCCGCACGCCGCCCCTGCCTTCGGTGCCGCTCTCGTGGGGCGGCTGTCGTACGGGATGATCTCCCTCTCCCTGATGCTGGCGGTGAAGGACGCCACCGGTTCCTTCACCGCGGCCGGGGTGGTCATGGCCCTGTTCGGGGCCACCAGTGTCCTTCTCTCCCCCGCCCGTGCCGCGTTGGTCGACCGGTACGGGCCACGCCGGGCCCTGCCGCCGATGGCCGGTGCGTACGCGGTCCTGCTCGCCGTCCTGGCGTACGCCACCTGGCGGCCGGGCGTCTCCTCGCCGCTGCTGGGGGTGCTCGCCGTGACGGCGGGCGCCTGCACGCCGCCGCTGGGTCCGGTGATGCGGACCCTGTGGAGCCGTCTCGTCCCGGACCGGGAGCTGTTGCGGCGTGCGTACAGTCTGGACGGCGTCGCCGAGGAACTGCTGTTCGTCACCGGGCCGTTGCTGGTGGGCGTGGTGATCCGGCACAGCGTCCCCGCGGCGGGCGTCGCGATCAGCGCCGCGCTGGTGCTGGTGGGGACGGGCGCGCTGGTGTCCTCCCCCGCGGTGCGCGGCGCGGCCCCGGGACCGGCGGCACAGCCGGCCGCCGCGCCGGACCGGGTGGGCGGCGGGCGGCGGGCGCTGCTCAAGGGCGCCGGGCTGCGGCACGCCGTGCTCGCGGCCGCCGCCGTGGGACTGTGTCTGGGCGCGTTGGACCTGCTGGTGGTGGCGTTCGCCGAGCAGCACCACCGCGGTGGCTCGGTGGCGTGGGCGCTGGCGGCACTGTCGGCGGGCAGCGCGGTCGGCGGGCTCGCATACGGCGCGGTCCCCTGGCGCGCCCCGAACCGGATGCGGCTGCCGGTCCTGGTCGCCGGTCTGGGCACGGCCCTGGTCGTGGCCGGTCTCTCCCCCGGTGTTCCGGTGCTGGTCGCGGTGGTCGCGGTGGCCGGGGTCTTCGTCGCGCCGGCCCTGACGACGGCGTATCTCCTGGCCGACGAGTCCGTGGACCCGGGTGCGCGCACCCGGGCGGGCGCATGGGTCAACACGGCGATCAACGCCGGCTCCGCGCTGGGCAGCGCGACGATGGGCCTGCTGGTGGACCGGCTGCCACCGCCGGCCTGTTTCGCGATCGCCTCGGCACCCGCGCTGGTGTGCGCGGCCGTGGTGGCGCGCGGCGCGTCCTTCTGCGGTCGCGCCGAACCGGCACCGGCTCCCGACGCCGACGGGGCTTCGCCCGTCTGAAGGCCGGGCCCGGTGCCGGCTCCTGTCGTCGAACTGCCGTCGTTCGAGCGAGAGCCGAACCGCGCGATGCCCGGTCCGCACGGCAGGCGGCACTTCGACGACCGGACCTGACGGCACCAGTCCTCCCAGACGGCCGCGAGTTCCGCCTCGATCGCGGGGGCCGCGGTGTCCAGCAGCCGCACCTGCGCTCCTGGGCCCGCGAAGTCCGTGCGGTACGGGTGCGGCGGGCCGTCGGGGCGGGCGCCGAGGGCGGTGACCGAGCCGATGACGCGGTTCGGCCCCAGGATGCCGGGCAGCTCGCGTACCCGTCGCTCCGCCAGATCCAGTTCCTCGACGAGCAGTTCGTCGCCGTCGCAGGTGACGCGGGTGGTAGACCGTACGCTGCCGCCGGGCTCGCCGGAGCGCCCCAGGACCAGGGTGTCCCGCCAGAGCATCCGCGCCCCGGCGGCGAGGGCCGCCATCAGAACAGGGAGTACCGCTGGGCGAGCGGCAGTTCGGTGGCGGGTGCGGGTTCGACGAGCTCCCCGTCGATCCGGATGGCGAAGGTCTCCGGGTCGACGTCGATACCAGGGAGCGCCGTATTGTTCGGCAGGTCCGCCTTGGTGAGGTGGCGGGTCGGCCGCACGGCGACCAGTTCCCGTTCCAGGCCGAGGCGTTCGGCGAGACCGTCCTCCAGGGCGGCCGGCGCGACGAAGTTGACCGAGAGGTACGGGGCGGCGTCGGCGGCGGCGGTGGGGCGCAGCAGCACGGGCTGGGTGCTGGGGATGGCGGCGTTGGCGTCGCCGAGGGGCGCGTACACCACCATGCCGCCCTTGATCACGGCGGCGGGGCGGATGCCGAAGAAGGCGGGGTCCCAGAGCACCAGGTCGGCGAGCTTGCCGGGTTCGACGGAGCCGACGACGTGGTCGATGCCGTGGGCGACGGCGGGGCAGATGGTGTATTTGGCGACGTAGCGGCGGGCGCGTTCGTTGTCGGCGGGGAGTTCGCCGCCGCGGTCGCCGAAGCGCTGCTTCATGGTGTGGGCGACCTGCCAGGTGCGGCAGATCACCTCGCCGATGCGGCCCATGGCCTGGGCGTCGGAGGAGGTGATGGAGAGGGCTCCGATGTCGTGCAGGACGTCCTCGGCGGCGATGGTGGTGGCGCGGATGCGGGACTCGGCGAAGGCGAGGTCCTCGGGGACGCGTGGATTGAGGTGGTGGCAGACCATCAGCATGTCGAGGTGTTCCGCGACGGTGTTGACGGTGTGCGGGAGCGTCGGGTTGGTGGACGCCGGGAGGATGTGGGGGTGGGAGGCGACGGTGATGATGTCGGGGGCGTGGCCGCCCCCGGCGCCCTCGGCGTGGAAGACGTGGATGCCGCGCCCGGCGATGGCGTCGAGGGTGGCCTCGACGTAGCCGACTTCGTTGAGGCTGTCGGCGTGCAGGGCGACCTGGAGTCCGTAGGTGTCGGCCGCCTTCAGGCGCCCCAGTCCTCGTGGACCTTGTAGCCACCGGCGCCGCCGAGCGCCGCCTCGCGCAGGCCGTCCGCGCCGACGGTCGATCCCTTGCCGAACAGCATGACGTTGAGCGGGACGCGGTCAACGGCCGGCGGGCGCCGGACCGTCCTGGGCGGCAGCGGTGGCGGAGCCCGCCGCGGGGAGCAGCGCGCCGCTCACCAGGGCCCCCGAGGTGGCTATGAGCAGGGCCCTGCGGCCCGTACGGACGGGTCTCGTCCCGCGGGAGCGGCCGGGGGACCCGGCGGCGGATGAGGGTGTGTTCGTCATGCCGCAGATCCAATAGCCAAATGCACGGCCATGGCTGCGTTCGGACGTGGCGTGAAGCCGCCGTGGCGGCAAACCGCCCGCGATCACCCCGAGCCGTCCGGAACGCGGACATCGTCCACCGGGATCGGAGCACTGTTCAGGCCACGGAGGTGATCACGTCGGACGGCGGCGGGCCTTCCTCGCGGTGGATCGGGGTGTGCGCGCCCCGGAGCGGTACGCCGCTGCCGCCGCGCAGGACGGCGACGATCTCGGCGGCGATCGACAGCGCGGTCTCCTCGGGGGTGCGGGCACCCAGGTCGAGGCCGATCGGAGAACGCAGCCTGGCCAGTTCTCCTTCTCCGACACCGACGGCGCGCAGCCGTTCGTTGCGTTCCCTGTGCGTGCGGCGCGAGCCCATCGCCCCGACGTACGCCACCGGCAGCCGCAGCGCCCGTTCGAGCAGCGGGACGTCGAACTTCGGGTCGTGGGTGAGGACGCACAGCACCGTGCGCGCGTCGACGTCGGTCGCCGCGAGGTAGCGGTGCGGCCAGTCGACGACCAGTTCGTCGGCGTCCGGGAACCGGGCGCGCGTGGTGAAGACGGGACGGGCGTCGCAGACGGTGACGTGGTACCCGAGGAACTTGCCCGCCCGTACCAGGGCCGCGGCGAAGTCGACGGCACCGAAGACGATCATCCGGGGCGGCGGGACGCTCGACTCGACGAGCAGGGTGAGCGGTTGCCCGCAGCGCGACCCCTCGGCGCCGATGGTGAGGGGGCCGGTGCGTCCGGTGTCCAGCATGGCGCGGGCCTCGGCCGCCGCCGTGCGGTCCAGCTCCGGGTGCCCGCCGAGTCCGCCCTCGTACGAACCGTCGGGGCGCACGAGCAGGGGGCGGCCGAGGAGCTGCGCGGGTCCGTCGGCGATCCGGGCCACGGCCGCCGCCTCCCCCCGCGCGGCGGCGTCGAGAGCGGCGGCGAACACCGCCCGCGCGGGATCGTCCGCGCGGACCGGGGTCACCAGGACGTCGATGACGCCGCCGCAGGTCAGGCCGACCGCGAAGGCCTCGTCGTCGCTGTAGCCGAAGCGCTCGCGGACGGTCGTGCCGTCGCCCAGCGCCCGCTCGCACAGTTCGTACACCGCGCCCTCCACGCACCCGCCGGAGACCGATCCGATGGCCGTGCCGTCGCGGTCGACGGCGAGGGCCGCGCCCGGCATGCGGGGCGCGCTCCCGCCGACCTCGACGACGGTGGCGACGGCGAATTCGCGTCCCTGAACGGCCCACCGGCTCAGTTCCTCGGCGATGTCCAGCATGGCTTTTCTCCTTGGCTGCGGGGCGGACGAAGGAGCCGCGGGAGTTCGAAGGACGCTCGGCGGCGGTGTCGCGGCGGGCCGGGGGAAGCGTACGGCCGGCGCCGCGGGCACCGGGACAACTCTCGTCCGGGCCGGGCGCGAAGTACACGGGAACACTCCGGTCCCCGTCCCCGCGGCGGAAGCGGATCCGCCCGCGCCCCGCCCCGGGCCCGCGGTGGCCCGGGGACTGTCGGGCGACCTCCCACCGGAGAGCGGACGCGGCATGGTGCGTGCGGCTCCGAGGCACCGGAGGGGTGCGTACCGGGGCGTGGCCGCCCGGTCGGGGATCACCCGACGGGCTCTCAGGTGCCCGTGAGGTGTTCGGGGCGCACCGGCGTCCGGTCGAGCTCCAGTCCCGTCGCGTTCCGGATCGCCGCGAGGACGGCCGGGGTCGACGACAGGGTGGGGGCCTCGCCGACGCCGCGCAGCCCGTACGGGGCGTGGTCGTCGGCGAGTTCGAGCACGTCGACGGGGATGGCCGGGGTGTCGAGGATGGTGGGGATCAGGTAGTCCGTGAAGGACGGGTTGCGCACCTTCGCGGTGACGGGGTCGACGACGATCTCCTCCATGACCGCGATGCCCAGGCCCTGGGTGGTGCCGCCCTGGATCTGTCCTTCGACGGACAGCGGGTTGAGGGCCTTGCCGACGTCCTGGGCGCAGGCCAGTTCGACGACCTTGACCAGGCCGAGTTCGGTGTCGACCTCGACGACCGCGCGGTGGGCGGCGAAGGAGTACTGGACGTGCCCGTTGCCCTGTCCGGTGCGCAGGTCGAAGGGTTCGGTGGGGCGGTGGCGCCACTCCAGTTCGGTCTCGACGCTCTCGCCCTCCAGCACGTCCGCCAGGGCGGCCAGCACCTCGCCGCCGTCGGTGACGACCTTGCCGTCCTCCAGGAGCAGTTCGGCGGTGGCCCAGGCGGGGTGGTACGGGCCGAACCTGCGGCGGCCCAGCTCCAGGACCTTCTCGCGGACGGCCTCGCAGGCGTGTTTCACGGCGCCCCCGGTGACGTACGTCTGCCGGGACGCGGACGTGGAACCCGCCGAGCCGACCCGGGTGTCGGCGGGCTGGACGGTGACCCGGGCGACGCCGAGTTCGGTGCGGGCGATCTGGGCGTGGACGGTGACGCCGCCCTGGCCGACCTCCGCCATGGCGGTGTGCACGACCGCGACGGGTTCGCCGCCGACGACCTCGATACGGACCCGGGCGGTGGAGTAGTCGTCGAAGCCCTCGGAGAAGCCGACGTTCTTGATGCCGACCGCGTAGCCGACCCCGCGTACGACGCCTTCGCCGTGGGTGGTGTTGGACAGTCCGCCGGGCAGGGCCCGTACATCGGGCCGCTCGCCCGCAGTCTCCCACTGGCGCTCGGGCGGCAGCGGTCTGGCCTTGACGCGGCGCAGCAGTTCGGCGACGGGGGCGGGCGAGTCGACGACCTGGCCGGTGGGCAGGACGCTGCCCTGTTCCATGGCGTTGATCCGCCGGAACTCGACCGGGTCCATGCCGAGTTCGGCGGCCAGCTTGTCCATCTGGGCCTCGTAGGCGAAGCACGCCTGGACGGCTCCGAAACCGCGCATGGCCCCGCACGGCGGGTTGTTGGTGTAGAGCGCGACCGCCTCGATGTCGACGTCGTCGACGACGTACGGGCCGACGCCGAGCGAGGCGGCGTTGCCGACGACCGCCGGGGAGGAGGAGGCGTAGGCCCCGCCGTCCAGCACGATGCGGCACTTCACGTGGGTCAGCCGGCCGTCGCGGGTGGCCCCGTGCTCGTAGCGGAGTCTGGCGGGGTGCCGGTGGACGTGTCCGAAGAAGGACTCGAAGCGGTTGTAGACCATCTTGACGGGCCTGCCGGTGCGCAGGGCGAGGAGGCAGGCGTGGATCTGCATCGACAGGTCCTCGCGTCCGCCGAAGGCGCCGCCGACGCCGGAAAGCGTCATGCGGACCTTGTCCTCGGGCAGGCCGAGGACGGGGGCGATCTGGCGCCGGTCGGCGTGGAGCCACTGGGTGGCGACGTAGAGGTCGACACCGCCGTCCTCGGCGGGCACGGCCAGCCCGGACTCGGGCCCGAGGAACGCCTGGTCCTGCATGCCGAAGACGTACTCCCCGCCGACCACGACGTCGGCGCGGGCCGCCGCCGCCTCCGCGTCGCCGCGCACGACGGGCTGGCGGTGGACGATGTTGGGGTGCGGCACGTGTCCGGCGTGGTGGTCGGTGCGGTGCTCGTGGACGAGCGGGGCACCGGGGGCGAGCGCGGACGCCTCGTCGGTGACGACGGGCAGTTCGCGGTAGTCGATCCTGATCCTCGCGGCGGCGCGGCGGGCCGTCTCGGGGTGGTCGGCGGCGACGAGGGCCACGGGTTCGCCGTGGTGGCGGACCTTGCCGCGGGCCAGGGCCGGGGTGTCCTGGATCTCCAGCCCGTAGTTCTTGACGGCCGCGGGCAGGTCGTCGTGGGTGAGCACGGCGTGGACGCCGGGTGTGGCGAGCGCCTCCGCGATGTCGATGGAGACGATCTCGGCGTGCGCGAGCGTGGAACGCAGGGTGTGGCCCCAAAGCATGTCCTCGTGCCACATGTCGGAGGAGTACGCGAACTCCCCGGTGACCTTCAGGACGCCGTCGGGACGCGGGGTGGACTCCCCGATGCCGCCCCGGGTACGGGTGCCCTGGTCGGTGCCGGTGGGATCGCCGGTGACGCCCATCGTCAGACCGTCCCTTCCGCGCGGGCGGCCGCGAGGCGGACCGCGTCCATGATCTTCTCGTAACCGGTGCAACGGCAGAGGTTCCCGGAGAGCGCCTCGCGGATGTCCGCGTCGGACGGCCGGGGGCTGCGTTCGAGCAGGGCGTCGGCGGCGACCAGCAGGCCGGGGGTGCAGAAGCCGCACTGGACGGCCCCGGCATCAATGAACGCCTTTTGGATCGGGGCGAGTGCGCCGCCGTCCCGGGGCTCCTGCCCGACCGGTCCGGGCGTCCGCCGGATCTCGTCGGGCGGGGCGCCTTCGCCGTCGGCAGGCGCCGGGGACCGCCGGGCGGAGAGGTCGGCGAGGCCCTCCACGGTGACGATCTCACGTCCCTCGGCCTGCCCCGCCGCGACCAGGCAGGAGCAGACCGGCACCCCGTCCAGGCGGACCGTGCACGACCCGCATTCGCCTTGTTCGCAGGCGTTCTTCGAACCGGGCAGGCCCATCCGCTCCCGCAGGACGTGGAGCAGGGACTCGCCCTCCCAGACGTCGTCCGCCTCGTGGCGGCGGCCGTTGACGGTGAATGCGACACGCATGATCAGGCGGCTCCTTCGCTGCTGCGGCCGTCGCCGCGGTACGAGTCCCAGGTCCAGCCGAGGGTGCGGCGGGCCATGACCCCGACCGCGTGTCTGCGGTAGCGCGCGGTCCCCCGCACATCGTCGATCGGGTTGCAGGCGCCGGCGGCGAGGTCGGCGAAGCGCCGGACGAGGGACGGGGTGAGGGGCGTGCGGCTGTCCCAGAACCCGCCCTCGTCGAGCGCGGCGTTCAGGAACTCCTCGGCCGCCTTTGCCCGGACGGGCGTGGGTGCGGCCGAGCCGATGCCGGTGCGGACCGTGCGGGACCCGGGGTGCAGGGCCAGCCCGAAGGCGCAGACCGCGATGACCATGGCGTTGCGGGTGCCGACCTTGGAGTACTGCTGCGGCCCGTCGGCCCTTTTGACGTGCACGGCCCGGATCAGCTCGTCCGGGGCGAGGGCGTTGCGCTTGACACCGGTGTAGAAGGCGTCGATCGGGATCATCCTGGTCCCGCGCACGGACGCGGCCTCCACCTCGGCGCCCGCGGCGAGCAGCGCCGGGTGGGCGTCCCCGGCGGGCGAGGCGGTGCCCAGGTTGCCGCCGACGCCGCCGCGGTTGCGGATCTGCGGGGAGGCGACGGTGTGCGCGGCGAGCGCCAGGCCCGGCAGCTCGTCGCGCAGGTGCTCCATGATCCGGCTGTACGGCACGGACGCGCCGAGCCGTACGGTCTCCTCGCCCACCTCCCACTCGGACAGCTCGTCGACGCGGTTCAGGTCCATGAGGTGTTCGGGGCGCCGGTGGTCGAAGTTGATCTCGACCATCACATCGGTGCCGCCCGCGATGGGCACGGCCGTCGGGTGCGCGGCCTTGGCGGCGAGCGCCTCCTCCCAGTCGGCGGGGCGAAGGAAGTCCATGGGCGGCTCTCTCCTCGATCGGGGTCGTCGTCCGCCGGGCGGGGAGCCGGGGGGCGGGCGGAAGCCGGGGCCGGAGGCGCGGGGCGGGGCGGCCGGTCGTCGTCGGATCGTCCCTGTGTGGTTATCGCGGCACGGGCCCCAGTACACAAGGGGTGCTCCACCCGGTGCAGTCACCGAAACCATGAAGGCGTTGGCCGGCCGTTCCCGTCGTCTTGTAGATTCGAACGAATGGCGGGGAGCGGTGGTCTCACCGTTTCACCCGGAATTCACCCTCACCAACGAAAGAGATCGGCGGCGACGAGATGCGGCTGCGCGCACTGCTGGAGACCGACGCGCTGGGCCTGCGACTGCTCGGCGGCGAGGACGAGCTGGACCGGCCCGTACGCGGTGTGATGACCACGGACCTGCGCGACCCCAGCCGCTATCTGTCGGGCGGCGAGCTGGTCCTGACGGGGCTGGCCTGGCGTCGCGACGCGTCGGACTCGGAACCGTTCGTACGCATCCTGGTGCGCTCCGGGGTCGCCGGGCTGGCGGCGGGCGAGGCGGAGCTGGGGGCCGTCCCCGCCGATCTGGTCGACGCCTGCGCCCGGCACCGTCTGCCGCTCTTCGCCGTCCACGAGACCGTCGCATTCGCGACGATCACCGAGCACGTGGTGCGCCAGGTGTCGGGCGAACGCGCGGGCGATCTGGCCGCGGTCGTGGAGCGGCACCGCAGGCTGATGACCTCGGGTCCGGCGGGCGGCGGTCCGGACGTGGTCCTCGATCTGCTCGGTTCCGACCTCGACCTGCGCGCCTGGGTGCTCTCCCCCACCGGGCGGCAGATCGCGGGCGCCGGTGACGACCCGCTGCCGGCGCCGGTCGGCGCGGCGCTCGCCGGGCACCACATGGCCGCCGCCCGCGGCGGCCGACGGGCCCCGTACCGGACCGTGGTCGACGGCACCGCGTACGCCCTCTTCCCGATCCGGAACACCGGACGGGGCACGGCCGAGGTCCCGGGGGACGTGCGCGCCTCGGTGCTGTCGGACTGGCTGCTCGCGGTCGAGGCGGACCCGGGCGACTGGCCCGCGGCCCGGCTGGACCTGCTCCAGGGCGTCACCCAGCTGATCGCGGTCGAACGGGACCGGCGCGACGCGGCCCGCACGGTACGCCGCAGGCTCGCCCAGGAAGTCGTGGAGCTGGTCCAGACGGGGGCGCCGCCCGCCGAGATCGCCGCCCGGCTGCGGGTCGCCGCCCCGGTGCTGCTGCCGGGTCTGGGGGCGGCACCGCGTTGGCAGGTCGTGGTGGCGCGGGTCGAATGGGGCGGCGCGGGGGGCGGGCCCTCGGCGGGCCCCGGAGCCGGCACCGCCGTCACGGGCGGCACGACCGCCCAGGCGCTGCTGGAGGAGATCCTGGTCGACCCCGCGGTCACCGGCGCCGAGTCCGCCGACCGAACGGCCGTCGCCGACACGGGCGACGAGGCGGTGGCCCTCGTGCCCCTGCCCGCCCCGTCCGGGTCCGCCCAGGGCGCGGGCGGCGGCCCGGAGCCCGTCGGCGAGGACGTCTCGCTGCACGCCGAGGTGCTGCTCGGGGCCGTGCGCGAGCCCCTCTCCGCGGGCCTGGCCGAAGACGGCCGGCTCACCCTCGGTGTCAGCGCGGCCGTGCACTCGCCCGAGGGCCTGCGCGGGGCGCTGGAGGAGGCCCGGCACGCGCGCCGGGTGGCGGCGGCCCGTCCGGGCCGGGTCTGCGCCGCCGGGCACCACGAACTGGCCTCGCACGTGCTGCTGCTGCCGTTCGTCCCGGACGACGTGCGCCGCGCGTTCACCGCACGGTTGCTCGACCCGTTGCGCGACTACGACCGGCGCCACCGAGCGGAGCTGATCCCGACGCTGGAGGCGTTCCTGGACTGCGACGGTTCGTGGACCCGCTGCGCCTCCCGGCTCCACCTCCACGTCAACACACTGCGCTACCGGGTCGGGCGAATCGAGCAGTTGACGGGGCGTGACCTCTCGCGCCTGGAGGACAAGCTCGACTTCTTCCTCGCCCTGCGTATGAGCTGATTCCCGCCCCCTGCCGGGCCCGTCGGCCGATGCGGTGGTTTGTGAAATCTTTCACCTGACATCGCGACGACCTCTTGGCCCGGCGTGCCCATCCGTGCTGAGATGCCGCCCAGACTCAACTGCTCGATGGCGCGCTAGGGGAGGGCAATGTGGCGCATACCGCCATGTCTGGTTCCGGCACGACAGCAGATGACGATCCGCCGCTCCAGACCGCGGTATGGCGGCTGCGGTCACGCGCCTGCTGGACGGACGCCGCCGCGTTGCTCGAAGACGACGCCGCCACCGACCCGGCCGCGGCGCTCCAGCGGACCGCGCTGCTGACCGAGCGCTGTCTGTACACCGGGCAGGGCTGGACCGACGCCGAGGACGCCCTGCGCACCGCGGAGGCGCTCGCCCACGACGACGCCGAGCGCGGCGCCGCCGCCTGCGAGCGCGGCCACCTGGCGTACGCGTCGACGCTCCTGGGGGTGCGGGACCGGGCGGACGAGGCCAGTGTCGCCCTGAGCCGCGCCGCCGCGCTCCTCTCCCCGACCGCGCCGGGCCGCCCGCTGCTGGACTTCCGCCGCGGCCTGATCGCCCACAACATCGCCGACTCGCCCCAGGCGGCGCGTGCCGCGTACCGCAGGGCCCACGCCGGTGCCCTCGCACAGGACGACGCGTTACTGCTCTCCTCCACCTGGCGCCATCTCGCACTGCTCGCCCTGCGGGAGGGCGAGACGGCGGAGGCGCGACACGGCTTCGCCGAGTCCCTGCGGCTGCGGGAGGAGTTGGGCTACCTGATCGGTACGGCTCCGGCCCTCATTGCCCTCGCCGACGCCGAGCCGGAGCCGGAGACGGCGACCCGGCTGCGCGCCGAGGCGGGCCGGCTGTTCCGGCTGCTCGGAGGCGTACCGACATGGCTGGCCCCGCATCTGGACCCGCCGTCCCCGAGGACCGCCGAGGCGAACTGAGCAGCGCGGCACCGTCCACGCGCGAACCGCCCCGGGCAGCCCCACCGGGCCCCGGGCGGTCCGGGCCGCACGGCACGGGCCGGGGGCGGGGCGTACGGGCCGGGACGGTTCAGGTCCGCAGCGGTCCGGCCCGAGCGGGCCGGGGCGGTTCGCATCCGTACCCGGCTCAGCCCGCGGCTCCCGTGAAGTGCTCGCGCACCAACGACTGCACGGCGGTGAGGTCCTGGGCGATGAGCGCGTCGAGCAGGGCGGCGTGCTCGGCGGCGTCGGCCAGGAGATCGGCGCGACGGGTGGCGGGGTTGTTCGCGGCCGGCCACTGGGCACGGCGGTGCAGGTCGTCGGCGACCATCACCAGCTGTTCGTTGTCGCAGAGCGCGAGGATCGCGCCGTGGAACGCCCGGTCGGACTCCGCGTAGCCCGCTAGGTCCCCCACGGCGGCGGCGGTCGCGGTGGCCTCGGCGAGCGGGCGCAGGGCGCGCCAGCGGGCGGGCGGGACGGTCCGGGCCAGCCGCAGCACGACGGGGACCTCTATCAGGGCCCGCACCTCGGCCAGTTGGGCGAGCTCGCGGGGGCCGCGCCGCGACACCCGGAAGCCGCGGTTCGGCACGACCTCGACGGCGCCCTCGACGGCCAGTCGCTGCATCGCCTCGCGCACCGGGGTCGCGGAGACCCCGAAGCGGGCGCCGAGGGCCGGGGCGGAGTACACCTCCCCCGGAACCAGCTGACCGTCGGCCAGGGCGGCCCGCAGTGCCTCCAGCACCTGGCCGCGCACCGAGTGGCGCCGCACCGCCGGACGCGGGGGCGGTGCGGCGGCCGGGACGGACGGAGCGGGCGGGACGGACGATGCGGACGACCGGGCCGGCTCGGCATGGGTGTGCTCGCCGCGCGCCTGGTCCGGCACGCGGTCGGGGCGTGACTGCTCCCCCCGCGCCTGCCCGGGCACCCGCGCGGGTACGGAGGCGGGCACGGACGGCGGACGCGCCTGTCCACACGCTCTGACCTGCTCCACCCGGACCTCCTCGGCCTGCCGTGGGCGCGGCTCGCGTGCGCCATGCCCCCGTGCACGATAGGCGGAACGGGTGACAGTTCACACCTCGATCGACTCGGGTAAGGTAAGCCTTACCTGCAAACATCGTGATTCGGCGGTCCCGCATGACACTCCCCGCCCTGTGTTCCGGCACCTCCGCGTCCGCCGTGGCGGACGCGTACACGCGCCTGGCCGAGGCCTTCCCCGGGCTGCGCGCGGACGTGCTGCCGGACGGCGAGGACATGCCCCGGGGCGACGGCTGGGTGCGCGCGGACGAGCTCGCGGCGGGCGGCGACGCGCTCGACCTCTTCCTCTCCTGGGACCACGCGCAGATGGTGCGGGACTACGGGCAGCAGCCGCGTCCGGACGTGGTCGCCGGTTTCGGGCTGCACCGCTATGCCTGGCCCGCCTGCCTGCTGGTGACGGTGCCGTGGTTCCTGCACCGCCGAGTGCCCCGGATCCCCGTCGAGGACGTGGCGTTCCAGCGGGCAGTGGGCCGCATGACCGTCCGCGTCACGGAATTCGCCTGCCTCCCGGACGATCCGGCAGCCGTACTGCCGGGCGCCCGGCCAGTCCCGGACGAGGCGGCACTGCGGGCCGAGGTCCTCGCCGCCGTGGCCGAGCACATCGGCCCGGTGCTGGACGGTTTCCGGCCGCGGATGCGGCGCGGCAGCCGGGCGCTGTGGGGCATGGCGACGGACGAGGTCGTCGAGGGGCTCTGGTACATCGCCTCGCTGCTCGGCGAGGAGCGGCGCGCGATGACCGAGCTGGAGGCGCTGCTGCCGGGCACCGAGAAGCCGTACGTGGGCACGCCGGGCTTCCGTGAACTGACCGGGCCGAACGGCGAACCGCTCCCCACCCGGGACCGGGTGAGCTGCTGCCTCTTCTACACCCTGCGCCCCGAGGACACCTGTGTCACCTGCCCCCGCACCTGTGACGCGGAGCGGGTACGGAAACTGACGCCCACTCACTGAACGACACCCCTCGAACGGGTAGTAGTATTCGAACGCAGTTCACTGGCCGTGTACGGGTATTCGACCAGATCCCGGCTATCCGTATGCGCTGCCAACCCAATGGCGTTCTCTTGTCCCGAAACCCCCTGTGTGTGATGAGGTTTCGGCAATCATGGCGCCCGAAATGCCCTACGTGACGCAAGGGACCGCGCATGAGACTGACCGACATATCGCTGAATTGGCTGCTTCCGGGCGCCGTGCTGCTCGTGGGAGTCCTGGCGGCGGTGGCGGTGGTCGTACGCGGCAAGCGCGCCGCCGACAAGTCCGCCGCCGACGACAGCTGGGAGCGCAGCGAGGAGCGCCGCAGGCGCAAGGAGGCGGTGTACGCCATCGCCTCGTACGTCCTGCTCTTCTGCTGCGCGGCCGTCGCCGCCGCCCTCTCCTTCCATGGGCTCGTGGGCTTCGGCAAGCAGAACCTCGGCCTCTCCGGGGGCTGGGAGTACCTCGTTCCGTTCGGCCTCGACGGGGCCGCGATGTTCTGTTCCGTCCTCGCCGTGCGCGAGGCCAGCCACGGTGACGCGGCGCTCGGTTCGCGACTGCTCGTGTGGCTGTTCGCCGGTGCCGCGGCCTGGTTCAACTGGGTGCACGCCCCCCGGGGTGTGGACCACGCGGGCGCCCCGCAGTTCTTCGCGGGGATGTCGCTCTCGGCGGCCGTGCTCTTCGACCGCGCGCTGAAGCAGACCCGCCGGGCCGCGCTGCGTGAGCAGGGCCTGGTGCCCCGCCCGCTGCCGCAGATCCGGATCGTGCGGTGGCTGCGTGCCCCCCGGGAGACCTTCGGCGCCTGGTCGCTGATGCTGCTCGAGGGCGTGCGCACACTGGACGAAGCGGTCGAGGAGGTACGCGAGGACCGGCGGGAGAAGGAGCAGGAACGCCTCCGCAGGAAGGAACAGGCCAAGCTGGACCGGGCCCACATCAAGGCACTGAACCGGCAGCACCGGGCCTGGGGCCGACTCGGCCGGGGCGGCACCCAGGTGGAGGTCCAGCAGCTCCCTCCTACGACCGGAGCCGCCCCATCGACGGCGGAGCCGGTGATACCGGAACAAGGACAGCTGCCCTTGCGGCCGTCCCTGCAGGCCGTCACGGGGGCGCCCCGGAGCGACCAGGACCGGAAGGCGGGTGAGCCGGTCACCGTCGACCTCACCGCCGAGGACGACACCCAGGCGCTGCCCCGGCTCGACTCGCTGGAGCGGAAACTGAAGGATCTGGAGCAGCAGTTCGGCTGACGCTCCGTCGCGAGAGGCCCTGACGGCCCGGTTGCTTCCGGGCTCTCAGGGCCTCTCGCCGTCCAGCTCGAACCAGACGACCTTGCCCAGGGCTCGTGCGTCGATTCCCCAGGCGTCCGCGAGACTCCGGACCAGAATCAGCCCCCGGCCGTGCGTACCGTCGTCGGCGTCCGGTACGTACGGCGGGGACGGCAACGGCCCGAAGTCCCGCACTTCCACCCGGAGTCCGGCGGGACCCACGCTCGCCGTGACGACGGCCCCGTGCCTCGTGTGGATCAGCGCGTTGGTCACCAGCTCGCTGAGCAGGAGCTCCGCCGCTTCGGCCGGCTCGGCCCGCCAGCGGTGGCGGAGCAGCTCCCGCAGCGCGCGACGGACTTCGCTCACGGCCGCCAGTTCGGTGTGTGCCAGCCGTCTCCGCATCCGGGCCGGCCCCCACGCCTCCCGTCGCGGCCCCACCCCCTCGCTCTTCGGACCGGCCTCTTCCTGACGCTGCGTCTTCTCCCCCGCGCGCACAGTGAATCGCCCCCTTTTCGTCGTCTCGTCGGACTCCTTCTCGGAACACGGTCACGGGGATGCATGCCCCCGGGGAGGACCGTCACGCTTGTAGGACCACCCCTATGTGAATGCGCGCACGAGCAATCCGAGCCCTCGGGTGCACATCGGCGTCGTCTTTCCGACCCTGCGGTGAACTTCCACAGAATTCCCATGGATCGGCGTTGACGAGTCCATGTCTACGCGCGTCATCATGGAGGGCATGAGAATCCCCCCACGGATCACCACACTCGGCGGCGCCGCCGCCCTCGTGTCCGCGCTCCTCGTCGGCGGCCCCGTCGTCACGGCCGCCACCGCCGCCCCCGCCTCGGTCGGCAGCATCTGCTACTCGGATCTGCCGACCCAGGCGCACGACACCCTCCGCCTGATCGCGGCGGGCGGGCCCTTCCCGTACTCGCAGGACGGTTCCGTATTCCAGAACCGTGAAGGCGTCCTGCCCAAGCAGAGCACCGGCTACTACCACGAGTACACGGTCATCACCCCCGGCTCCCCGACCCGCGGCGCGCGACGCGTCGTCACGGGCGATCGGGTGCGGGAGGACTACTACACCAGCGACCACTACGCCACCTTCGACCTGATCGACCGCGGCTGCTGAAGCCCGGCCCCGAACCGATCCGCGCCGTAGCCCCCCACCTGCGGCGCGGATCGCCGTCCGCACGGGCGGCCCGGCCCGCTCCCGGCCCTCGGACCTGTAGCCTCCGGTCATGACCGTGACCTATGTGATCGACGGCTCCCGGGTCACCGGCCTGGAGCGGTTCTGGACCGTCATCGGCGAGGCCGTGAACGGCCCCGGCGGATACTTCGGCCGCAACTTCGACGCCCTGGCGGACTGTCTGGGCGGCGGGATGGGCACTCCGGAGGACGGGGACTTCGTCATCGAATGGCGGGACCACGAACGGTCGGCGCAGGCCCTGGGCCACGAGGAGACGGCCCGTTACCTGCGGGAGAGCCTCGCACGCGTGCACGAGAGCAACCGGGCCGAGGTGCGGCGCCGGCTCGACGACGCGCTGGCCGGGCGGGGGCCGACCCTGTTCGACCTGCTCGTGGACGTCCTCACGGCCGGGACGCGGCCCGGCGCGCTCAGACTGCTGTGAACCGACGGCGACGGCCGGCCTGCCCGCGGAGGGGAATCCCTCTGCGGGCAGGCCATTGTCCTGTGTCCGAAGGTCTCAGTACTTGGTGGAGACGGTCACACCGTCGAATCCCTCAACGGCGTGCAGGCTGATGAAGCGGTCTCCGGCTTCCGGGTGGTCGATGGTCAGCGTGTGCTCGTTCCCGGCGCCGACGGCCCGGCTGGTGTAGGCGGTGGTGGTCGCCCACTTGTCCGCGTTGTAGTAGAGGTCGGCGTCGCCCGTGCCGCCGGTCACGGTGATCTGCAGCTGAGCGGTGCCCGCCGGGATGCGTACGTACAGATAGGCGTAGTCGTCCTTGACCGCCTTCAGCCCGCTGCGCTTGCAGTCCTTGCCCAGCTCCCTGGTGTCCTTCCCGGCGCACTCGCCCCCGGGCTCGGTGGGCGTGCCGCCGCCGCAGCTGCCGGCCGCGCAGGCGGTCAGCCAAGTGTTCCAGTCGGCTTCGTAACGGTCGCCGATGGTCGATGTGAGCAGGGTGCGGCCACCGTCCCAGTCACCCTTGCGGTAGAGGCCGAGGAGCGTGTCGATGTCCGCGCGGTGGGACTCCAGCATGTAACGGACGGCCAGATAGCCCCAGTTGTAGACTCGGGTCTGGTCGGCGTTCTCGTAGGTGGTGTCGAACAGGGTCCGCAGGGTGTAGGTGTGGTTCGCGGCCTGGGTGGCGGCGTCGTCGTAGTTGACCTTGCGGTACGAGTAGGAGACGTACTCCGCGAAGCCCTCGACCCACCAGACGGTCGGCGTGGTCAGTCCGTCCTCGAAGTCGCCGTGCATGTTGAAGCGGCCGTCGAGGTAGTGCGTGTACTCGTGGTTCAGGTTCCAGATCTGGAAGTCGGGGCGGACCCACTCGGCCTCGTAGGCGATGAACCGGGGCTGATTGCCTTCCGCGGCGGGGTCGCCTTCCAGGTACATGCCGCCGTTGTTCGTGTTGATGCCGTAGATCGCGCCGGCGTAGGTCTGGTAGTCGGTGCTGGAGTCGAAGACCACGACCTCGATGGTCTTGTTGTTGTCGTCGGCGACCGGGCCGTTGTCCCGGGCCACCTCGTGGAAGTAGGCGTCCTGGTTGCGCAGGCTGGTACAGCTGGCCTCGAGTTCCTCCGCGGCCATGTCCTGCGCCCGGATGGTGATGCTGTCGCTGCAGGTGTGCTTCACCGGCAGGACGGCCTTCTCGAGACGCTCCGCGAGGTCACAGGTGCCGTAATACGAGCAGTTCGCCTTGTCGTAGGCCTCGACCATCTGCGCCACGGCGACCCAGAGCGGGGCGGTGGGTCCGGTGATGGAACTCTTGCCGAGCAGTCCGGCGGCCAACGGGCTCGCCTTGGGGCGCAGGGAGTCTTCCTTGAGGAAGCGACCGAGCTCAAGTCCCGCGTTGGAAGCGAGGAACGACTGCTTGGTGCCCAGCAGGTCGAGATGGCGCGACGCGAAGTCGCTGAGGGCCTCCAGCACGCTGGGGTCGGCCTCCACCGCGGCGATGAACTCCGGCACCTGGTGACCGCGGAAGAACACCGTGTACACGCTGTTCACGGCGTTGACCATGTACCAGAACTCGTTGTACGAGGAGTCGTAGTCGGCCAGCAGCCGCTTGACGACGGACAGGTAGCGGGCGTTCTCCACGGCGCTGTCGATCAATATGACGGCCTCGGACAGGGTCTGCCCGTTGGCGTCGGTGACGTCGAAGGCGTGCGAGGAGGCGAAGAACGCGTCGAGCGCGCCCTGGATGGCCGTACGCAGTTCCGGCCCGTAGCTGCCCACCGTGTCGGGGTCGTAGAACTGCACGTAGTACCCGGCTCGGAGATAGAGGACCAGCTGGGGCATGCCGGTACTGCTGTCGCCGGGGTAGGCGGCCGATCCCTCGCGCATGGCATTGGCGACGGTGACCATCTGCGCCTCACGGAAGGCCAGATTGCCGTCGTTGCCCTTGACGCGGAACAGCGTGTTGACGCAGTCGGTCGTCGACGACTTGATCTGCTGGACCAGGTCGCTTCCGGTGCGGCTGGTGAAGTCGCTGACGTTGCACTCGGCCGCGGTCCGGGCCTTGGATCCGGCCTTGGCCTTGGAGTCGGCCTTCATCGACGGCGCCGGGTGGCTCGGGAGCGTCGCTCCGGGGTCGTCGTAGTCCCGCCGCAGTGCGTCCTTGGATGCGGACAACGGCGGGCGGTCGGCGGCCTTGAGGGCCTTGCGGCCGAAGTGGTCGGCGTCGTCCGCAGGTGCGGTCGGCGCCTCGGCCGAGGGGCCGACGGGCCTCGCGGCAGGCCCGCCGCCCGTACGGACCGGACCGGCGTCGCCGGCCTGGGCGCGACCGGTCGCCGACGATACGGTCGAGCGCTGCTCGACGGCCTGGCTCGGCGCGGAGAGCAGGCCCAGGCCCAGGCATGCTGCCAGGACCGCAGTGGACAATCCAGTGAATCGTTGTCGAACCGTTCGGTTCTTCACGTGCCGCCTCCCAGCGGTGTGTCAACCGCGCGACTGCGCGGGTGGGGGGACGCGAGGAAGCGGACGGGGGATGGCATGAGCACACCCACTTCCTTCGCGGGCTGTACAATGGCACATGTCACATGTCCTTAGGAACCCCTCTCGCGCACATTGCTCTTCAGAACAACTCGCGGCTCGTGCGAGGGACTTCGCTCGACCGTCGGTACGCACCGGTCGCCGCCGGACGCCTCACCGAGGAGCAGTCGTCCGGGCCGGATCCCGCACCCCGCCTCCTGGACCGGGGCTTCGTACCCCGCCGAGAAGCCGAGGAGTGACGATCGCCGCCCCACGCCTCTCGCGCCGAGCCCGTCCGGACGCTCGGGAGAGGCCGCTGTCCGGGGCGCGGCCGGCCGACCCGGATGCCGAGCGACGCGCCCCTGTCGGTGGACTCCTGCCATCCGTGGGCCCGCCGCAGCCCGCACACACGGCAGCGGTCACTATGGGAACGGTGCTCGGCGAACTCCGTCTCCTGGAGGAGCGCCGGGAGACCGGGCGACGACGAGCACGCTTCCGCCGTCCCCGCGCGGGATCGACGTGTGGATCGAGGACGATCCGCTGATCGCGGCCGACGGTGCCCGGGTGATGTCGTCCACGCCGCCACGCGCCGCCGACGGGATCGAGAAGTGGATGGCCGCCCTGCTGGACGGCCGGTCCGGAGGAACCGCACCTGCTGTCGAGGAGCGGCCGCGGACGCCGGGGACGGCGTCCGGCGATCAGCCCTCGGCCGTCGGCCGGGACGCCGTTTCGGACCCGGTGGCTTGCACGACCGCGCCCGGCTCGTCGCCGTCGTCGGCCCAGATCGATCTGACATGGGACATGTGCGTCAGCATGCGCTTCTCGGCACCCTGTGCGTCACCGGCGATCATGAGATCGAGCAGCTGGATGTGCTCCTCGGCGGACGCGGTCAACTGCCCCGATTCCGACAGCCGGTTGAGGCCGAAGAGCCGAGACCGCTTGCGCAGGTTGCCGACCTCCTCCACCAGTCTGCGGTTGCCCGCCAGACCGAGCAGTTCGAGATGGAAACGCCGGTCGGCCTCCAGGTACCCGATGATGTCGTGCTCGGCGGCGGCTGCCACGATCGCCTCGGCCAGCGGTCGCAGCGCCCTCAACTCCGCGGTCTTGCCCATTCTGGCAATCCGGCCGACGGTGGGGACCTCGATCATGGCGCGCAGTTCGGTGAAGTCGTCGAGGTCCTGCCCGGTCAGCTCCGTCACACGGAAGCCCTTGTTGCGGACCGCTTCGACCAGCCCCTCCCGCGCCAGATCGAGCATCGCTTCGCGCACCGGCGTGGCGGACACTCCGAACTGGGCGGCGAGAGTCGGAGCGGAGTAGACCACACCCGGCCGCAGGTCTCCGGCGATCAGAGCCGCCCTGAGCGCGCTGGCCACCCGGTCGCGCAAGTGCTCGTGCGCCGAGAGGGCGTTGAGCGTCGTCAGGGGAGCCATATGCATTCCTCCAGCGCCGTACGGGCCCTCAGAATACAATGTCACCTTTTTTCCACGGCCTCGGTCGTCCCGGCCCTGTTCTCCCGTCAGTTGATCAGTCCGCGGGCGCCTAGTGCCGGTCACGGCACTAGGTCCGCTCCCGGCACTAGGGCCGCGCCAGGCAACGTTTGCCCGTCAAGGAGCGCGTCCGGTACGTGCGAAGCACCGCGCCGGGCCGCCCCGGGCCGCGGTGGGACGGGACCGCCCGGAAGAGGACGGGCGGAACGGATGCCGTGGAGGCCCCGGCCGGGACGGCCGCCACCGGAACCCCGGGGGTACGGCGACGGCCGGGCCCGTGCCCGCGTGGTACGACGGTGCTCAGCTGTGCCCTGCGGCCAGGGCCTTCTCGGTCGCCGAACGCACGGCCGCCTCGTCGTCCGCTGGGAGCGGGAAGCGCGGCGGACGGGTGCGACCGCCGTGGCGCCCGGCCACGTCCATGGACGCCTTGATGGCCTGGACGAACTCGGGCTTGGAGTCCCACCGCATGAGCGGGTGCAGTTCCCGGTACAGCGGCAGCGCCGTCGCCAGATCCCCGGTCACGGCGGCGCGGTAGAGCTGGACACAGCTGGACGGCAGCATGTTCGGACACCCGGCGATCCAGCCGGCCGCCCCGGCGAGGGCCAGTTCCAGCAGTACGTCGTCGGCGCCCACGAGCAGGTCGAGTTCCGGCGCCCGTTCACGGATCTCGTACGCCCGGCGGACATCGCCGGTGAACTCCTTGACCGCGACGATGCTGCCCTCCTGGTGGATCTCGGCAAGCAGGCCGGGTGTCATGTCCACCTTGGTGTCGTACGGGTTGTTGTACGCGACGACCGGAATCCCGACGGCCGCCACGTCGGCGTAGTGGGCGCGGACGGCCGCGTCCTCGCAGCGGTATCCGTTGGGCGGCAGGAGCAGCACGGAACCGGCGCCCGCCTCGGCCGCCTGCTGCGCCCAGCGCCGTGACTCCGCGCTGCCGTAGGCGGAGACACCCGGCATGACCCGGTCGCCGTCGCCCGCCGCCTCCACCGCGACCCGGACCATCCGCTCGCGTTCCTCGTCGGTCAGGGTCTGGTACTCGCCCAGCGATCCGTTCGGCACCACTCCGTCGCAGCCCGCCTCGATGAGCTGCCGCACGTGCGTGGCGTAGGCGTCGTAGTCGATCGTGCCGTCGGCGCGCAGGGTCAGCGGGGTGGCGACCATGACTCCCTGCCAGGGGCGGGTGCGGGCGTGCGGGGTGTTCTGCTGCATCGTGGCTCCTCGAGAGTGGTGACAGGACATGACAGGCGCGGCATGACGAAGCGCGCACAGCGGGTGCCGTACGCGGCGCGCCCCCGACGCGCCGGTTCCTGGACCGGGCACGTCGGAGCCCGGCCGGGGTGCGCCGGACGCCGCGCGCGCCGGTGGCCGGGGGTTCGGCGGCCTCCTGGTGGCATGACCGAAAGGGTCTGCCGGGAAGCTCGCGGCGCCCGGCGCGGTGCATCGAGGACGGACGACCGCCCTCGTACCCCTCCTGGCAACGTTCGCCCCAACAAGCGTTCCCGGGAGGGGTAACAGTGCCGTGACCGGAAAGGTCTGCCCGGAAGGAACGTTGCCCGGCGCGTGCACTAGCCGGGATCGGCCGGTTCAGCAACGAGTTCGGACAGCTTCACGGGGCAGGCCGACGGGCGGCGGTCGGGCCTCTCCGGACAACGGCCGACACCCGGAGGGGCGCTGTGCACCGCCGCCGGCTCGCGGACGGCGAAGCCGCACGTCCGGCCCCGGCACCAGCCCATCCCGGCCCGGGTGAACAGCTTGACGGTCCGGGAGTCCCCGGCGCGGAGCCGCTCGCAGGCGTCGCGGATCCGCCCCGCGACGGCCTCTTCGCAACGGCAGACCTCCGTGTCGTCGGTGAGCCACCCGCCGCAGTCCGCCCCCGGTCGGTGCACAGCCCCCATCAGCGCTGCGAAGGCACACAGGCGACGCCGGGACCGGCTCAGGGCGACCGCCCTGCGCGCCACGTCCCGCCGTATCCCGCCGCGCACCTCGTGGACGACCGAGAGTGCAGCCAACTCCCCCTCTGCAACGGCGAGTTCCGCTCCTACGATCCGGCGGCGCGGCAGCACATGACCGGACTTCAGCATGGCCTGGGCCCCAGCCGCGCCCACCACGCCGGTAAGTTTCCTTTTACGGAAGGGGAGTTGGCGATCTTAGGCACCGGTCGCCGGCACCAGCCGACGGGCCCGGAGTCCGGGACCAGGAACCGTGTCGGACACCAGGAGGTTTCCCTCCCCGGCTCCGGTGGTGCCTCCGGCGACCGGACCCCGGTCGACGACGGCCACCGACGGTCCGGCCCGGGAGACGTAGTGGGCGCAGGCGGCGCCAACCACCTGGCACCGACGATGACGACATCCAAAGGCTGCCTCGTGAACACGTCAGTAATATGTCACATTGTTTCGGGGTCGCCAAGGGGGCGGACAAAGGCAGTTGATGTCACATCGGCTGCCCGGAGGACCCCGGATCCACCGGGAGAACGCACTCAGGGACGGGGCACGTTGCGCAGGTTGGAGCGGGCCATCTGGACCATCCGGCCGACACCGCCGTCCAGCACGATCTTGCTGGCGGAGAGCGCGAATCCGGTCACCATCTCGGCGCTGATCTTCGGCGGGATGGAGAGCGCGTTGGGGTCGGTGACGACGTCGACGAGGGCCGGGCCCTTGTGCTTGAAGGCGTCCTTGAGTGCGCTCTCCAGCTGTTTGGGCTTCTCCACCCGCACTCCGTAGGCCCCGGCCGCGCGGGCGACGGCCGCGAAGTCGGGGTTCTTGTTGGAGGTGCCGAACGAGGGAAGGCCGGCCACCAGCATCTCCAACTCGACCATGCTCAGTGACGAGTTGTTGAACAGGACCACCTTGACCGGCAGGTCGTACTGCACGAGCGTCAGGAAGTCGCCCATCAGCATGGTGAATCCGCCGTCGCCGGACATCGACACCACCTGCCGGTCCCGGTCGACGAACTGGGCCCCGATGGCCTGCGGGAGCGCGTTGGCCATCGAGCCGTGACTGAAGGAACCGATGACGCGGCGCTTGCCGTTGGGCGAGAGATAGCGTGCGGCCCAGACGTTGCACATGCCGGTGTCGACGGTGAACACGGCGTCCTCGTCGGCCAGTTCGTCCAGCACCGAGGCGACGTACTCGGGGTGGATCGGGATGTGCTTCTCGACCTTGCGGGTGTACGCCTTGACCACGCCCTCCAGCGCGTCCGCGTGCTTCTTCAGCATCCGGTCGAGGAACTTGCGGTCGGTCTTGGGCTTCACCCTCGGGGTCAGACAGCGCAGCGTCTCGCGCACATCGCCCCAGATCGCCAGGTCCAGCTTGGAACGGCGACCGAGGTGCTCAGGACGCACATCGACCTGGACGATCTTCACATCGTCGGGGAGGAACGCCTGGTACGGGAAGTCGGTGCCGAGCAGGATGAGGAGGTCGCACTCGTTGGTCGCCTCGTAGGCCGCGCCGTAGCCGAGCAGCCCGCTCATGCCGACGTCGTACGGGTTGTCGTACTGGATCCATTCCTTGCCCCGCAGCGCGTGCCCGACCGGGGCCTTCACCCGTTCGGCGAACTCCATCACCTCGGCGTGGGCACCCGCCGTTCCACTGCCGCAGAACAACGTCACACGTTTCGCCCCGTCGACCATCCGGCAGAGCTTCTCGATCTCCGCGTCCCCGGGCCGCACCGTCGGCCGCGTGGTGACCAGGGCGTGTTCCACCGTTCTGTCCGGAGCGGGCTGGGAGGCGATGTCTCCCGGCATCGTGACGACGCTGACCCCGCCCCGGCCGATCGCGTGCTGGATGGCCGTCTGGAGCAGCCGCGGCATCTGCCGGGGGTTGGAGATCATCTCGTTGTAGTGGCTGCACTCCCGGAACAGCAGGTCCGGGTGGGTCTCCTGGAAGTAGCCGAGCCCGATCTCGCCGGACGGGATGTGCGAGGCGAGGGCGAGGACGGGTGCCATGGAGCGGTGGGCGTCGTAGAGACCGTTGATGAGATGCAGATTGCCGGGGCCGCACGACCCGGCGCAGGCCGCCAGCGAACCGGTGACCTGGGCCTCGGCCCCGGCGGCGAACGCGGCGGTCTCCTCGTGCCGGACCTGGATCCAGTCGATGGCCGAGTTGCGCCGGATGGCGTCGACGACCGGGTTGAGACTGTCGCCGACGACACCGTACATACGCCTCACGCCCGCCCGGACAAGGATGTCGACGAACTGCTCCGACACGTTCTGCTTCGCCATGGGTGCGTACCCTTTCCGCGCTTCGGCTTCCGGACTCCGCATCCATCAACCCATGGCGTGCGCGATTACGCCTCCCAGACGGCGGCGCTCGTACGGTCGTCGGAGTAGCCCTTCACCCTGAGCTGAGTGTCCGTGAGGAAGGCCGCGAGCCCCGGTGCCTCACCGCCGGTCCAGCGTTCGGCGAGTTCCCCGGCCAGTGCCGGTTCCTCGCGCAGCGGTACGGCGAGCCCGGGGCTGCACAGCAGCAGCATGTCACCCGACCGGGCTACCGAGGTCCGAAAGCGGAACGGCTCGGCAGGGCGGTCGCCACCGGCGACGGCGCCTCCCGGGCGAGGCGACTCCCCGTTTGCGGAACCGGACTCCCCGGCCTTCCCCGCGCCCCCACCGATCGCTCCGCTTCCGGTGCTTCCGGCGCTTCCGGCGCTTCCGGTGCTTCCGGTGCTTCCGGTGTTTCCGGTGTTTCCGGTGTTCTCGGGGTTTCCTCCGTCCGGGGCGTTCCCGACGGAAGGACCGGCCCGGTGCGGAATCCCCGGTTCGAGGTCCTGCCAGACGCCGCCGCGCAGGCGGAAGAACCCACCGGCACCAATGCCGAAGAAGATCCTGGTACGGCAGTCGGGGTCAGCAGGCAGCAGGAGGCAACGCAGCCCCGCCGAGTACTGCCCGGGTTCGAGCCCCAGCTCGGCGGCACGGGCGCGCAGCCTGCCGAACCCGCGGTCGGTGAGCCGGTGCAGACCGGATTTCAGCTCGCCGCGCCGTCCGGCCCTTATGTCCTCGGTCAGGCGGAGATGGCTGCGCCCGATCGCACCGCCGATCCAGCGACAGGCGTCGGCCGCGGCCAGGTGCGCCTGCTCGGAGGCACGGGCTCCGGTGGCGACGGCCACCAGGACGAGCGCCTCCCGGTCGGTGCCGAAGCGCGCGGTGAGCAAGGCGTCGCGCCGGTGCTCGCCCCAATACCGCGCCGAGTCCCCGCGCACCGAGGCGGCACGCAAGGTGTAGGTGCCGTACCGGGCTCCGTCGAGCACCGTGTCGGCGGCGACGAGACCGTCCAGTTCCTGGGGGACGGTGACGGGCAGCGCGGTGGGCTCGGCGTCGTACGTGGGGGGCCGGTCGCCCACGTGGGTGCGCGCGGGACGCGACACGGCAGGAGCGGGGGCCGCGGACGGTCCCGCGGGCGACGGCAGGGCGGCGGGCGTCGACGGACCGGCGACCGCCACTGGTCCGGCGGGCGTCGACGAATCAGGTGCCACCGGTGGCCCGGCCGGTGTCGGCGCGGCGGGCACCACCGGCGGTCCGACGGGTGTCGACCGACCGGGGACCGCCACTGGTCCGGCAGGCAGCAACGGGGCAGGCCTCTTCGGTGGTCCGGTGGGCATCGGTGCGACGGGGCCCGTCGGCGACCCCATGGGCCTCGGGGCGGTGAAGTCGGCGAAGGTGCGCGGGTTCGGCGGGCCGGCGGGTGCGGACCCGGGGCCCGGTGCGTTCTCCTCGGGCGGCTCCCAGGGGGCACGCGTCCGTAACGTCGTCCGGGACGGCTCCGGCTCCGGCTCCGGCTCCGGCTCCGGCTCCGGCTCCGGCTCCGGCTCCGGCTCCGGCTCCGGCTCCGGCTCCGGCTCCGGCTCCGGCTCCGGGAGCAGCGTCCCCGCGCTCCCCCCGTTCCCCGCCCCGACCACCCTCGCCACCGAGTCGAAGCGGTCGTCGAGGGTGTCACCGGTGTCGCCCGCACCACCCGGACCACTCGCACCGTCCGCACCGCCCGCCCCGGTGTCCCTGTCGGTCTCGTCGTACAGCCTGTCCCACCAGTCGTCCCCGTCGGCGGGCCGCTCCCCCTGCTGGCTCATACTCTTGATTGTCCACGGCACGGGACGCACGGAAACGACGCATGACGAAAACACGACGCGCCGCGCGCACGGCGCGTCCGTGCACCCCGGCTGTGCAAACCGGGCCCCCGACCATGCGATCCGAGGTCCCGGTCGTGCTTATCGGGGGTCCCCGGCCATGCAAAGGGTCCGCCGGACGGACCCACCCCCCACGGGAAAGCCGTCCGGCGGACCGGTCAGGTCGTGATCAACGCACGGCGTACGCGTCGCTCACGGTCTGGACGACGGAGTTGCCGTTGGCGTCCGTCAGTTCGGTCTTCAGCGTGACCGGCTTGCCGGCCGCGCCCGCGTGGTTCACGGTCGCGGTCCAGTGGCCGTCGCGCTGCGCGGTGGTGCCCTCGGTCCAGGTCTCGCCACCGTCGTACGAGTACGAGACCTTGGCGGCGACCAGCTTGCCGGGCGTGTAGCCCGCGTGACCGATGACGCTCAGCCCGATCGTCCGGCCGGCCTTGGCCGGAAGGGTCTTCAGCCCGTCCGCGTTCAGGTCGTAGCTCGGGAAGAGCAGCGGAATGCCCTGGGAGTAGGCGTTCTCGTCCCGGTGGGAACGGAACTTCCAGACCGTCCGGGTCTGGGTGGACCGCTTCCACGCGGCGGCGGGCTGCCCGAACTTCATGGTCTCCATGGTGAGTTCGTACGCGGCGTCCCCGGCCGGAACGGTGAACACCCCGGACGGCCAGGAGGACTCGCCGATCACCTTGCCGCCGCTGGTGAGCCTCATGTTTCCGGTGTCGCCGAAGGAACCCTGGATGCCCATGTGCTCGGTGTCGCCCCAGAACGCGGGGGCCACGCCGATCAGGTTGTCCTGCCGTTCCGCGGCCAGCTGGAGCTCGCCGTCGGCGTCGCGCGGTGCGGTCGGGGCCAGGATGCCCCGGTACCAGTTCTCCGTGCGCTTCGAGCCCGCGGTGTAGGTGCGCGCCCGGTCGGCCATGAGCTCGCCCCAGGGGAAGCTGGAGGAGAGGTAGCGCGTCCAGGCGGTGTCGCCCGCCGAGTAGTACTCGGTGCGCTTGCCGGGGACGGCGACGGTGTCGCTGGCGGCGGAGAACAGCCCGCCGTACGGCCGGCCCATGATCATCGTGTCGACGTAGTCCGCCGCGACGCCCATCGCCTCGTAGTTCGAGACGACCGTGCCGAGCTTCTTGTCCCGGACCTGGTAGGTGCGGTCGGAGGTGACCGGGCCGGTCTCGGCGAAGGCGAGGTTGTAGACGAACGGGCTGACCGCGGTGGCCTTCCAGCGCAGCGTCACCGGGCCCTCGGCCAGGGCGGCCTTCAGCGCGGCGGCCTCCCCCGCCTCGATGCCGAGCGACGGCACCGGCGCCTGGCCGAAGCCGGCCGACGGCTGCCAGGGGCCCGCGGCCGGGCGGTGGGCGACGACGGCCTTCGCGCCCGCGGCCTTCGCGTCGCGCGCCTGGGTGTGCACGTACCCGTCGTCGCCGACCTCGACCAGCGCGATCTTCCCCGCGACGCCCGCGGCCCTCAGCTCATCGGGGGTGCCCTTTCCGGCGTCGACGAGCGCGGCCTCGCCCGTTCCGTCGAGGTTGACGGAGCCGGTGCTCGCCACCCTCGGGTGCAGTGCGGCGCCGCCGACGACCGACAGCTCCTCGATCTGCGGGGCGTACGCGCGCCAGAAGCTGGAGAACTCGAAGTCGCCGTCGCGCGCCTTGCCCTGCACGTCCGCCAGGTAGTTCTCGACGTTGCCGGCACCGGTGATGGAGCCGGAGTGCAGCCAGGTGTCGTCCCACGAGCGGCCGAACGCGAGGGTCGTGGAGCGGTTCTCGGAGGCGCGGTCCGCGGTCTTCACCTGGAGCCGGTGGGCCTTGCGTGCGTCGAGCACCAGGGTGGTGTCCTTGGTGACGTCGAGCTGCGGACGGGCGAGGTAGCCGACGGACTCGGCCATGCGGCCCGTGACGTCGGCGGTGTCCGGCGTGATGACGAACCCGGAGACGAAGTACGCGCCGGGGCGCAGCCGGTAGACCTGGTCGGCGGCGCCGTCGTTGAAGCGGCGCTCGCCGCTGGAGGTGTCGGTGCCGATGACGTCCAGCGAGGAGGAGCCCGTGGCGGGCTTGCCGGCGCGGTCGATCAGCTTGACGCGCAGGGTGACGGTCTCCGGCTCCACGTACAGGGAGAACGGGGTGGAGACCTTCGCACCGCCGGGCCCGGTGGCCAGGACGCGTCCGGTGACGTCGCCGTACTGGGCGGCCTTCAGCTTCGCGGACGGGTCGATGCGCAGCGGGACCTTCACGGTGGCCCCGGCCGGGACGGTGACGGTCTTCGTGTCGAGCCCGGCGACCGGGGTGCGGACCGCGGAGCCGTCGTTGCCCGTGACGCCCTGGACCTGGAGCGACAGCTTCACCGGCTTGGTGCCGGAGTTGGTGTAGGGCAGGTCGACGGTGGCGCGGTCGTTCCTGTCCTGCGGCCAGTCGAAGGAGCCGGCCTGGACGGCGGGGGCGCCGACGACGGTGGTGTCGATCGCGGCCTTCACGTCGAGCCGGCCGGCGCCGGTCTCGCGCACGTCCCCGGGGATGTCGCTCTTCGCGGACGACACCAGGGCGGCCTTGATCTGCTGGGCGGTCCAGTCCGGGTGACGCTGCTTCACGATCGCGGCGGCGCCCGCCACATGCGGGGTGGCCATCGACGTCCCGGACATCGACTGGTAGGCGTAGACGCCCCGGCCCCCCGCCGCCGCGGCGGAGATGGCGACGCCGGGGGCGGCGATCTCCGGCTTGAGGGTGTGCGCGCCGATCACGGGCCCGCGGCTGGAGAACTGGGCCGTGGAGTCGTCGCGGTCGACGGCGCCGACGGTCAGCACGCTCGGTGCGCAGCCGGGCGAGGAGACGGTGTTGAGCCTCGGGCCGGAGTTGCCCGCCGCGATCACGAACAGCGTGTCCTCGCTCCGGGCGAGCTTCTCGGCCGCGACACTCATCGGGTCGGTGCAGTCGGTCGGCTCCGGGCTGCCGAGGCTCATGGAGACGACGTCGGCCTTCTGGTCGACGGCCCACTGCATGCCGGCGATGATCCAGGACTCGGCGCCGAAGCCGCCGTCGTTGAGGACCTTGCCGTTGAGCAGTTCGGTGTCGGGGGCGACGCCCTTCTTCCGGCCGTCGCTCGCGGCGCCGGAGCCGCCGACGGTGGAGATGGTGTGGGTGCCGTGACCCTGCCGGTCGTCGGCGGTGCTGGAGTCGGTGAAGTTCTCCGAGGCGGCGATCCGGCCCTTGAGGTCGGGGTGTTCCGCGTCGGCGCCGGTGTCCAGGACGGCGACCCTGGTGCCCTTGCCGGTGTATCCGGCGGCCCAGGCGAGGTCGGCGCCGATCTGCTGGGTGGACCGGTCGAGGGTGGCGCGGATCTTGCGGTCGAGCCAGAGCTTCTTCGGACCGGCTGCCGAGCGGGAACGGCTGTCGGTGACGTCCGCCCAGAAGTCGGCGGCCTTCTTCTTGTCCGCCTTGAGCGCGACGCCGTCGATGGCATCGAGCACGAGTCCGCGCTTCGCGCCGCGCGGGGTGGCGGGCACGGTACGGGCCGCGGCGTCGCCGTAGACGGCGATCAGCGGCAGCGCGGAGGTGTGGGCGTCGTCATAGCCCTGCCGGACGAGTCCGGTGACGTTGAAGAGTTCCTGGTCGACCTTGCCGGCGGCCAGCGCCCGGGCGGCGGTGTCGGGGTACACGTAGAGGTCCTTGCCGGACTGCCTGGTCTGCAGGAGGGGCACGGAGCCGTCCTCGCGGGGCAGCGCGGTGACCGACGCGGCCCCGGAACTGTCCGTGCGCACCAGGACCTTGTCGCCGGTGACCAGGGTGACGGTGACCGGTTCGCCCGCCTTGGAGGTGGCGGGCGAACTGCCGGTCAGTGGTCTCTTCGCGGTCGCGTCGTCCTGCGGCGCTGCCGCGGACGGTGCGGTCGCGGTGACGGCCAGGACGGCGGCGGCGGCCGCCCCCAGCGCCGTACGCGATATCGGACGCATCGCTCTCCCCAAGTAAAACCCGGTCACCCCTGAACAAACAGCGGCGTTCCGGAAGTTGTCGGTACTGCGGTGGCGCCACATTGGCAGAGCGCGGGGCGATGAAGGGATGATGTGCACGGCGGGTTTACGCCGTGGCCGCTTTCCGCCACGACCGGCGCCCGGAATCAGTGACGGCGTGCGGAATCAATGCGTCCGGGAGGGAACGAGGGATGTTGGGGGCCATAGGTCTCGACGAGATACAGGAGTCGGCGTACCGCGCGCTCGTGACCGTGGGGGCCGCCGAGGTCCCCGATCTGGCACACCGGCTCGCGCTCCCCGAGCCGGACACCGAACGGGCGCTGCGCAGGCTGGAGCAGCACGGCTTGGCCGCCCAGTCCTCGTCGCGCACCGGCCGTTGGGTGGCGGCGCCTCCGGCGGTGGCGCTGGGGGCCCTGCTGACGCAGCAGCGCCACGAGCTGGAGCAGGCGGAGCTGGCGGCGGCGCTGCTCGCCGAGGAGTACCGGGCGGAGGCCACCGATTCGGCCGTGCACGACCTGGTCGAGGTGGTGACGGGCGCGAGCGCGGTGGCGCACCGCTTCCATCAGTTGCAGCTGGGGGCCACCAGCGAGGTCTGCGCCCTGGTCACCGGGAAGCCGATCGCGGTGAGCGGGACGGAGAACGAGGCCGAGGAGCGGGCCGCCACGCGCGGGGTGTCGTTCCGGGTGGTGGTCGAGCGGGAGGTCCTCTCGTTGCCGTCCGGGATCACGGAGCTCTCGGCGGCGCTGGGCCGCGACGAGCAGTGCCGGGTCGTCGACCGGGTGCCCACCAAGCTGGTCGTCGCCGACGCGGCCCTGGCGATGGTGCCGCTGACCGGCCGGGGCGCGGAGCCCGCGGCGCTGGTCGTGCACGGCTCCGGGCTGCTGGAGTCGCTGATGGGACTGTTCGAGGCGGTGTGGCGGGAGGCGATGCCGCTCCGGCTCGGCGGGGGCGACCTGCTGGAGGAGGTCTCCACCGGCCCCGACGCGACGGACCTGGAGATCCTCTCGCTGCTGCTGGCCGGGCTGACGGACGCGAGCGTGGCGAAGCAGCTGGACCTGGGGCTGCGGACCGTGCAGCGGCGGGTGAAGGGCCTGATGGAACTGACGGGGGTGTCGACCCGGCTCCAGCTGGGCTGGCATGCGTACGAGCGGGGCTGGGTGGCCCGGGATCCCCGGGCCTGACGCGTCGGTGCCCGGGATGCCCGGCGCCGTGGACGCGCGGGACCGGCCGGACTCCGTCAGGCTGGTCGAATGGGTGTGTGGCAACTCGTCGCCATCGGCCTGGTCATGTTCCTGGGCCTGATCGGCGTGCTGGTGCCGGGGGTGCCCGGACAGGCGATCGTCTGGGCCGCGGTGCTGTGGTGGGCGCTGACCGACAGGACGACGGCGGCCTGGTCCGTGCTCATGGGCGCCACCGCGCTGCTGCTGGTGGACCAGGCGCTGAAACCGCTGCTGCCGCCGCGCCGCCCGCACGAGTCCGGCGCCCCGCACAGGACCCTGGTGCTCGGCGGCGTCGGCGCGATCGTGGGCTTCTTCGTCGTCCCGGTGCTGGGCGCACTGGTGGGCTACGTGGGGACCGTCTACGGGGTGGAGCGGCTGCGGCTCGGCAGTCGTGGCGCGGGGTGGGCATCGGTCCGCTCGGTGATGCGGGCCACGGGCTGGTCCGTGCTCGTCGAACTCTTCGCGTGCCTGCTGGTGACGGGGGCCTGGCTCGGCGTGCTGCTCTGGGCGTGAGCCCGGCAGCCCCGAAGCGCGCCCGGGGCCCCGGGACTCCCGGCCCCGCCCGTCGGCTCAGGTGACGCCCAATGCTGTGACCGGGAAGGTTCGCCGGGTGGCTCGCGGCGTCCGGTGCGGTGCATCGCAAGGCGGAGCATCGTCCGCGTACTGGACGTACTCGGGTGATGCGACAACCCCCGCGAGGTGCCGTGCCGGGCCTCGCGAGCCGGTGAACCTTCCCGGTCACGGCATCAGGAGCTCCAGATGCCGTGCCCCGTACGAACGCCACGGACGCCACGCCTCCGTCCCGGGCCCGCCGCCGGGGTCCACGTCGGGGTCGCCCAGCGCCCTCATCCGGATGAGCGCCGCGGTCCCCGGACCGATCCCGGGCAGCCGGAGCAGCGCCCGCTCCGCCTCGTCCCGGTCCGCTCCGGCGTCGAGCCGTACGCCCCCGTCGGCGAGCGCGCCGGTCAGCGCCCGCAGTGCCGGGTCCTCCACCGCTCCGGCCAGCGTGCCCGGCTCGGGAAACACATGGGTGAGCCCGCCGGAGGGAACGTCGAGAACCTTGCCGTACGCCTCCACCAGCCGCTTCGCCTCCGCCGCGCCCACCAGCGCCCGGACGGCGAATTCCTCCGGGTCCGCGGTTCCCGGGGAACGCAGCCCCGGACGGGCGGCGACGTGCGCCGCGAGCCGCGGATCGGCGCCGAGCCGTTCGTCGACGGCGTACGGATCGGCGTCCAGGTCGAACAGCCGCCGCAGCCGCTGCACCGCCGTCGTCAGGTCACGCAGGTCCGTGAGATGGATCCGGGCGTCCAGCCAGGGCCCCGCGGACCGTTCGTCGACGGCTACGACGGCCGTGCCGTAGGGCAGGCGCAGGGTGCGCCGATAGGTCCGGGCACCGCGCTTCCCGACGACCTCCTCGACGCCGCCGACCACCTCGCCGGCCAGCAGGTCGAAGGTTTCGCGGGCCGCGTACGGCCCCCGGTGCGCGAGCCGCAAGGGGATGCCGGTGGTGTGCGCCGCCCGGCCCGCCGCCCCGGCCCCCGCCCCCGCCTCGGCTCGCAGCGCGCTCGGCGTGCGGGCGTAGATCCGCCGGATCGTTTCGTTGAACTGACGGACGCTGGCGAAGCCGGAAGCGAAGGCGATCTCCGTCACGGGCAGCCCGGTCGTCTGCAGCAGCACCCGCGCGGTGTGGGCGCGCTGGGCCCGGGCCAGCGCGACGGGTCCGGCGCCCAGTTCCGCGTTGAGTTGCCGCTGCACCTGGCGCGCGCTGTAGCCGAGCCGGTGCGCCAGACCGGGCACGCCCTCCCGGTCGACGACACCGTCCCCGATCAGCCGCACGGCGCGCCCCACGACGTCGGCGCGTACGTTCCACTCCGCCGAGCCGGGCACGGCGTCCGGGCGGCAGCGTCGGCACGCCCGGAAGCCGTGACCCTGGGCAGCGGCCGCGGTCGGGAAGAAGCGGACGTTCTTCCGCTTGGGGGTGACGGCGGGGCAACTCGGCCGGCAGTAGATACCGGTCGTCTCGACGGCGAAGAAGAACTCCCCGTCGAACCGGGCGTCGCGGCTGCTCACCGCCTCGTACCTGGTCGTTTCGTCCATCACACCGTCCAGTGTGCGGCACCTTTCGGCACCGCACTGGCGGATTTCGGACATCGGACCCGGCGTCGCGACCCAGGCCCTGGCGCCAACTGCAGCCTGCCGTGCGGCCTCCGCCGGACGACGGCACTTCGACGACAGGGCCTACCGCGTCCTGCCGCGCTTCGCGTCCATGGCCGCCCTCCCCTCGGCCCCTCTGCGCTTCCATTCGCGCAGCATCTCCGACCGCACCCGGGCATCGGTCCTGGCGACGATGCGCCGGTTCTCGCGGAGCAGCTTGCGGAAGCTGTCGAGGCGCCGGTGGGACAGTGAGCCGTCCTCGACAGCGGCGAGCACCGCGCAGCCGGGCTCGGACCGGTGGGCGCAGTCGTGGAACCGGCAGTGCTCGGCCAGTTCCTCGATCTCGGAGAAGACCTGACCGACGCCGGTCTCCGCGTCCCAGAGCCCGACCCCGCGCAGCCCGGGGGTGTCGATGAGCACGCCCCCGAAGGGCAGCACCAGCAGATTGCGGGTCGTGGTGGTGTGGCGGCCCTTGCCGTCGACCTCGCGCGCGGCCTGCACCTCCATCACGTCGCGGCCGAGCAGGGTGTTGGCCAGGGTCGACTTGCCCGCGCCGGAGACCCCGAGCAGCACGCTCGTGCCACCCGACACGAGTGCGGAGAACACGTCCAGTCCCTCGCCCGTGGCGGAGCTGACGGGAAGCACCTGCACACCGGGCGCGACGGCTTCGACGTCCTGGACGAGGTGCGACAGCGTCGTGGCGTCCGGCACCAGATCGGCCTTGGTCAGCACCACGACCGGTTCGGCGGCACCGTCCGCGGCGTCCGCCCCGTCGCGGAGCAGCGCCGCCCCGTCAGTGCTGGACATGGCGAGCGCGAGGAAGCGCTCCATCCGTCCCAGGTCGAGTTCCGTGGCGAGCGAGACACAGATGGCGATGTGGTCCACGTTGGTGGCGAGGACCTGTCCCTCGGAACGCTGCGACGTCGTCGAACGGACGAAGGCCGTACGCCGCGGCAGCAGCGCCCGTACGAACCGCGGATCCCCGTCGGGGTCGACGGCGGCCCAGTCACCGGTGCAGACGATGCGCATGGGATCACGCGGGACGACGAACGCGGTGTCGGCCCTCAGCGTCCCTCGCGGGGTGACGACGTCGCACTGCCCGCGGTCGACCCGCACCACGCGCCCGGGCAGCAGCCCCTGCGCGGTGTACGGGGCGAACGCCGCGGCCCAGCCGTCGTCCCAGCCGTACGCGGACAGCGGATGCGCGGCGGACGCATCCCGGAAGGAACCGGAAGAGTAGGAGGAGAAGGAGGAAGAACCAGAGAACTGGGAGGACAAGGGAAACCCTTCGAAGGGTGGCCCCGGCAACGCGCTCACAGGCGCGCGGTGTTGTCGAACGAAGAGGTCAGCCGGCGACCACGGGGGCGGGAACGATGCTTCTGCGGTGGGCAACGCCCATCTCGGCGACAGTCATCAATGTCCTCACCTCCTGGTTCACGCACGGGACCGGCACCGGCGGCAGTCCGCCGCCCGGCAACGCCGCACACGATAGCCCGCGACCACGAGGCGCCGTCAACACGTTTTCCCGCCCCCCGCCGCGTCCACCCGGAGCCATGATGCGGCCCTGACGGCATTCATCGGAGATATCCTGCAATATCCCTCGATCAGGTGATACACATGCACATGGACCGCTCATCGGCCGTTATGGTGCCGGGCATGACCTCACCTCAGACGGCCAACGACACGTTCACGCAAGCCCAGTTGGGCACGATCTCGCTGATCGGGTGGAGCGGCGAACACCCCGACGGAGGCCCCGACGCCGCCTTCCTTCTCGTCTACTCGCTGGGCGACGGGGCGGAAGGCCCGGCCACCGGCGAGACCGCCATGCGCGCGTCCTTGGAGCGCAACGGACTGCCGGTGGGCACCGGCCCGGTGTACGCGGCCGAGGCCCCGGGGCTTCCGGTCAAGCTGCTCGTCCAGGCCGGCCAGGCGGTCCTGACGCTCCCTCACTTCACCGCCCAGTACCCCGCCCCGGCCGAGTGGCTGACCGCCGCCGAGCAACGCGGCGAGGTGAACGTCATGTTCGCCACCCGCCCGTGGCCCCAGGGCGCGCCTGGCCGACCGGTCGGCGAGGACCTGCTGCGGGCCTTCGCGGGGGACCCGAACGTCATCATGACCTCGGCCCACTGCGTCCTTCCAGTACGGAGCCTCGGCTGAATCACCCCCGTACGCGAGATGCCCACCGCCCCCGTGGTGCGGTGGGCATCGTCACGAACGGAGCCCGGGCTCGACCCCGGCTCCGCCCGCGCGACACCGGACACGGAGTGCGGGCGGCCCCGGATCGTCTTCCTGTGACCACCCGCATCCGAGTGGGCGTCAGTCGTTGGCGATGCCGTTGCCGGAGAACACCGGGTTGTTGCTCAGGATGTGCGACAGCGGCTCGTCGCCCTTGGCCTGCGTCGAGTTCTCGGTGCACTGCTGGTTCTGCGGCGAGGACAGCACGTTGACGTCCTGGGCCGTGACCGGGACACCACCGAGGAGCGAACCGGCTGCGGCCTTGACCGGCACGCCGAGGCAGAGCTTGTTCAGCGAGCCCTGGACGAGCTGCGTCTGCGGGCTGCCGTCGCCGTAGGTAGCGGCGTTGCCGAACACGTCCGTGGCGCCGTTGCCGTTGACCGACGTGGTGCCGTCGTCATTGCCGACCGCCATGGCCGCGGGGGCAACGGCGGCGGACAGGCCCATCAGGGACACGGCCACGACTGCGCCGGCCATCATCTTCTTCATTGCGCTTCACCTTTCGGAGCGTCCCGTTGTGGAACGTATTGATCAACCCACTATGGGAGCGACAGTTCCGCATAACCACCCAAATGGGCTCGCTCCCGAGCGAGTTCGCCCCTCACAGCTCACCCGTCGGCGGTTTCTCGGGGGTACGGGCGGCGGGCACGCGGCATCCCGCGCGGGGCCGCGCCTGCCGCGCGGGCGGCACCGGCTGCGCTCCGCTGCGGGCCGCCCGCCATTCGGCGAGCAACCGGTCGTAGATGGGTGTGGCGTCCTGCGCGTGCCGCCGACCGCCGTGGGGGCGTTGACTGTCGTACTGGTCCATGTCCGGCTCCTTACCCGATGCACCGGGCGACGTCCGCCGCCGCTACGGCAACCGGCCCAGTGCGCCCGCCCGTTCGAGGGCCGGCGGGGCTCCGGACGCACGCCGTGGGGCCGACGCGTCCGGCCCGCCGGAGAACCGGCTGCGGCCTGGATGCGTCGGCCCCACGGGTTTCGCACACTATGGACAGGCGGACTCGAAGCCGCACACGACGCCGTGCCGCACGCAGACGAGACGTTCGGGATCGGCGTCGGACGGCCGGAGCCCTGATGTCCTAGTGCCGCGGCAGGCAACGTTTGCCCGTCAAGGAGCGCGTCCGGTACGTGCTCTCGGTGTGCCGGCCGGAAGCCCTCGTACTGGATGTACTTGGGATTTCGGCCGGTGCGGCGAGAGGGCGTGCCGGGCGTCGCGACGGGGCGAACGTTGCCTGATGCGGCACTAGTTGTTGCCGGCGCCGTTGCCGGACAGGATCGGAATGTTGCTCAGGATGTGCGACAGCGCCTCGTCGCCCTTGGCCTGCGTCGAGTTCTCCGTGCACTGCTGGTTCTGCGGCGAGGACAACACGTTGACGTCCTGGACGGAGGCCGGGACGACACCGAGGAGCGAACCGACGTTGGCCTTGCCCGGCAGGGCGATGCAGGGCTTGTTGAGCGAGCCCTGGATGAGCGCGAACTGCGGGCTCCAGTCGCCATGGGTGGCGGAGTTCCCGTACGACTGGACGGCATCGTTGCCGTTGACCGACGTCGTGCCGGCGTCGTTCCCGACGGCCATGGCCTGCGGGGCCATCGCGGCGGAGACGCCGGCGATGGAAACGGCGACGGCCGCCGAGGCCATCATCTTCTTGATCATGAAAAAGCCCTTCTGGATATTCTGCTGCTCGCCTGTCCGGAGCGCCCTGATCAACTCAAGGGGACCAGGATGGTTGTGGCGATTCACTCGAACGATGATTCTCCGCACGCTTGTTCGCCGTGCTCATGGCGCGGAGGTGAACGGAATCCGCGAATGTGGGAATTCGGGCCGCCGCGCCGGATCAACCGCCGACCGGGCGGCCCCCGAGCAGCGGAACCGCCCCGTTGGCCGCACCGGTGGCCTGGTCGGTCAGCTTGGTGACGGTGCCCTGCTTGTGCATCTTCTCCGCGGCGCCTCCGACCGTGTCGATGAGCGGGTCGGTGGCCTGCGGCGCGCCGGCCATCACCTGGTTGACGCCGCCGGTGAGGCTGAAGTTGGAGGGCGTGGCGTTGGTAACGGCGAAGGCAGGAGCAGCCGTTCCCAGAGCGACCACGGAACCGGCGACGAACGCAGCGGACTTCGCGTACTTCACTTTCGGAATTCCCTTCTGCAGCGGCGTCCCACCGGTCGCGCACCCGCGACCGTGCCAGCCTCTTTGGCTGTGACTTCCACCGCTTCCCTCTGGGTAACGAAGCGATCGCGACCGGGCAACTGGAGGGGAAGCGATTTCTTGGCGGGACGTCGCACGTCCGCCGGAAATGGAAAGGAAAAGGCCCCGGAACGCGATCGAATGCGTTCCTGGGCCTTTCCGTCGGGGGCGTTCGCCCCGGCCAACCAGAGATCAGCCGTTGATGCAGATGTTGTGGAAGGCGGGGTTGAGAATACCGACCCCATTGACGGTGTCGCCGCAGACGTGGACCGGAATGTGGATCGGGGCCTGGATGGCATCGCCCGAGAGCACGCCCGGGGAGAAGGCGGTGCGGCCGGACGTACCGGCGTCGGCGAATGCGGGTGCGGCGGCACCCATCGCCATCAGGGTTCCGGCTGCAATGGCGGCGACCTTGGTGTACTTCACTTCTGTCCCTTTCTTCGACGGAGCCCGGTGCGGCCACGTCCCTCGTGCCGCACGAGTGCGGTCCTGATCACTCGTGGCTCCGCCGCTGCGATTCGTAACGATGCAGGACCGCGGGCGAAACTCCCGAAACGGAAGAATCTCGAGAATCGCCCGAAAGACTGAGCACCGATGCGCTGCCGATCCGTCGACAGCGCAGGGTGCCGGTCGGGCCGTTCCGTGCGCCCTCCCGTCGGAGCGCCCCGGCGGGGCGGCGACAGGGCGGGCAGCAGCTGGCCCGGACCGTGCGGAGGAGGAACGCCGACGGCCCGGGCCTGTCACTGCGGTCGGCCGGATCAGCTGTTGCCGACGCCGTTCCCGGAGAGCACCGGGATGCTGCTCAGGATGTGCGACAGCGGCTCGTCGCCCTTGGCCTGGGTGGAGTTCTCGGTGCACTGCTGGTTCTGCGGCGAGGACAGCACGTTGACATCCTGGGCCGTGACCGGGATCCCGCCGACGAGCGAGCCGGGGTTGGCCTTCAGCGGCAGGCCGACGCACAGCTTGTTCAGGCTGCCCTGGACCAGGTCGAACTGCGGGCTTCCGTCACCGTGGGTCACAGCGTTGCCGAACAACTGCGAGGCTCCGTTGCCGTTGAACGAGGTCGTACCGCCGTCGTCACCGACCGCCATGGCCTGCGTCGCACCCAGACCGAGGATGGAGGCGGCCACGGCGCCCGTGGCCAGAACCTTCTTGATCACGATTAACCCTTCTCGTAACGGATGCCCCGTACCGGAGCTTCCTGCCCAACTCACGAACGGGCTTTTGGTTCTCTCCATTCACCCGAACGCCGAAGCCGCGCGGACAGCAGTACGAAAGTAGGCAAGGACTACCGCAGAAGCGTTTCACCGCCCCTGCATTCCATCGGATCCTCAACTTCCCTTTCGGTAGTCCGGGTTGAGCGGGAGCAATTGCACAGCAACCGTGCCAGACAGGGACCCACTCATGTAATCCGTTCGAGTGGTCACAAAAATTCCACGAAATACGAGTTTCCTCGACATTTCCTCCTCGTTATGTGTGTCACCAGGCGTGCGGCCCTGGTGTGCGCCCGGCAGGAGGTGGATTCATCGCGTGAAGAACCGTGAGGAACGCCGCGACGCGTTCTCGCCGATCCGCCGTGACCACCACCGACAGGTCCATGCATTGAGGTCGTCCGGGGCGTCGTCCCCGGCGAATACCGCACCGCCTGATGAACGAGCAGCGAGCCCCCGCGCTCGCGCGACATGTCCTAGGAAAGGGCAATCAATGCGAAAGGCCTTGAGTAAAAGCGTGCTCGTGATGGCGGCGGCGTCAGGCATCCTGGCCGCCACCGGCGGGTACGCGTTCGCGGACGCCTCCGTCGAAGGCGCCGCCGTCGGTTCACCGGGCATCGGTTCGGGCAACGCTGTGCAGGTGCCGGTACACGCTCCCGTCAACCTCTGCGGCAACACGGTCGATGTGATCGGTCTGCTGAACCCGGCATTCGGCCAGGAGTGCGAGAACGAGGGCGGCCAGGAAAGCGGCACGGTCGCCCAGGGCGCGAGCGCCGAGGGTGTCGCGACCGAATCCGCCGGTGTGCTCTCCGGCAACCTCGTCGAGGCTCCGGTGAGCGTCCCGGTCAACGCGTGCGGCAACACGGTCGATGTCGTCGGCGCGCTCAACCCCGCGGTCGGCAACGAGTGTGGGAACGAGTCGGGGAACGCGACACCGCCGCCCGTCGACCCGCCCAAGCCGCCGGTCGACCCGCCGCACAAGCCGCCGGTCGTCCACGACGACCATCATCACCACCACCACGACTGTCCTCCGGGGCACCACCACAAGCCCGACTGGCAGCATGAGTCCGGCCACCACAAGCCCGACTGGCAGCACGAGTCCGGCCACCACAAGCCCGACTGGCAGCACGAGTCCGGCCACCACAAGCCCGACTGGCAGCACGAATCGGGCCACCACAAGCCCGACTGGCAGCACGAGTCCGGCCACCACAAGCCGCACTGGCAGCACGAATCGGGCCACCACAAGCCGCACTGGCAGCACCACCACAAGCCGCACCTGGCACACACCGGTTCTGACACCAACCTGGGTCTGGCCGGCGGTGCGAGCGCCGCGATGGTGCTCGGTGGCGCCCTGCTGGTGCGCCGCACCCGCGCCTCGAAGGGCTGACGCGCACAACCGACTGCCGACAGGCAGGTGACGGACGGGTCCGTCGGTGCAGCCGGGGCTGCGCCGACGGACCTTTTGCATGCCCGTCGCCACGGAACGTCGGATGTCTGATGCCTTGGTAGCGTGGGCCCTGGCCCGACAAGCGGGAGGGCCGAGAGGCAGAGGCTCGAGAGGTGGGGATTTCACGCATGTCCGGCGCGAGGTCCGGTCGGCGGTCGCTCCGGCAGGAAGTCGTCGAGGGCATCAAGCGTCACATCCTCGAGGAGCGGCTGCGCCCCGGGGATCCACTGCCTCCCGAGCCGGCCCTGTGCGAGGCGCTCGGCGCCAGCCGTTCCAGCGTCCGCGAGGCGGTCAAGATCCTCGACGCGCTGGACATCGTGGAGGTGCGGCACGGACACGGCACCTATGTGGGCAGGCTGAGCCTGTCCGCCCTCGTGGAGAGCCTGGCGTTCCGCGGGCTGCTCTCCCCCGGCGACGACTTCCGGGTGCTGGCCGACCTGGTCGACGTGCGGGAACTCTTCGAGCGCGGAATGGCCGAACGGATCGTCGCGCTGCTCTCCGACGACCAACTCGACGCGCTGGACGGTCTGGTGGCCACCATGCGAGCGACCGGCACGCAGGAGGGACATGGCTTCGTCGAGGCGGACCGGGCGTTCCACGCCCTGCTCGTGGCGCCGCTGGGCAACGAGCTGGTCGGCCAGCTCTCGATGGCCTTCTGGGACGTGTACGCGATCGTCGCACCGCATCTGGACGGCTTCACCCACGCCGACGAGACGGCCACGATCGCCTCGCACCAGAGCATCGTGGACGCCGCGCGGGCCGAGGACGTACCCGGCTTCGCGCGGGCACTGAGCGAGCACTACGCGCCGGTCAGGCGTCGGATCTCCGAGGCGCGCGCCCGGCACGACCGGGAGCGGGACGACCGGCCCCGGGGCCGCCGGGACGGGGACGGCCCGGCCCGGCGCTGAACCGTCGGTACAACAGCCGCGCGGACACGGTCACGGCCGCGTTCCGGATGCGACGATGGGGGCGACTCGGTACCCGTCGGGGCGTCAATAAGCGGAGGCGCGGGTGGCGGTGACGGATTCACGCATCGGGGCGAACGTACGTGTCGGAGTGGTCGGAGGCAGCATCGCCGGCTGCGCCATGGCGATCGCCGGGGCCCGGGCCGGGGCGGACGTCACCGTCCACGAAAGAAGCGGCGGCGCGTTGCAGGACCGCGGGTTCGGCACCGTCGTCCCGCCGTCGCTGCACCGGGAGCTGGTGACGGGCGGCTATCTGGGCACGGACATGCCGACCACGCCGGTGGCCGACCGCGTGTGGATCACCCGAGCGCCGGGAGGGCGGTCCTCGCGCGAGCCGGCCCGCCAGCAGGCCGCGGTGAGGCGTGCAACTGGGGACTGTTGTGGCGGGCGTTGCGCGCGCAGGTCGGGGAGGGCGCGTACCACCGGGGAGTGCCCGTCGTGTCCGTCGGGCGGTCCGCCTCCGGCCGCGCCCTGATCCGCACCGGCGACGGGCAGCGGGAGTACGACGTCGTGGTCGGCGCGGACGGGCACCGTTCCGTCACCCGCGCGCTGGTCGCGCCCGACGTACGGCCCGTGCCCGCCGGATATCTGGTGTGGCGGGGCACGATCCCGCTGACCGCGCTGCGCGACCGTCCGAAGCCACTGGAACTGCTGCGGACCGCCTGGGTCACGCTGGGGTTCCCGGGCGGGCACGGCGTCTTCTGCCTGATCCCGGAGGCCGCCCCGGAAACGCTGTTGCCGGCCTACGCGATCTACGACTCTCCCCCGCGGTCGGCGGCGCCGTCGGCCCCCGTCTCCACCGCGTACGTGCGGAGCATCGCGGAGGAGCACTTCCCTGCGGAGTGGGCCGACATCGTCGCCCGTGGCGAGCACGCCGCCCAGGCACTCCATCCGGTCGCCGACTTCGTCGTGCCCCGGGCCGCCGTACCGCCGTTCCTGCTGGCGGGCGACGCGGCGAGCGTCACCCGGCCGCACGCCGCCGGCGGTGCGGTCAAGGCGCTGCGGGACGCGCTGTGCCTGGAACGGGCCTTGCGCGGACCCGCCTGGGCGGCCGAAGCGCTGTACCGGTACGCCGACGAGCGGGGCGCCGAGGGGGCCCGGCTGGTGGAGCTGGGCCGCAGGCTGGGGCGCGAGCTGGTGGAGCACACTCCCGACCGGGCGGGGATGGGGCCCGCCGACGTGGAGGCGTGGAGCCGTGCCGCGTTGAACGGCACCGCGAGCTATTTGTACGGCCGCATGCGCCGGCCGTGACGGCGGCCGGTCGCGACACGATCTTCCGTTCCTCGAACGGCACTTGACCGGTCGCCGGAGCTTCTGCCTATGGTGGGCGAGACATAGGACATCTTACGTCTCATGTCTTCTCGTTCCCGTGCGGCCGAACCGGGCCACGGGTCGACGCCTCGACCGAGTGGGAGTCACCGCCATGTCCCTGACCGCACCGTTGCGGGGCGTCGTCCCGCCGGTCTGCACTCCGCTCGACTCCCGGGGGGAGGTCGACACCGCGTCCCTCGCCCGGCTCGTCGAGCATCTCCTCGACGGCGGGGTGCACGGGGTGTTCGCGCTCGGTTCCACCGGTGAGGTCGCGTACCTCACCGACGAGCAGCGGGCCACGACGCTGCGGACGGTGGTCGAGGCGGTCGCGGGCCGGGTCCCGGTGCTGGCGGGCGTCATCGACACGACCACGCCACGTGTGATCGACCACGCCGGGACCGCCGCCGGACTCGGTGCGGACGCCCTGGTCGCCACCGCGCCCTTCTACACCCGGACCCATCCCGAGGAGATCGCCGGGCACTTCCGGCGGCTGCGCGCGGCGGTCGATCTGCCACTGTTCGCGTACGACATCCCGGTCGCGGTGCACAGCAAGCTGCCCGTCGCCCTGATACGCGAACTGGCCGAGGACGGCACCCTCGCCGGGCTCAAGGACAGCAGCGGCGACGAGGGCGCACTGCGCCGGCTGCTCGTCGAACTGGGCGGACGGGACGGCCGCGAGAAGGGCCCGGCGCCGCGGTTCAGTGTGCTCACCGGTTCCGAACTCACCGTCGACGCGGACCTGTTGGCCGGTGCGGACGGCGTCGTACCGGGCATCGGCAATGTCGATCCGGCCGGGTACGTCCGGTTGTACGACGCCGCGCGGGCCGGGAACTGGGCGCTCGCCGCGAAGGAGCAGGAGCGGCTCGTGGAGCTGTTCGCCATGGTCGATGCCGGTCCCGAGGCGGAGATGGGCCGCAGCTCGTCGGCGCTCGGCTCGTTCAAGGCGGCGCTCCGTCTGCTGGGCGTCATCGAGTACGCCGACACCGCGTTCCCGCAGATCCCGCTGAATGCCGAGTCGGTCGCTCTGGTCGCCCGGCGACTGCGTGGCGCCGGGCTGACCCCGGTCCGTTGAGCACCGCCTCCCGTTCGGCGCGGCAGTGTCGCCAGGGGCTACGGGACGGCCCCGGATGGACGATGATGCGAGCCGGGACACCGCCGTCCGTCGGGCGTTCCGTGACGCGGTCGCGCGCGGCGATCTCGACGCCGTTCCGGTCCGGGCGGGTGAGGGGCTGGACCTCGTCACCGCCGTCGAGCCGGCCGCCGACATCGTCGCCGACCTGGTGTCGGGGGCCGAGCGCGCCCTCGCCTCGGCATGCGCGGGCCTGTCCCCCGAACTCCTGGGCGGTGCCGACGGCCCCGGCGCGCACACGACTCGCTGAGCCCCCGCGTGTCAGGGCCGGACGCGTTCGAAGACCGCAGCGAGGCCCTGGCCGCCGCCGATGCACATCGTCTCCAGGCCGTAGCGGGCCTCACGGCGGTGCATCTCGCGGGCCAGGGTGGCGAGGAGGCGGGCGCCGGTCGCACCGACCGGATGGCCGAGCGAGATGCCGGAGCCGTTGACGTTGACGCGCTGCTCGTGATCGGTCTCGCCGAGCCCCAGTTCGTGGGTGCAGGCGAGCACCTGGGCGGCGAACGCCTCGTTGATCTCGATCAGGTCGAGGTCGTCGAGCGTCAGCCCGGCGCGGGCGAGCGCGGCGCGGGTCGCGGGGACGGGGCCCAGGCCCATGGTCGCGGCGGGGACCCCGGCGCGGGCGAAGGAGACGAGCCGGACCAGCGGGTTGAGACCGAGCCGTTCGGCGGTGGCGGCGCTGGTCACCAGGCAGGCGGCGGCCGCGTCGTTCTGGCCGCTGGCGTTGCCCGCGGTCACGGTCGCGTCGGGGTCGGACGCGGCCATGACCGGGCGCAGCGCGGCGAGTTGTTCGGCGGTGGTGTCGGGGCGGGGGTGCTCGTCGGCGGTGACGACCGTCTCGCCCTTGCGGGTCCGTACGGTCACGGGGACGATCTCGGCGTCGTACCGTCCCTCCGTCGCCGCCCGGGCGGCCCGCTGCTGCGAACGCAGGGCGAGGGCGTCCTGGTCGGCGCGGCCGATGTCGTAGGCGCGGCGCAGGTTCTCGGCGGTCTCGATCATGCCGCCCGGTACGGGGTGGTGGAGGCCGCCCGCGGTGACCCTGCCGCGGGCCAGTGCGTCGTGGAGCTGGAGGCCGGGGCCCTTGATGCCCCAGCGGCCCTCGTGCGTGTAGTAGGGGGCGGCGCTCATCACGTCGACGCCGCCCGCGACGACGACCTCGCTGAAGCCGGCCCGGATCTGCATGGCCGCGTCGAGGACTGCCTGGAGCCCGGAGCCGCAACGGCGGTCGATCTGGATGCCGGTGACGGTCTCGGGCAGTCCGGCGTCGAGGGCGACGACCCGGCCGATGGCGGGGGCCTCGGCGGAGGGGTAGGCGTGCCCCAGGATCACCTCGTCGACCGCCCCGGGGTCGATGCCGGTGCGGGCGACGACCTCCGTGACGACGCGTGCGGCGAGGGCCGCCGGGGTCTGCCGGGCGAACACTCCCCCGAAGCGGCCGATGGGAGTGCGCAGCGGTTCGCAGATGACGACGTCGGGCAGCTGGTCGGGCACGGCGTGACCTTTCGGTGGTGAGGTCGTGCGGCCGGGTGGGGCGGGCGCCTTTCCCGACGGGCGGGTCCCTCGGTCCTGGATCACCGGACGGTAGTCCCGACGCGACTCTAACGACCTCGTCCACGATTGTCAGCGGCGTCGCGGCGTCTGGGACCTCCGCCTCCGGCGTTGTCGTCAAGTCCCCGACGCTCCTTCCCCGAGCTCTCAGCTGCTTTCGAGCAGGGGAGACCCCATCCGACTCCCTCCTCCGCCTTGGATTCGAAGGCCCCGGACGCCGCTCCTTCCTCCACTGCCAATCGTGGACGAGGTCGTAATTTCGCGGGCAACGGTGATCAATAGCCCCTGGCCCGCCGGAAACCGGTGGCAGGTCGGCGTCATGGGATCGCCCGGGAGCCGGGCCGCGCGCCGCGTTCGCGTCTATCGTCGCTGGGTCGGATCACCTGTCACCCCGAGAGGACCTCAACCGCCATGCGTATCAGGATCGTCGGCGCCGGGGCCATGGGCCGCGGCATCGCCCAGTGGGCGGCGACCGCCGGACACACCGTCGAGTTGTGCGACGCGCGTACGGAAGCGGTGACGGCCGCCGTGGACTTCGTACGGTCCATGCTCGAACGGGCCGTGGAGAAGGGCCGGTCGTCCGCCGAGGAGTCGGCGGCCGCCCTGGAGCGCCTGGTCCCGCTGGACGACCCGTGGGCGCCGGGCCCCGACGTCGAGCTGGTCATCGAGGCCGTGCGGGAGGATCTCGGCACCAAGACGGAGGTCTTCGGCCGGCTCGAACAGGTGCTGCCCGCGACGGCGGTCTTCGCCACCAACACCTCGTCCCTGTCGGTCACCCGCATCGCCGCCACGCTGAAGGACCCGACCCGGCTGGCCGGGCTGCACTTCTTCAACCCGGTGCCGCTGATGCGGATCGTCGAGATCGTGCCGGGCGCGGCCACCCGCCCTCAGATCCCGCCCGCTCTCACCGCGTTCGTCGAGGGCTGCGGGCACCGTGCCGTCACCGTCGCCGACACCCCCGGCTTCCTCGTCAATCACGCCGGTCGCGGCCTGGTGACGGAGGCCCTCGCGCTGCTGGAGGAGTCGGTCGCGCAGCCGGCCGACATCGACCGGATCGCCCGTGACGTGCTCGGTCTGCGCATGGGTCCCTTCGAGCTGATGGACCTCACCGGTCTGGACGTGACGGCCGCGGTGATCGACTCCATCTGGCAGGGGTTCCGGTACGCGGACCGGCTCCGCCCCTCCTACCTCACCCCGAACCGGGTGGCCGCCGGGCTGCACGGCCGCAAGACCGGGCGCGGCTGGTTCGCGTACGGCCCCGACGCCCCCGCCCCGGCCCCGGAGCCGCCGGTCACGGGCGACGCGGACCGTCCCGTGTTCGTCCACGGCTCCGGTCCCGGGGACGGCGACGCGGCGGCACTGCGCGAGGCCCTGACGGCCGCGGGCGCCGTCGTCGAGACGGGCGCCGGGCCGACGTCCGGGGCGCTCGTGCTGATTCCGGTCTGGGGTGCGTCGGTGGCCTCGGCCGTCGCCGAGCACGGGCTGCCCGCGAGCCGTTCCTTCGGGGTCGACCCGTTGCCCGCGGCCGGGCGGCGCCGGGTGCTGGCCGTGACCCCGGCGGCGGATCCGGCCGCCGCGCGCGACGCCCGCGCGGTGCTGGCCCGGGCGGGCGACGGCGACCCGTACGCGGTCTCGGTGGTGCGGGACACGGCGGGTTCGGTGGCGCAGCGGCTGCTGGCGTCGATCGTGTCGGTGGCTTCGTCGATCGCGGAACGCTCCATCGCCTCCCCCGCCGACATCGACCTGGCCGTCACGGCCGGGCTCGGCTACCCGGTCGGCCCGCTGGCCTGGGGCGACCGGATCGGCGCCGCCCGGATGCTGGAGCTGCACCGGGCGCTGCACCGCACGACGGGCGACCCGCGCCATCGCCCGAGCCGCTGGGTGACCGAGCGCGCCCTGCTCGGTCTCGCGCTGACGGATCCGGGGACGTCGCCCGACGACTGCGTGGACGGTGCGGACCGCGCGAACGGCACGGACGTCCCGTAGCCGCGCGGCGACGGGCGGGGGCGCATCGGCGCTCGACCGGGTGGCTCCCCGCCCGTACCGTCCGGGCCGGTGCCGACGGCCCGGACGTGTCCGTTTCGTACAAGACCCGGCGCGGTGCCCGGCCTACGGTCGGGGCATGACTCCACACATGGACGCGATCGGCATCATCACCGCGGATCTGGCCGCTTCGCTCGCCTTCTACCGCAGGCTCGGGCTCGACATCCCCGCCGACGCGGATTCCGCACCCCATGTCGAAGTGGCGCTCCCGGGCGGGCAGCGCCTGCTGTGGGACACCGAGGACGTCGTCCGGTCGTTCGACCCCGGATGGACGGCACCGAGCGGCGGTGAGCGTCTCGGGCTCGCCTTCCGCTGCGACGGCGCGGCGGAGGTGGACGCGGTGTACGAGGACCTGACGGGTGCCGGGTACCGGGGGCATCTGAAGCCGTGGGACGCGGTGTGGGGGCAGCGGTACGCGATGGTCCTCGACCCGGACGGCTGCGCGGTGTCGTTGTTCGCCGACCGCGACCGAGAGCCTGTCGGGTGACCTTCGATCGGAGAGTGGACGCGGCGTGGTGCGTGCGATTCCAAGGCGCCGGGATGGCCTTGTAGTGGCACTACGAGGCCATCCCGGCAACGCCGGAAGCGTGCGTGCCAGGGCGTGGCCGCCCGGTCAGAGGTCACCCGACAGGCTCTGAGGCCGCGGGCGGGCGCGGGCGCGCCGGTCCCGTCACGCCCGGGCCGAGGGGCTGTCCCGTCGTCCGTGGGGATCGGCGCGCGGCGTCGGATGTGGTGCACGGCAGGGCGAAAGGGCGCCCGCACGCGGGGCGTATGCGGGACGTATGCGGGCTTTCCGAGAACGCCACGAGGTGCCGCGGCTGTCGTCGGTCGCCCGCCGGGGCTACGGGTCGGCCCTCAGATGGGCGGTCAGGGTGGTGCCGGTCAGGTCGCGCATCTCCCGCGCGAGGTGGGCCTGGTCGGTGCAGCCCGCCATGACCGCCGCCTCGGCGTACGGGGTTCCGGAGCGGACGAGGGCGAGGGCGCGCCGCAGCCGCAGGATCCGTGCGAGCGTCTTGGGTCCGTAGCCGAAGGCCGCGAGCGAACGGCGGTGCAGTCGGCGGGCGCTCAGACCGGCCGACCGCGCGGTGTCCGCGACGGACCAGCCCTCGCCCAGGTGCGCGGCGACGGATCGCATGAGGGGGTCCGGGGACGTGGTGTCCGCGGCCCGGCGCAGGGCGATCGCCTCCAGCGCGGCGGCCGGATCGGGGGCTTCTGCCACGCGTTCGGTGAGGTCGCGGACCAGTGCGCTCGGCCAGAGATCCGCGAGGCCGACCCGGCGGTCGCGCAGTTCGTGCGCCGGTACGCCGAGGAGGGCGGGGGCCGTGCCGGGAGCGAAACGGATTCCGGCGTACCGGCCGCCCGTCACGCCGTCCGGCACGTGGGCGTGGGTGTCGGGGCCCGCGACGAGCAGCCGGCCGCCGATCCAGAGCAGGTCCATGCATCCGTCGGGCAGCACCGGATGCGCGGAGCCCTCCGGCACGCCCAGGGTCCAGAGGGTCGCGCCGTCGAACCTCGACGCCCGTTCCTCGTACAACGTCCTCTCCTCGTACGACCGTCCCCTCCACGCGGCTTCTCCGCGCCGCTCCTGGGCCGCCTCAGTCCTCGGGCGGTCCGGCCGGTTTGTCCGGGTCCTTTTCGCGGCTCGGCTGCAGCCGCGACTTCACGTCCTCCGGCGGCAGGAACCGCGACCAGCGTTCCGGGAACTCGGACGGCATGTAGGCGCAGTCGTCGTCCTCGCCGTCGTCCCCCTCGCCGCTGCCCTCCGCCCGCGCCCGCGCGACCAGTTCGGCCGCCTGGGCCGCCCGGACCCGGTCGTTGGCCGCGCGCGCTGCGGCCGTCGCCAGCGAGGGCCACACCCGGTCGATGGCGGCATTGACCGCCGCCCCGACCAGCACCGCGAACGCGGAGACGCCGATCCACAGCAGGACCGCGATCGGCGCCGCCAGCGATCCGTAGATCGTGGGGCCCTCGACCGTGCTGGTGAGGTAGATCCGCAGCAGGAAGCTGCCGAGCACCCACATCACGAACGCCACCAGCGCTCCCGGCACGTCCTCCTTCCACGGCGAACGGACCGGCACGGACACGTGGTAGAGCGTCGTCAGGAAGGCGATCGACAGCAGGACCACCAGGGGCCAGTACAGGATGCTTATGAGTTCGGTGCCCCACGGCACCAGCTCCACGACCCGGTCCGGGCCCACCACGAGCAGCGGCAGCACGACGGCGCCCAGCAGCAGCGCGATCACGTAGAGCAGGAAGGCGAGCAGCCGGGTCTTGACGATGCCGCGCTGGCCGTCGAGGCCGTACATCACCGTGATCGTGTCGATGAAGACGTTGACCGCGCGGGAGCCCGACCAGAGCGCGATCGCGAAGCCGATCGAGATGACGTCGGGCCGGGCACCGGTGGTGACGTCCGACAGCAGCGGCTTGGCGAACTCGTTCACGCCCCGCTCGCTGAGCACCGTGTGCGCGGCGTTGAGGATGTTGCGCTCGATCGAGGCGACCGTCGTGGTGCTGGTCCACTCGTCGACGTAGCCGAGCAGTCCGATCAGCCCGAGGAGCAGCGGGGGCAGGGACAGCAGGGTGAAGAACGCCGCCTCCGCCGCGAGTCCCAGGATGCGGTACTCCATGCACGAGTTGACGGTGTCCTTGAGCAGGTGCCAGGCCAGCTTCCGCTTGGACACGTTGCGGTAGAGGGCTCGGACCCGGTGGAGCCGCCCCGCCGGCCGTTCGGGTGTTTCATTCGCTGCCTGCACGTCTTTACCGTATCGGCATGGCACCCACCACCCACACCGTGACCAACCAGGTACCGCCGCTGGTCGGCTATGACGTCTTCGCGGCGGATCTCGCGCTTTCCGAGGCGGTACGGCGTCATCTGCCGGCCGAGCCGTCCGCCGCGGCCCTGACCGAACTCGGTGAGCTGGGCAGGGCCGCCGGTTCCGCGCAGGCCCAGGCGTGGGGCGCGCAGGCGAACGGGAATCCGCCGGTGCTGCGTTCCCACGACCGGTACGGGAACCGCATCGACGAGGTCGAGTTCCACCCGGCCTGGCATCGGCTGCTGGGGCACGCGGTCGGTGCCGGTCTGACCGACGCGTGGGGCAGGCCCGGCGGTCATGTGCGGCGGGCTGCCGGCTTCCTGGTGTGGACGCAGGCCGAGGCGGGCCACGGCTGTCCCCTGTCGATGACGCACGCGGCGGTGCCCGCGCTGCGCACCGATCCGGCGCTGGCCCGGGAGTGGGAGCCGCTGCTGACGTCGACGGTGTACGAGGAGGGGCTGCGGCCGCCCGCGGAGAAGGCCGGGGTGCTCTTCGGGATGGGCATGACGGAGAAGCAGGGCGGCACGGACCTGCGCTCCAGCACGACCCGGGCGCAGCCGCTGTCGGCGGCGGGCGAGTACCTGCTCACCGGGCACAAGTGGTTCTGCTCGGCGCCGATGTCCGACGCCTTCCTGGTGCTGGCGCAGGCACCGGGCGGCCTGACCTGCTTCCTGCTGCCTCGGGTGCTGCCGGACGGCACCCGCAACGCCTTCGCGATCCAGCGGCTGAAGGACAAGCTGGGCAACCGGTCGAACGCGTCGGCCGAGGTCGAGTTCGAGGGCACGTGGGCGCGCCGGGTCGGCGAGGAGGGGCGCGGGCTGCGGACCATCATGGAGATGGTGGCGGCGACCCGGCTGGACTGCGTGACCGGTTCGGCGGCTCTGATGCGGCAGGCGGCGGCGCAGGCGATCCACCACTGCGCGTACCGCGGCGTGTTCGGCGGGCCACTGATCGAGAAGCCGCTGATGCGCAACGTGCTGGCCGATCTGGCGCTGGAGTCGGAGGCGGCGACGGTGCTGGCCGTGCGGCTGGCCGCGGCGTACGACGCGGACACCGAGGACGAACGGGCGTTCCTGCGGATCGCCGTGCCCGCGGCGAAGTACTGGGTGACGAAGCGGTGCACGCCGATGGTGGCCGAGGCGCTGGAGTGCCTGGGCGGCAACGGGTACGTGGAGGAGTCCGGGATGCCCCGGCTGCTGCGGGAGGCGCCGCTCAACTCGATCTGGGAGGGCTCGGGGAACGTCCAGGCGCTCGATGTGCTGCGGGCGCTGCGGCGCGAGCCGTCGGCGCTGAACGCCTTCCTCCAGGAGGTCGGCCGGGCGCGCGGCGCGGATCACCGGCTGGACGGGGCGATCAAGGGCATGCTGACGGAGCTCGCCGATCTGGAAGGGATCGAGGCCCGGGCCCGTCGGCTGGTGGAGCGGATGGCGACGGTGCTCCAGGGTTCGCTGCTGGTGCGCTGGGCGCCGCCGGAGGTCGCCGACGCGTACTGCGCGTCACGGCTGGGCGGGGACCGGGGCTCGGCCTTCGGGACGCTGCCGCACAGTCTCGATCTGGCGACGGTGGTGGAACGGGCCCGTCCGGTCGAGCGGTAGCCGCCCCGGGCGGAGCCGCGGGGCCGTACGCGGGTGTCCCGGCGACGGGGGTGAAACGCGTGAGTCGGGTGCCCGGTTCACGCGTACGTGGGAGATGGCGCGTGCGGGCGCAGCGACGGGGGGTGGTGCTGCGCCGACACGGCACCACCCCCCATGCTGTGCACACCGACCGGCGGTGCACAGGCGCCGCCGCACGGTGTTCCGCCACTCTCGTACGGACCCGCACCCCCTCGCCAGAGTTGCAAAGGGTTGCAACCATTGTGTGGAGTGCGCGCTATCGGGCCCCCTGTCGGGGCAGGATGGGCCATCGGGCCGCTCTGGCGACTGGGGGAATGAGAGTGGAGACAAGTGCTGCCGAGGTGAGGCGCCCGGCCGTCCCGCGGCCGGCCCAGGCCCCGCGCCGGATCCGCCGTTCCGGGGAGCGGAAGCCGGGGGGCGAGGGCCCGCCGACCGCGCTCCGCGCCGAGATCGGCGCCTCGTGGGACCGGGTGCTGCGCAGCGGCCTCGATCCGGACCAGTCCACGGAGAGCGTGCTGCTGGAGGCGGACGAGGTCGAGCGCCGGCGCCGGACGTCGGCGCTGAACGAGGTGATGCCGCTGCTGAACGAGAGTCTGGTGTCGCTCGCGGACGCCGCCCAGCAGATCGTGGTGGTCACCGACGTGGAGGGCCGGGTGCTGTGGCGCCGGGGCAACCCGGGCGTGCTGCGCCGGGCGGACGGCATCTGTCTGGCGGAGGGCGCCGCCTGGGCGGAGGAGAGCACGGGGACGAACGCGATCGGTACGGCGCTCGTCTCGCGCGCGCCGGTCCAGGTCCATTCCTCGGAGCACTTCGTGCGCCGTCTGCACAACTGGACGTGCGCGGCGGCCCCGGTCCGCGATCCGAGGGACGGCCGGCTGATGGGGATCGTCGACATGAGCGGCCCGGCGTCCACCTTCCATCCGACCTCGCTGGTCCTGGTCGGCTCGGTGGCCAGGCTGGCGGAGAGCGAGCTCAGGAACCGGCACCTGCGGGCGATCGACCGGCTGCGTTCGGTGGCGGCGCCCTTGCTGTGCCGACTGGGCGGCCGGGCCGTGGCGGTGGACACCCACGGGTGGCTGGCGGCGGTGACCGGGATGCCTCCGGTGGAGCGGTTGCCGCTGCCCAAGTCGATGCGGCCGGGCCGGGTCTGGCTGCCGTCGCTCGGCATGTGCGAGGCGGAGCCGCTGCCCGGGGGCTGGCTGGTGAGGGCGACGGAAGGACCGGGGGACGGGCCGCGCCGACGGGTGGTGCTGGACCTGAGCCGACCGCACGGGCTCTCGGTCAGCGTGGTGGGCGCGGTGGACACCTGGACGCAGCGGCTGTCGCCGCGCCACGCGGAGCTGCTGTACGCGCTGGCGTCGCACCGCGAGGGCCGTACGGCGTCCGAACTGGCGGAGGACATCTTCGGCGACGCGACCCGGACGGTGACGGTACGGGCGGAGATCTCCCGGATCCGCCGCCATCTCGCGGAGGTCCTGGCGCACCGCCCGTACCGCTTCGGCGAGGGGGTCGAGGTGGAGGTGGTCCATCCGGAACAGCCGGCCGATCTGCTGCCGCGCTCGACGGCGCCGGTGGTGGTCAGGAGCCGTACGGCGTGAGCGGTGCCGGGCCGTGCGCACGGCCCGGGTTCCGGGCGGGGGCGGGTGTCACGGCCGGGGTCGGGGGCGCGGAGGGCCCGGTGGAGCCGTACGACGTGAGCGGGGGCGGGCGTGCGGCCCGGGCGGGGGCACGCCGTACGGGGCGGGCGGGGCGGGACCGGCTTGGGCGCGAGGCGTCCGGCATGGTTCCCTGGCAGCCATGAACAACCCCGCACGCCCCGCCGCCACCGACGGCCCCGCCGACTCCGGTGTCTCCCCCGCCACCGACGAGGTGACCATCTGGTCCCTGGAGCAGACCTCCCCGGACGACCTGCGCCCCGCCGCGCTCCCCGAGGGCGATGTGCGGATCGTACGGTCCGAGGTGCCGCTGCCCGAGTTCAGCCGGTTCCTGTACACGGCGGTCGGCGGCGACATCCGGTGGACGGACCGGCTCCCGATGACGTACGCGCAGTGGCAGGAGGCCCTGGAGCGGCCCGGGGCGGAGACCTGGGTGGCGTACGAGAACGGCACCCCCGCCGGATACATCGAACTGGACCCGCAGGACGACGGCGTGGTCGAGATCATGTACTTCGGGCTGATACCCGCCTTCCGGGGGCGCCGCATCGGCGGTCATCTGCTGTCGTACGGGGTCGCCCGCGCCTGGGACCTCGCGGAGCGCTGGCCGGAGCGGACGCCGACGAAGCGGGTGTGGCTGCACACGTGTTCCAAGGACGGTCCGCACGCCATGGACAACTATCTGCGGCGGGGATTCCGGCTGTTCGACACGAAGGTGGAGCGGGAGCCCGTGGTGGACACCCCCGGTCCGTGGCCGGGCGCGCAGCGGTAACGAGCGGCCGGGGCCACGACGGAATCGGCAGCGGGGCGGTGGCGCGACGGCACGGTGCCCGCGCGGGTGGGGATGGGGCCATCGCGGCCGTAACACCTGGCGTGCGCACCATGCCGGAGGAGACACCGTCTCGTATGGCAGGACTTTCACGTCCGCATCATGGACGGTAGTGGACTGGTCCGAGAAGGGCGTGCCAGGCTGCCATCATGCCCGGAACTGGAATCGCCTTGGTGAGTCGACGCCACGTCGACCTCGGCCGCATGTCCAGCGCCATCTGTCCGGCGAGCTGAGAGTCCCAGCACCGCCGCGTTCTCCCCCTTTTCCTTCTCCTCTGTGATTCCCCGCGCACCGCCGCGCCTCGATGCGAGTGTGCGGATCAGAGCCGCCCTCCTGCAGTCCCGAAGGACGTACTGTCATGGCCGCCACCCCGGATCAGCCCGCGACCACCATGCCCCGCCGCAAGGCCGGACGCCACCGTGGCGAGGGTCAGTGGGCCGTGGGGCACCACACGCCGCTCAACGGCAACGAGCAGTTCAAGAAGGACGACGACGGTCTCAATGTGCGGACACGCATTGAGACGATCTACGCCAAGCACGGATTCGACTCGATCGACCCCAACGACCTGCGCGGGCGCATGCGTTGGTGGGGTCTGTACACCCAGCGCAAGCCCGGGATCGACGGCGGCAAGACGGCGATCCTGGAGCCGGAGGAGCTGGACGACCGGTACTTCATGCTGCGGGTCAGGATCGACGGCGGCCGGCTGACCACCGCACAGCTGCGGGTGATCGGTGAGATCTCGCAGGAGTACGCCCGCGGCACCGCGGACATCACCGACCGGCAGAACGTCCAGCTGCACTGGATCCGCATCGAGGACGTCCCCGCGATCTGGGAGAAGCTGGAGGCCGTGGGGCTCTCCACCACCGAGGCGTGCGGCGACTGCCCCCGCGTGATCATCGGTTCCCCCGTGGCGGGCATCGCCGACGACGAGATCATCGATGGCACCCCGGCGGTCGACGAGATCCACGACCGCTACATCGGCAACAAGGAATTCTCCAACCTGCCGCGCAAGTTCAAGACCGCGATCTCCGGTTCGCCGGTGCAGGACGTGGTGCACGAGATCAACGACATCGCGTTCGTCGGTGTGGTCCATCCCGAGCACGGTCCGGGCTTCGACGTGTGGGTAGGCGGCGGGCTCTCCACCAACCCCCGGCTCGCCGAACGGCTGGGCGCCTGGGTGCCGCTCGACGAGGTCGCCGACGTTTGGGCCGGGGTCGTCGGCATCTTCCGCGACTACGGCTACCGTCGGCTGCGCAACCGCGCCCGGCTGAAGTTCCTGATGGCCGACTGGGGCCCCGCGAGGTTCCGCCAGGTGCTGGAGGACGAGTACCTGAAGCGTCCGCTGATCGACGGGCCCGCGCCCGAGCAGCCCAGCAGCCGCTGGCGCGACCACGTCGGGGTGCACCGGCAGCGGGACGGCCGCTTCTACGTCGGCTTCGCCCCCCGGGTCGGCCGCGTGGACGGTTCCACCCTGGCCAAGATCGCGGACCTGGCCGCCGCCCACGGTTCGGACCGGCTGCGCACCACCGTCGAGCAGAAGATGCTCGTCCTCGACGTGGCCGAGGACCGGGTGGACTCGCTGGTCGCCGGGCTGGAGGCGCTGGACTTCCAGGTGAAGCCGTCACCGTTCCGGCGCGGCACGATGGCCTGCACCGGCATCGAGTTCTGCAAGCTGGCGATCGTCGAGACGAAGGCGCGCGGCGCCTCGCTGATCGACGAACTGGAGCGCAGGCTCCCGGACTTCGACGAACCGCTCACCATCAACATCAACGGCTGCCCCAACGCCTGCGCCCGCATCCAGACCTCGGACATCGGCCTCAAGGGCCAACTGGTGCTCGACGCCGACGGCAACCAGGTGGAGGGCTACCAGGTGCACCTCGGCGGCGCCCTCGGCCTGGAGGCCGGGTTCGGCCGCAAGGTCCGCGGCCTGAAGGTCACTTCGGACGAACTGCCCGACTACGTCGAGCGCGTGCTCGTCCGTTTCCGGGAGGAGCGCGAGGAAGGCGAGCGGTTCGCCGCCTGGGCGGCGCGGGCGAGCGCGGAGTCGCTGTCATGAGCGGACGTGCCGCGCCGTTCCACTGCCCGTACTGCGGCGACGAGGACCTGCGCCCGCACGAGACCGGGCACGGCGCCTGGGAATGCGCTTCCTGCAATCGCGCGTTCCAGCTCAGGTTCCTGGGCCTGCTGACCCGGGGTCTTCAGCACAACGACGGTGAACGGGAGGCGACATGACGAGCAGTCAGCCACATGCGGGTGTTGAGGACGGAGACTTCGCCGACGCCCGGGACGCCGGGAACGGTGCCCCCGGGACCGAGGGCCTCAGACTCCTGGCGGAGCGGGCGGGCCGGGAGCTGGAGGACGCCTCCGCGCCGGAGATCCTGAAGTGGGCCGTCGACACCTTCGGCAAGAGGTTCTGCGTCACCTCCTCGATGGAGGACGCGGTCGTCGCCCACCTCGCCTCGCGCGTCCGTCCCGGCGTCGACGTGGTGTTCCTCGACACGGGCTACCACTTCCCCGAGACGATCGGCACCCGCGACGCGGTCGAGGCGGTGATGGACGTCAACGTCATCACGCTCACCCCGCGCCGAACGGTGGCCGAGCAGGACGCCGCGTACGGGCCGGGGCTGCACGACCGCGACCCCGACCTGTGCTGCCGGCTGCGCAAGGTCCAGCCCCTCCAGGAGGGCCTGACCGGGTACACGGCCTGGGCGACCGGGCTGCGCCGCGACGAGTCCCCCACCCGGGCGAACACCCCGGTGGTCGGCTGGGACGAGAAGCGGCGGAAGGTCAAGATCTCCCCGATCGCCCGCTGGACGCAGGACGACGTCGACGCGTACGTGACGGAGCACGGCGTCCTCACCAACCCGTTGCTGATGGACGGCTACGCCTCCGTCGGCTGCGCACCCTGCACGCGCAGGGTGCGGGCGGGCGAGGACGCCCGAGCCGGGCGCTGGGCCGGCCGGGGCAAGACCGAGTGCGGGCTGCACGGCTGATGACGGGCGGCGAAGGACCCGCCGAGGGGCGACGGACGGCGGCTGCGGGACGGCCGGCCGAGGAACGACTGATGACGACTGATCGGGAGACTTCGATGAGCGTGACGGAGACGGGAGCCACCATCTGGCTCACCGGTCTGCCGAGCGCGGGCAAGACCACCATCGCGTACGAGCTCGCCGGGCGGCTGCGTGGCGAGGGCCACCGTGTGGAGGTCCTCGACGGGGACGAGATCCGGGAGTTCCTCTCCGCCGGTCTCGGCTTCTCCCGCGAGGACCGCCACACCAACGTGCAGCGGATCGGCTTCGTCGCGGAGCTGCTGGCGGCCAACGGGGTGAAGGTACTGGTCCCGGTCATCGCCCCGTACGCGGACAGCCGGGACGCGGTGCGAAAGCGGCACCAGGCGGAGGGCACCCCGTACCTGGAGGTGCACGTGGCGACGCCGGTCGAGGTCTGCTCGCAGCGCGATGTGAAGGGCCTCTACGCCAAGCAGGCGGCGGGCGAGATCAGCGGGCTGACGGGGGTCGACGACCCGTACGAGGAGCCCGAGTCGCCGGACCTGCGGATCGAGTCGCACCGGCAGACCGTGCAGGAGTCCGCGGCGCGGCTGTACGCGCTGCTGAGCGAGAGGGGTGCGGCATGAGAGCCGTCGCGAACGTGTCGGAGGGCACCGACAGCCCGTACGCGCTCAGCCACCTGGACTCCCTGGAGTCGGAGGCGGTGCACATCTTCCGCGAGGTGGCGGGCGAGTTCGAGCGGCCGGTGGTCCTGTTCTCCGGCGGCAAGGACTCCATCGTGATGCTGCACCTGGCGCTCAAGGCCTTCGCGCCCGCGCCGGTGCCGTTCGCGCTGCTGCACGTCGACACGGGGCACAACTTTCCCGAGGTGCTGGAATACCGCGACCGCACCGTGGCCCGGCACGGGCTGCGGCTGCACATCGCCTCGGTGCAGGAGTACATCGACGCCGGGAAGCTGCGCGAGCGCCCGGACGGCACCCGCAACCCGCTCCAGACGGTGCCACTGACCGAGGCCATTCAGCAGAACCGTTTCGACTCGGTGTTCGGCGGCGGGCGCCGCGACGAGGAGAAGGCGCGCGCGAAGGAGCGGGTGTTCTCGCTGCGCGACGAGTTCTCCCAGTGGGACCCGCGCCGCCAGCGCCCCGAGCTGTGGCAGCTGTACAACGGCCGGCACGCCCCCGGCGAGCACGTCCGGGTCTTCCCGCTCTCCAACTGGACCGAGCTGGACGTCTGGCAGTACATCGCCCGGGAGGGCATCGAGCTGCCGGAGATCTACTTCGCGCACGAGCGCGAGGTCTTCAGCCGGTCCGGGATGTGGCTGACCGCGGGCGACTGGGGCGGCCCCAAGGAGGGCGAGCGGGTCGAGACCCGTCGGGTCCGCTACCGCACGGTCGGCGACATGTCGTGCACCGGCGCGGTCGACTCCGACGCCGTCACGCTCGACGCCGTGATCGCCGAGATCGCCGCCTCCCGGCTCACCGAACGGGGCGCGACGCGCGCCGACGACAAACTGTCCGAGGCCGCGATGGAAGACCGCAAGCGCGAGGGGTACTTCTAGATGACCATCACCAGCGACCAGTCGTCGGCCACCACCCTGCTGCGGTTCGCCACCGCCGGGTCCGTCGACGACGGCAAGTCCACCCTCGTCGGACGTCTGCTGCACGACTCCAAGTCGGTCCTGGCCGACCAGTTGGAGGCCGTCGAGCACGCCTCCCGCAACCGCGGCCAGCAGGCCCCCGACCTGGCACTGCTGACCGACGGGCTGCGGGCCGAGCGCGAGCAGGGCATCACCATCGACGTGGCGTACCGCTACTTCGCGACGCCGCGCCGCCGGTTCATCCTGGCCGACACCCCGGGGCATGTGCAGTACACCCGGAACATGGTGACGGGCGCCTCGACGGCCGAACTGGCCGTCGTCCTGGTCGACGCCCGCAACGGGGTCGTCGAGCAGACCCGCCGCCACGCCGCGGTCGCCGCGCTGCTGCGGGTGCCGCACGTGGTGCTGGCCGTCAACAAGATGGACCTGGTCGACTACGCGGAGCCGGTGTTCGCCGCGATCGCCGAGGAGTTCACCGCATACGCCGCGTCGCTGGGGGTGCCGGAGATCACCGCGATCCCGATCTCCGCGCTGGCCGGTGACAACGTGGTGGAGCCGTCCGCGCACATGGACTGGTACGGCGGGCCGACCGTGCTGGAGCACCTGGAGACGGTGCCGGTCAGCCATGACCTCACCGCCTGCAACGCCCGCTTCCCGGTGCAGTACGTCATCCGGCCGCAGACCGCCGAGCACCCCGACTACCGGGGCTACGCGGGCCAGATAGCGGCGGGCGCGTTCCGTGTCGGCGAGGCCGTGACCGTGCTGCCCTCGGGCCGTACGTCGACCGTCGGCGCCATCGACGCGCTCGGCGAGAGCGTGGACATCGCCTGGGCGCCGCAGTCCGTGACGCTGCGGCTGGCCGACGACATCGACATCTCGCGCGGCGACCTGATCGCCCCGTCGGCCGATGCCCCCGACGTGACCCAGGACGTCGAGGCGACCGTCTGCCACGTCGCCGACCGGCCGCTCGCCGTCGGACAGCGGGTGCTGCTCAAGCACACCACCCGCACGGTGAAGGCGATCGTCAAGGACATCCCCTCCCGCCTGACCCTGGACGACCTCTCCCAGCACCCGGCGCCGGGTCGCCTCGTCGCCAACGACATCGGCCGGGTCGTGATCCGCACGGCGGAGCCGCTCGCCCTCGACGCGTACGCGGACTCCCGGCGCACCGGCTCCTTCCTGCTGATCGACCCGGCCGACGGCACGACGCTGACGGCCGGGATGGCGGGCACCTCGTTCGCCGCCCCGTCCGGCGCCGGGGCCGAGGACACCGCCGACGACGCCGAATGGGACTTCTGATGGGCATCGACGTCCGCTCCGTGCCCGGGGACGTCCGCTCCGTGTTCGCGGACGTCTACGCCACGTTCGCGAAGGAGGGCGGCCGTGTCGGCAGCGGCGCACTCGGCAGTGGTCAGGGCGGGGTCGCACGATGTGCGCGGTGCGAGCGGTGTGCGCGATGCGCCCGATGACGTACGCCCGCCACTCGCGCCCCCGCGCGCACCGACCGTGCCCGCACGCGCACCGTACGCACGGCCGGTTCGTCCGCGCGTACGGCCGATTCATCCGGTTCAGCCGGCTCAGACGAAGACCCGCCGACTCCCGGCCGCGTCCCCCTGGATTCCGGGGGACATGAGCGCCGGGCCAACGAGAGGAACACCTCCCGTGCCTGCCCTCCGTACCACCGCGCGCCACCGACTGGCCGCCGTCACCGCCCTGCCGCTGCTCGCCCTCGCGCTCACCGGCTGCGGCTACGGCTCCGCGGCGAAGGACGACGACACGAAGAATCCGGCCGTCGCCGCCGGCGCGAAGAAGCTCTCCGTGGACACCGTACGGATCGGCTACTTCCCCAACCTCACGCACGCCACCGCCCTGGTGGGCGACCAGGAGGGCCTGTTCCAGAAGGAACTGGGCGGCACCACGCTCAGGACCTCGCAGTTCAACGCGGGCCCGTCCGAGATCGAGGCGCTGAACGCCGGATCGATCGACATCGGCTTCATCGGCCCCTCGCCGTCCATCAACGGATACACCAAGTCCAGGGGCAAGTCCCTGCGGATCATCGGTGGTTCGGCTTCCGGCGGGGTCAAGCTGGTCGTCGACCCGAAGAAGATCAGGACCCTGGACGACCTCAAGGGCAAGAAGATCGCCACCCCGCAGCTCGGCAACACCCAGGACGTGGCCTTCCTCAACTGGATCTCCGAGAAGGGCTGGAAGGTCGACGCCCAGAGCGGCAAGGGCGACGTGTCCGTGGTCCGCACGGACAACAAGGTGACGCCGGACGCCTTCAAGTCCGGTTCCATCGACGGCGCCTGGGTCCCCGAGCCCACCGCGTCCAAGCTCGTCGCCGAGGGCGCGAAGGAGCTGCTCGACGAGTCGTCGCTGTGGCCGGACGACAAGTTCGTGATCACCAACATCATCGTGTCGCAGAAGTTCCTCGCCGAGCACCCGGACGCCGTCGAGGCGGTGCTGCGCGGCTCGGTGAAGACCAACGAGTGGATCAACGCCGACCCGGACAGGGCGAAGGCGTCCGCGAACGCCGCGCTGGAGAAGCTGACCGGCAAGCCGCTGCCCGCCGAGATCCTCGACCCGGCGTGGAAGTCCATCCAGATCACCGACGACCCGCTGGCCGCCACGCTCGACGCACAGGCGGAGCACGCGGTGAAGGCCGGGCTGCTGGAGAAGCCCGACCTGAACGGCATCTACGACCTGGAGCCGCTGAACAAGGTCCTGAAGGCCGCGGGCAGGCCCGAGGTCTCCGACGCCGGTCTCGGCGTCAAGTAGCCCCACCCGAACCCGAACCCAGGTCCCGTCCCCGGGAGCCCGGAGTCGGATCCCCAGGAGGTGACGACCATGGCGACCACGCTCACCAGGGCCGACGACCGTGCCGCGGTCGGGCACGCCGCCCGCATCTCGCACGTGTCCAAGTCCTTCGGCGGACCGGAGGGACCGCAACTCGTCCTGGACGACATCTCGCTCGATGTCGCGCCCGGCGAGTTCGTCACCCTCCTGGGGGCTTCCGGTTGCGGAAAGTCGACGCTGCTCAATCTGGTGGCCGGGCTCGACCGCCCGACGACCGGTTCCATCGAGACCCCCGGCGGGCGGCCGGCCCTGATGTTCCAGGAGCACGCCCTGTTCCCGTGGCTGACCGCGGGCCGCAACATCGAACTCGCACTGCGCCTGCGCGGCGTGCCCAGGTCGAAGCGGCGGGCGGAGGCGGAGCGGCTGCTCGGACTCGTCCGGCTCGGCGGGGCGTACGAGAAGCGCGTGCACGAGCTATCGGGCGGCATGCGACAGCGCGTGGCGATGGCCCGCGCCCTCGCCCAGGACAGTCAACTGCTGCTGATGGACGAGCCGTTCGCCGCACTCGACGCCATCACCAGGGACGTGCTGCACGACGAACTGACCCGGATCTGGCGGGAGACGAACGTCTCGGTCCTCTTCGTCACCCACAACGTGCGCGAGGCGGTACGGCTCGCCCAGCGGGTCGTCCTGCTGTCCTCCCGCCCCGGCCGGATCGCCCGCGAGTGGACCGTCGGCATCGAGCAGCCGCGCCGCATCGAGGACAGCGCGGTCGCGGAACTGTCCGTCGAGATCACCGATCAACTGCGTGGGGAGATCCGCCGCCATGGCCAGCACTGACACCAAGCCCGACGACCTGGCGGGCCTGGAGGCCGGACTCGACGCCCTGGACGCCGTGCAGGAGCGCCGCACGCCCGTGCGCGAGGTGCTGCTGCGCAAGGTCCTGCCGCCGCTGCTGGCCGTGGCCCTGGTGCTCGTCGTCTGGCAGCTCCTCGTCCGGGCCCGGGTCACCGACGACTACAAGCTGCCGTCACCGGCGGCGGTCTGGCAGAGCGCGACCGACATGTGGCTCCAGGGAACGCTCCTGGACGTCATCTGGACCAGCGTCTCGCGCGGTCTGCTCGGCTTCCTGCTGGCCGTGGCGATCGGTACGCCGCTGGGCCTGCTGGTGGCCCGGGTCAAACCCGTGCGGGCGGCGATCGGCCCGATCCTGTCCGGGCTGCAGTCCCTGCCGTCGGTCGCCTGGGTGGCGCCCGCCGTGATCTGGCTCGGCCTGAACGACCGGATGATGTACGCGGTGATCCTGCTGGGCGCGGTGCCCTCGGTCGCCAACGGTCTGGTGTCGGGCGTCGACCAGGTGCCGCCGCTCTTCCTCAGGGCGGGCCGCACGCTCGGCGCGACGGGACTGCGCGGGACCCGGCACATCGTGCTGCCGGCGGCGCTGCCGGGTTACCTCGCCGGTCTCAAGCAGGGCTGGGCGTTCTCCTGGCGCTCGCTGATGGCCGCCGAGATCATCGCCTCCTCGCCCGATCTGGGCCTGGGACTCGGGCAGTTGCTGGAGAACGGCCGCAACAACGCGGACATGCCCGGCATCTTCCTCGCCATCATCCTGATCCTGTTCGTCGGCATCGCGATCGACCTGCTGATCTTCAGTCCGCTGGAGCGGCGGGTGCTGCGCGGCCGCGGTCTCCTCGTCAAGAACTGAGCCAGGCCATGCCCGCCCCGGTACTCCTCGTCATCGCCCACGGCAGCCGTGACCCGCGGCACGCGGCGACCGTGCACGCGCTCACCGCTCGGGCGCGGTCGCTGCGACCGGGGCTGCGTGTGGAGACCGGCTTCCTGGACTTCAACGCGCCCTCCGTGCCCAGGGTGCTGGAACGCCTGGCGGCGCAGGAAGCCGAGGACGCCGGTGACACCGTCGACGTCGTCGCGCTGCCGCTGCTGCTGACCCGGGCCTTCCACGCCAAGTCCGACATCCCCACGGTGCTGCACGAAGCCCGGACCCGGCTGCCCCGGCTGCGCGTCCGTCAGGCCGAGGTGCTCGGCCCGTCGCCGCTGCTGAACGCGGCGCTGGAACGTCGGCTGTGCGAGGCCGGGGTCCGCCCCGGCGACCGCGCCTCGACCGGGCTCGTCCTGGCCTCGGCGGGCTCCACCGACCCGGAGGCGATCGCAGTGATCGCTGAAATCGCGCGGGAGCTGCGGCACACCGGTTGGTGCGCCGTGCGGCCTGCGTTCGCCTCCGCCGCATCTCCCGCAGGGTTCCCCCGCACCGAGGACGCGGTACGGGCCCTACGGGCCGAGGGGGTACGGCGGGTGGCGGTGGCCCCGTACGTCGTCGCCCCCGGCCGGCTCCCCGACCGGATAGCGGCCGGCGCGGCCGACGCGGATGTGCTGGCCGACGTCCTGGGCCCGGCGCGGGAGTTGGCCCGCCTGCTGCTGCACCGCTACGACGAGGCCCGCGCCCCGGCCGCGCGAGCGGCGGCGCCGACCGGGCACGTGGCCGGGTTCGCGCGGACGGGCACGCTCAGCGCGTAACCGTTCCCGGACGGTCTCCGCGGCCGGGCAACGCCGGACCGGCTCGCGACCGGACGCGCTCGGTCCGACCGGGGCACCCCGCGACCGCGGCACCGCCGGACCGGACGGACGGCATCCGCACGCGCCCCCACGCCGTCCGGCCGTCGGACGGACGGCTCCGGACCGCCGCCCCCGGCGAGCACGCCTCACAGCCCGCGCGGCAGGTCAGTGCGGCATGGCGGAGAGGGCCGTGTCGATCGTGGTGACCTGCGCGGGCTCGACCACCATCAGCACCACGCTTCCCTCGCGCACATCGGCCTCGGCCACCGGGCGGAAGCCTCCGGCGGCGTAACGCTCCCGGGCGGCGGTGTCCTCGACGGGCGGAGCCGCCGTGATGCGGCGGCAGGACGGATCGGCCGCGAAGAGGGCCGCGACCAGGGAGCGGAGCAGCCCCGCGGTGTCCCGGCCGTCGCCGGACACCGGGTTCCGCGGCTCCGTGATGTCGAGTTCCAGCAGCAGATCGTGCGCGCCGACCGGGTAGCAGCCGCGCAGCGGATGGTGCAGCACCCGGTGGATCGTCACGCGGACGACCGGGCCGCCGTCCTGGCCGCTGCTCGCCGTGCAGGTGCGGACGGCGCCCGCCGGAGCCGCGCCGAACGGGACGGTGGCCCCGGTGGCGGGAGCGGACCCGGCAGGACGCAGGGTCCATCCGGAGACGTGGCCGGGGAGGGCCGGCACGGGCAGCGGGTGGTGGCCGACGGTGGTGAGCTTCATGGCGGCGACCCTTCGTGATGGGGGATCCCGGCAGGCGGTGGGACGGGGACTGCGATCGGTCCGGGGACCGGAGCGTGCGGCGGACCGGGCCGGGGAACGGCCGCCCGGCCTCCGGCCGGAGGGTTCGGCACCGGCCGGTGGGGACGGCCGTCGGCCGGGGAGACGGGCGGTCCGACCGGCCCGGCGGAGAGCGGCCGGGCCGGTCAGCCGGTGGTCGGCCCGGTGTCGGTCACGATGTCCCGCACCCGGCTCTTGACCAGCTTGCCGCTCGCGTTGCGCGGCAGTTCGGGGGCGAGGACCAGGCGGGTGGGCAGCTTGTAGCGGGCGAGCCGGCCGGAACCGAAGTCGCGCACCTCCTGGAGGGTCGGCTCGACCCCCGGCTCGCAGGTGAGGACGGCGACGACGGTCTCGCCCCACTTCGGGTGGGGAATGCCGACGACCGCCACCTCGTGGACTCCGGGGAAGGCGCTCAGCACCCGCTCGACCTCGGCGGGATAGACGTTCTCGCCACCGCTGATGATCATGTCCTTGAGCCGGTCGACGACGTAGTAGTGGCCGTCCTCGTCGCGGTATCCGACATCGCCGCTGTGGAACCAGCCCGCGTCGTCGAACGCCTCCCGGGTCGCCCGGTGGTTGTTCCAGTAGCCGGCGACGACGTTCGGGCCGCGCACGCAGATCTCGCCGCGCACATGCGGCTCCTCGATGACGGTGCCCCGGCCCGGGACCATCAGGCAGACCTCGGTGTACGGCATGGGCAGACCGGCGGACCCGGTCTTCTCCAGGGTGCGCGCGGCAGGCAGATACGTGGCGAACGGCGCCGTCTCGGTCAGGCCCCATGCCTGCTGCAGCAGCACACCGTGCGACTCCGCGTAGTCCCGGATGAGCTGGGGCGGCACGGCGGCGCCCGCCACGATCACCGCGCGCAGCGCGGACAGATCGGCCTCCTTGAACCCCGGTGCGCGGGTGAGCGCCGCGAACATGGCCGGGACCGCGAAAACGCTGGTGACCCGGTGCGCCACCAGGTCGGCCAGGCACTGCTCGGGATCGAAGTGGCGGCGTACGACGACGACACCGCCGCGGGTCAGCGTGCGCAGCGTGAGGGCGTTGAGCCCGCCGATGTGGAAGAGCGGGGCCACGGCCAGGTTCACGTCGTCGGGCCGGGTGTCGACCATGGTGTCGACGTTCACCGCGTTCCACCACAGATTGCCGTGGGTGAGCATGACCCCCTTGGGCCGGCCGGTGGTCCCCGACGTGTACATCAGCGCGGCCAGGTCGTCGTCCCGCACCGGGACCGCGCTCTGCGGCGTCGTGTCGGTGGAGAGCACCTCGGACAGCGGGGTCCACACGGCGGGCGGGGCGGGGGCCGCGGGGCAGGAAGGGTCGGTGTCGACGAGGACCGGCCGGCGGACCGGGACCTCGGCGAGGATCGACTCCGCCAGGGACCGGTGGCTCTCCTCGGCGATCAGCGTGTGCGTTCCCGAGTCGGCGAGGATGTGCCGTACCTCGTCGGCGGCCAGCCGGTGGTTGACCGGCACGAACACCGCGCCGATATGGGTGGCTGCCAGCAGCGTCTCCAGCAGCGTCGCGCTGTTGAGACCCAGGAACGCCACGCGGTCGCCGCGCCGCACGCCGAGGGCGGCGAGCCCGGCGGCGAGCCTGCCCGTGGTCGCGGCGAGGGCGCCGGCCGTGATGGTCCGGCCCTCGTAGACGAGAGCGGGGGCGGCTGAGTCGTACCGCGCTCTGCGCTGCACGGCGGCAGCAGGACTGATGTCGACCATGACCCGAGCGGCTCCTTCGGTGACTGTCGGCTGTGGCGGTGGAGGGGAGAGCTGTGTCGGTGGGGCTGAGGCGGTCGGGGAGACGGCGGGGGCGACCGGTCAGAGACCGGCGCCGCCGGCCGCGGTGCGGAAGCCGCGTACGGCGATGCCGCCGTCCACGGGGACCACGGCCCCGGTGATGTTGCCGCTGTTGCGGCGGGAAGCCAGAAGGACGTACGTCCCGGTGAAGTCCTCCGGCTCCACGCTCGCCTCGTACAGCGGCACGTTCGGGCGTTCGCCCGCCGCCTCGGCGCGGGCGAACGAGTCCTCGATCCTGCGCTCGTCGAGACCGAGGCTCTCCGGGCCCCGCAGCTGCGTGCGCATGCCGCCGCAGGCGACACCATTGACCCGGACCCTGGGGGCGAGTTCGTACGCGAACTCCCGGACCAGACCGAGGCAGGCGTGCTTGCTCGCCGTGTAGACGGGGCCGCCGCCGTTGGTGTGGAAGGAGGAGTTGGAGAGAGTCATGATGATGCTGCCCCGGGTCGATACCAGCTCGCGCCAGGCCGCCTCCACTGCGAGCAGATAGCCCTTGACGTTGACGGCGAAGACCTCGTCGAACGCCTCCGCCAGCTCCTCGCCCGTGAGCCGCGTGAGACTGCGGTGGTAGTCCCAGATCCCGGCGTTGGGAACCAGGATGTCGAGCTTCCCGAACCGCTCGACGGTGGCGGCGACCGCCGCGTGCAGGTCTTGCGTCGAGCGTACGTCACCGGTGAGGGCGAGCACCCGGTCGGCGTGTTCGCCCGCGGCCTCGGCCAGTACCTTCAGCTGCTCGGCGTCCCGGTCGAGCACCGCGACACCGGCGCCCTCGGCGAGGTACCGCAGCGCGACGGCGCGCCCGAGGCCGCCGGCGCCACCGGTGATCAGGGCGACGTCGCCGTCGAGCCAGCCGGCGGACGGTTCCGTGGTGGCGGGGTGTGCCGGGGTGGTCATGGCTCAGCGCTCCTGGAGGAAGTCGTTGACGAGCCGCTCGAACTCGGCCTGCCGCTCCAGCTGCACCCAGTGGCCGCAGCCTCCGAACACGTGCAGCTGGACATCGCGGATCTGCTTGAGCATGAGCTGGGCGCCGTCGAGGGTGATGGTGCGGTCGTCACGTCCCCAGAGCAGCAGCGTCGGAGCCTTGATCCGGTGCACGTCGCGCCAGAGCGGGTCCATGCCGTGCCGCTTGCCGAAGGCCGCGTTGTAGCGGTGGTAGAACTCGATGTGGCTCGCGTCGAGGGAGGCCTCGTACCGGGCCTGGACCGTGTCCTCCCAGCGCTTGGGCTCGGCCGTCATGACACGGATGAAGTCCCGCATCTTCTTCACGGTCGGGCCCTCGCCGTTGTAGTAGCGGAACATCGCCTTCTGGCCCTCGGTGGGGGTCGGGCCGAACGGCAGCCAGCCGCCGCCGGGCGCCATCAGGACCAGCTTCTCGACCCGCTCGGGCGCCGCGAGGGCGGTGGCGATCGCGGCCGCGCCGCCGAGGCTGTTGCCCAGCAGGTGGAACCGTTCGACGCCGAGGGCGTCGAGGGCCTGCAGGAGCGCGTCCACGGTGATCTCGGTAATGGAGCGGGCGTCCAGATCCGCCTCGGACGGCCGGTAGCTGCCGCCGAAGCCCGGCTGGTCGGGCAGGAGGATCCGGTGGTGCGGGGCGAGCGCGGGGAGGTTCTGCCGGTAGTTGGCGAGACCGGTGGCGCCCGGGCCGCCGCCGTGCAGCATCACCAGGACGGGGCCCTGCCCGGCCTCACTGACCGAGATCGTGCCCAGGGACGTCTGGACGGTGTGTTCGGTGATCTCGGGCTCTACGGCGTCGGGTGTACGGACGGACGTCACGGGAACTCCACGGGGATGCGGGGCCGGCGGGGTGGGATTGCCGGTCGGTACGGGGGCAGGAACGGCGGGCGGTCGTTGCCGCGGGTGCGGGAACGGCGGTCGCCACGCGCGTCCCGGGCGTCGCACGGCGGGCGGCGGTCGGAGATCGGGCCCGGCGTGCGGCAGGAGGGGCGGGCGGTCAGAGGAACGTGCTGATGTTCTTGGCGAGCAGCACGTTCTGGTCGAGGAGGATGTGGCGGCGGGCGATCAGCAGCCTCCCGTCCTCCCCGCGGCGCAGCAGGTCCGTGCGGCCGCCCGCGTACACGTCGACCTCGCGCTCCAGCCGGTTGCGGTAGACCAGGAAATCGGACTCGGCGACGTACGTGCCCGGTTCGTCACCGAAGCGCACGGCGACGTTGGTGATCAGGTGCCGGGTGCGCGACGGCGGGTCCTCGGCCCAGGCCATGCCGGAGTCGAACCGCCGGATGCGCCAGGCGAGGCTCGCCCTGGTCTCGTCGAAGACGGCGACCTCGCCCGGGGCGCCGTCGGCGAGCGACTGCTGGCGCCGCAGCCGGTTGGTCCGTACCGGCGCCCAGTAGTGCAGGTCCTCGGCGAGCAGCTCCAGCCAGTCGGCGTAGCGGTGCTGGTCGAGCAGTTGGGCTTCCAGTGTGTAGAAACGCTGCACCTCGAAGTGGAGCAGCATGTCGTCCAGCGCCGCACCTCGAGCGGGGGCGGCGGAGTCCTGGGTGTGGATGCTCATGGATCCTCCTAAGGGCTGTCCCGTAATCCGGTGGCGGATCAGCGCGCGGCGTCAGATGTGGTGCATCGCAAGACGGAGGGGCGCCCGCATACGGGACGTATGTGGGCGTTCCGACAACGCGGCGAGGTGCCGCGGCTGTCGTCGGGCGCCCGTCAGGGATTACGGGACAGCCCTGAGAAGGCCGCGCTGCGTCGGCTATCCCATCGCACGGCGGCGGGCGCGGGGAGCGGGTGTGCCGGTCCGCGGCACGGGCCGGGCGGTGGGCCTCGGCCGGCTGCCGGACGGCGGGGAACGACAAGGGGGCGGGCGTGGCCGGTCAGCCGCGCAGCAGGGCGCGCAGCTCGACGGACTCGTCGGCGAGCCGTTGCGGGGTGACGGCGACGGCGCGGGCGATCAGCCGCTGTGCGGCCTTGATGTCCTTGGGCCGGTCGATCGCCGCGGCGGCGACCACCCGTCCCGCGCGCAGCCCGAACACGGTGAACGCTGCGGACCCGGTCTCCGGTCGGCGTACGGTCTCCTCGGCGTCGGCCATCGAGCCGACCGCCTCCAGGCGGCTGCCGTACCGGTCGGACCAGAACCAGGAGGCCGGTTCGCCGGGCGCGTCCGTCCCGAGCAGTCCGGCGGCCGCGGCCCGACCGGAGCGCTGCGCGGCGTCCCAGTGCTCGTGGCGCACCGGGTGGTCCGCGCGGCGGGCGACGTCCCCGACCGCATGGACCCTCGGGTGCGAGGTGCGCTGGGCGGCGTCCACGACGATGCCGTTGTCGACGGTGAGGCCGGCGGCCCCGGCGAGCGCGGTGTCCGGCCGGATCCCGATGCCGACGACGACCGTGTCGGCGGTGATCGGCGTGGCGTGGCCGCCGACGGTGACGGTGACCTCGTCGGCGCCGGGCGCCCGGTCGATGCGCTCCACGCCGCCCGTGACGACGTCGACGCCCGCGGCCCGGTGCCGGTCGTGCAGCGCACGGGCGATGTCGGGCCCGACGACGGCGGTCAGCGGCACGGGGACCGGGTCGACGAGGGTGACCCGGCAGCCCAGTCCGGCGGCGACCGCCGCGGTCTCGGCGCCGATCAGCCCGGCTCCCACGACGGCGATCCGGGCCCCCGGGGTCAGCCGGGAGCGCAGGAGTTCGGCCTCGGCCCACGTGCGCAGGGTGTGCACGGCGGGGTCGTCGGCGCCCGGCACCGGCAGGGTGCGGGCGGTGCCGCCGGTGGCGAGGACGATCCGGTCGGCCGTCAACTCGGTGCCGTCGGCCAGTTCCAGTACGCCCTCGTCGGGGCGCAGCGCGGTCACGGCGGTCGCGGGCCGCAGGTCGACGCGCTGCTTCTCGTACCAGTCGGCCGGTCGCAGCGCCACGTCGTCGCGGACGGTGGCCCTGCCGAGCAGGACGTCCTTGCTGAGCGGCGGACGGTCGTAGGGCACGCCCTCCTCGTCGCTCAGCAGCACGATCTCGCCGTCGTATCCGCCGGAGCGCAGCGCGTCGCAGGTGGAGACGGCGGAGATGCCCGCGCCCACCAGGGCGATCCTCTTCATGCCGTGGGCTCCTGACCGGGGTGCAGCCAGATCCCGCCCTCGCGTACCTCGACCTTGTGGGTCCGGGCGGCGATGGTGGCGGGCATGCACTGCGGCTCGCCCGACCTGAGGCAGAAGCGGGCGCTGTGCAGGGGGCATTCGACCTCGCCGTCCTCGATCCAGCCGTCGGCGAGCGACGCCTGGCCGTGCGAGCAGGTGTCGTCGAGCGCGTAGTAGGCGCCACCGTCGTGGAAGACGGCGATGGCGTCGCGGTAGCCGGTCCGCTCGGCGGGCACCTGGAGGGCCTCGCCCTCCTCGATGTCGCCGACGTCGGCGACCCGGACCACGTTGCCGGTGGTGTTCATCGTTCTTCAGCCGCCTTCTCGTGCCAGGCCGGGGTGTTCATCAGGTCGCGCCAGCGGGTGTAGAAGCCGCGGGCGGCCCCGTCGGAGTACAGGTGTCCGGTGGTACCGGGGTGGACGCCGTCCTCGGCTCCCATCCCGATGCCCATCTGGTAGTTGAGCGCCATGCCGCCGGCCACGAAGCCGTGCGCGGTGGCCTGGACCTCGCTCCAGTTCTCGCCGTCGTCCTGCTCGAAGATGCCGGTGGGTCCGAACGTGCGGAGGTTGTAGAGCCGCTGGGCGTTCTTCACCTCTTCAGGCATCGACTTGTCGACGATCGTCCATGCCCAGACCTCCATCCGGTCCGGGCCCTTGGGGTGCCAGACGCGGATGCTGCCGTTCACGGGCAGGTAGGAGAAGTTGGGGAAGACGTTGGCGTGTCCGGTCGTCATCGGACCCTCGGCGCGCTCCTTGCCGAGGCGTTCGCGCAGCCGGTCGTAGTCGTAGTACTCGTGCACCACCTGGTCGTCGAAACGGCTCTTGGGGTGGGTCGGGAAGCCGGCGCCGTGCCCGTTCGGGTCGGTGTACTGGCGGCCCGGAGTCTGCACGATCTCGGTCTTGGGCCCCTTGCCGGTGGGTGACATGACCATCAGGGCGGAGGCGTGCGAGATGTTGACGTGGTACCAGTCGGACGAGAACTGCTCGGCGGCGAGCTTCCAGTTGCCCTCCAGCACCCACTTGTGGACCCCGCCGACGACCTCGGTGCCCTCCGGGTCGCGGTCGAGCATGGCGTCCATGTACCAGGTCATGCCGCCGAGCGCCTCGACCAGCGCGGGGGCGTCCGGGTTCCAGGTAGCGAAGATCAGGCCCTTGTACGTGTCCAGCTGGGCGACCTCGATCAGGCCCCAGCGGCTCTCGTCGAAGTCGGCCGGATAGCCCTCGCGGTTGGGTACGTTGATCAGCTTGCCGGAGGTGTCGAAGGACCACCCGTGGTAATTGCAGGTGAATGCCTTGGTGGCTCCGGCGTCGGCGCGGCAGATCCGCATGCCGCGGTGCCGGCAGGCGTTGAGGAAGGCCCGGATGCGCCGGTCCTTGCCCATGGTCACGATGACCGGGTCCTCGCCCATGTACGTGCTGAAGAAGTCACCGGGCTTGGCGAACTGGGACTCGTGGGCGAGGAACAGCCAGCTGGGCGCGAAGACGCGGCGCAGTTCCTGCTGGTAGAGCCCGCTGTCGCTGAAGATCCCGCGGTCGACGAGGCCCTGGTCGATGTCGAAGTACCCGCTGACGTCGACGGAGGGGGCCGGGGCGCGGTTCAGGGCGCTCATGCCGTGGCTCCTTCCGGGGCGGGCGCGGACGGAGCCGGGGACGCGGCAGGGGCGGGCGGTCGGTGGTGGCCCCACAGGCTGGTGCCGTCGACGCGGGTCGCGGTCCACGGATCGGCGACGGTGATCGCCCCGTGGCCGTACTCGATCTCGAAGCCGGAGGGCGTGATCGCGTAGAAGGAGAGCATCTTGTCGTTGCTGTGCCGGCCGAGTGTGAGCGCGACGGGCGCGGCGCCTTCTAGGCAGCGGTCGTAGGCGTGGCCGACGGTGTCGAGGTCGTCGACCTCCAGCATGAAGTGGAACAGCTCGCCCGGGTCGACGTCCTTGCGCGGCTTGCGCTCGGGCTCGATGACGAGCCCGGCGAAGGCGAGCGAGTGGTGGCGCGGATTGGTGTGCAGGAACGCGATGCGCTTGCGGCCGAGGTCGCAGAAGTCCGAGACCCGGAAGCCGAGCAGTTCCGTGTAGAACCGGAGCGTCGCGGCGTAGTCGCGCACCGAGAACACCACGTGGCCCAGGCCCTGTTCGCCGGTGACGAAGCGGGCACCGGTCGGCGAGACGAACGGCGTGACGGCGGTACGGGCGCCGTGGAAGATCTCGACCCGGACGCCGTCGGGGTCCTCGACATGGAAGAGACCGAGCACATCGCGCTCACGCAGCAACCGCTCGTCGGCGTGCGTCACTTCGACACCGGCGGCGGCCAGCTCCGCCGCGGCGGCGGCCAGTTCGGCGGGGCCGGGCACCTCCCAGCCGACGTAGCCGAATTCCTCGGTGTCGGCCTCGTGCAGGGCGATGCGCCAGGCCCGGTCGTCCGCGCGCAGCCGCAGCCCGTCCTCGGTGGTCCGTGCCGACAGTCCGAGCACGTCCTCGGCGAAGGCGCGCCATCGGTCGACGTGCCGGGTGCGGAGTCCGAAGTATCCCAGTCCGCTGAGTTGCATGACGGGCCGTCCCTTCAGGTCTGGTCAGGGGGTACGGGCGGGGGCCGGACGGGCTGTCGGTCCGTACGGGCAGCACCCAGCAGACGATGTCCCGGGCGGCGCTGCCACGCGTTGTGCCGCCCTGTGGAACGCGTCCGGGTCACGCCGCCCGGCGCCCGGTCACCGGCCGCACCCGCTCCCTCCGTGTCCGCCGGGTCGGGCCGGGTCCGGCGGGCCGGCGGACGTTCGTGCCGCTTTCCGGCACGGCCGCTGGCCGCCGGACGGCCGGTCCGGGAAGGGTCGGGGGTTCGCGCGGTGCGCCGGCAGGCGCCCGTGCGCCGATCTCGATGACGCCCCGCCCCAGGAGGACCGATGCTCGCCGCCGTCGCCGTACGCCAGGACCCCGCCGATCCGCTCGGCGGGCTGGAGCTGCGCGAGGTCGCCGCTCCGATGGCCCCGCCCGGCTGGGCGGTGGTCCGCGTGGTCGCGGCAGCGCTGAACCACCACGACATCTGGACGCTGCGCGGGGTCGGTCACCCGGCGGACCGGCTGCCCATGGTGCTGGGCTGTGACGCGGCCGGGTACGACGAGGACGGGAACGAGGTCGTCGTCCATCCGGTGATCGGCGACCCGCAGGCCGGGGGCGGCGACGAGACCCTGGACCCCGGCCGGGCACTGCTGTCGGAGCGGCACGACGGGGCGTTCGCGGAGTTCCTGTGCGTACCGCGGCGGAATCTGATCCCCAAGCCGGCCGCGCTGTCCTTCGCGGAGGCCGCCTGTCTGCCGGTGGCCTGGCTGACGGCGTACCGGATGCTGTTCACCCAGGCCCGGACACGTCCCGGCGACCGGGTGCTGGTGCAGGGCGCGGGGGGCGGTGTGGCCTCGGCGGCCATCACTCTGGCGCGGGCGGCCGGAGCCAGGGTGTACGCGACCAGCCGGTCGGAGGCCAAGCGGGACGCGGCCCTGGAGATGGGGGCCCATGTGGCGCTGCCCACCGGGGAGCGGCTTCCGGAGAAGGTCGACGTGGTCGTGGAGACGGTCGGCGAGGCCACCTGGTCCCACTCGCTGCGCTCGCTGCGGGCCGGCGGCACGGTGGTGGTGGCCGGCGCGACCAGCGGGGCCAACCCGCCGGCCGACCTGAACCGGGTCTTCTACCTCCAGCAGAGGGTGCTGGGCTCCACCGGCGGGACGCGCCAGGAGTTCGTGTCGCTGCTGCGGTTCATGGAGAGTGCCGGGGTCCGGCCCCGGATCGACCGGGAGATCCCGCTGACCGCCATCCACGACGGCTTCCGCGCCATGATCGACGGTGAGGTCACGGGGAAGGTGATCGTCCGCCCCTGACCGGGACCGCACCCCGGACACGGGCCGGACGACGGTCGGCGCGACGCCCGTCCGGCCCGGTTTTGCGGGTGGGACGCCTCGTACGCCGCCCGGACACGGCACGTGTCCCTCCGGTCAGCCGGCCCCTCGGATATGACATGCGAGGCACCGCTTTCTCCATTTTGCGGAGCCTTTGCTCTTCACGACGCCGAAACAGTCATCTAAAGTGGACATGCGTCCATTGAAGTGGTCGCCGGAGAGTGTTGCGGAGGCGGACATGCTCGACCCCATCTCGACCACCGATGCCGGGAGCGCGTCCGGCACCGGCCCCTCGCAGGACCAGCAGACCGCCGTGGACAAGGCGTTGACCCTGCTGATGTCGCTGGCCGAGGAGGACCGCGAGGTCGGCGTCAGCGAACTCGCCCGCCGCACCCGGCTCACCAAGTCGACCGCGTTCCGGCTGCTGGGCATCCTCCAGCGCAACGCCGTCGTCGAGCGCGTCGGGAGCAGCTACCGGCTCGGCCCCCAGCTCTTCGACATCGGGCGCCGGGCCTACGGGCCGACGCCGCTGATGCTCCAGGAACGGCTGCTCCCCTTCCTCACCGAGCTGTACGTCCTCACCCACGAGACCGTGCACCTGGCGGTGCTGCACCGCACGGACGTCATGTACGTCAACAAGCTGCACGGCCACCGCCGGGCCCGTACACCCACCCGGATCGGTTCGCGGCTGCCCGCGTCCTGCACCGCGGTCGGCAAGGCGCTGCTCGCCTTCGACCACGACGCGGCGGAGCTGGCCATCGCCCAGGGGCTGCCCGCGCCGACGGAGCACTCGGTGACCGATCCGGCGGAGTTCCGGGCCGAACTGGCCCGGGTCCGGCGCGAGGGGATCGCCTACGAGCGCGAGGAGATCCTGCCGGGTGTCACGTGCGTGGCGGTGCCGGTCATGGGCGCGGCCGGCCGGCCGGTCGCCGCGATCTCGGTCTCCGGCGCCCTGCACCGCTTCGAACCCGCCCGGGTCGCTCCGGAGCTGCGCCGGGTCGCCTTCGAGGCGGCCAGGGAGCTGGGCGCCGCCGCCCGCCCGCGCGGTCGTCGCCGCCCGGCATCGGCGGAGCCCGCGGCCGCCTGAGCCGCGCCGCCCCACTCGGGCCCCGGCAGCCGTCGCGCAACGACGTGCCACCGGGACGCCGGGGCACCGACAGCGTCGCTCGCCCGTCGGAGGTCAGCCCTCGGTGGCCACGCCGTTCTCGCGGCGCACACCGCCGTGCACCCCGCCGGTGCCCGGCTGGACCCGCGGCACGCTCACCACGATGTGCACCACGCTCTCCCCGTCGAGGGACGCGTACAGATGCGGGCGGTCGCCGGGGAATCGTACGAAGTCACCGGTGGACAGCTCCACCGGACTGTCCTCCGGGCCCACCCTGACCCGGCCCCTGATGACGTAGAGATGCTCGAGCGTGCCCACCGGGTGGGGCTGCGAGTGCCCCTCGCCCCGGATCCGCAGCACGTAGTTCTCGATGACACCCGAGCCGTAGACATGGTCGAGGCTGCGGACCTCGTAGCCGGACCGCTCCTGCCAGGACGCGTCCCGGCCCCGACGCACCGTCATCACCTGCTCGCGTTCGGCCACCAGTCGCGTCACCGGCACGCCGAGGGCGGCCGCGACCGCGAACAGCGTCTCCACCGTGGGATTTCCGGTGCCCAGCTCGACCTTGGAGAGCGTCTGCTTGGCCAGCCCGGCCTGGCGGGCGAGTTCGGCCAGCGACAGCCCGCGCTGCTCTCTGAGGAAGCGCATGTTGCGCGCGACCACGGCGTTTCCTGTCGACACCGCACCACAATAGGGCACCTGGACGGCCCCGGACGGCGGGAAACGGGAGATCGATGTAGTCAGCAGGGATCTCGCCGGTCCCGCAGCGGGTCCCGGAACCGGTGCCGGAGCCGGTCTCATATGAGCACGCGGCACATCGACACGCCTGCGCCCGTGACCGGCACGACCGGCCGGGACGCCGAGGGCGCCCCGTATCCGGGCTGGGTGTTGCCGCAGCTCCAACAGGTCCACCAGCCACCGACGTTACGGCTCATCTGCTTGCCGCATCTGGGACACTGCACAGCGCCTCCCGTTCTCTCGCCGAGTGGTTACCCACCCCGGCCGCCCATTCCCCGGCCGACGGCGGCCGCCCAAGGCCCGGCCTCACGGCACGGCGCACCGTCGTCGTTAGCCTTTGCACATGTCTCCCGTGTCACACCCCCTCGACGACGTGTTCCTGCTGGGCGGTGAGTCGCCCGTGCGCCGCCTCGGCTACGGCACCGCCCAGCTGACCGGTCCCGGCTACTGGGGGCCTCGCGGGGAGCGGCGGGAGGCGGTGGCGGTGCTGCGGGCGGCCGTCGGACAGGGCGTCACGCTCGTCGACACCGCCGACAACTACGGCCCCGGTCTGGCCGAGGAACTGGTCGCCGAGGCCCTGCGCCCGTACCCGGACGAACTGATGGTCGCGACCAAGGGCGGTGTGGTGCGCACCAGCGACCGCGCCTGGCACGTCGACGGCCGCCCCGAGCGGCTGCGGGCGATGTGCGAGGCGAGCCTTCGGCGCCTGCGGACGGAACGGATCGGTCTCTACCAGCTGCACCGGCTGGACCCCCAGGTGCCCATGGCCGACCAGCTGGGCGCACTGGATGAGCTGAGGCAGGAGGGTAAGATCCGCCATATCGGTCTGGACACCCTCACCGCCGACCAGCTGGAGCAGGCCCTCTCCCTGACCGGGATCGCCTCGGTGCAGAACCGGTTCAATCTCCTCGACCGCTCGTCGGACGCGGTACTGAGGGTGTGCGAGGCCCACGGCCTGGCGTTTCTGCCCTGGTTCCCGCTGGCCGACGGGGCGTTGACCGGCGAGGCGGGCGCCGCACTCACCGGTGTCGCCGATCGGCACGGCGCCACGCGCGGGCAGATCGCCCTCGCCTGGCTGCTGCACCGCTCCCCCGTCCTGTGCCCCACCCCCGGCACCGGTTCGCCCGTCCATCTCACGGAGAACATGGGGGCTCGGGAGGTCCGGCTGTCCGCCGAGGACATGAGCCTTCTGGAAGGGCTCGCGTCCCCCCGAAGGACCCGCCCCGCATGAAGGAGTGCTCGTAGGTGACCACGCAGACCACCGCCCCCGTTCCCGCCCCGGCCGGGGCACCCGCTCGCAGCACGGCCGCCCCGGTGATCCGGGCCGAGGCCGTCTCGTTGGTACGGGACGGCAACGTCCTGCTCGACTCGGTGTCCGTGACCGTGCGCAGTGGTGAGCACTGGGCCCTGCTCGGCGCCAACGGGGCCGGCAAGAGCACGCTGCTCGGTCTGCTCGGCGCGGTCAACCACCCCACCCGGGGCACCGTCGAGGTGCTCGGACGCACCCTGGGCCGGGTCGATCTGCGGGAGCTGAGGTCGATGCTCGGGCATGTCGATCCGCGGCATCCGCTGCGTTCCCCGCTGTCGGTGCGCGAGGTGGTGCTGACCGGTCTGACCAACTCGATCGAGCCGGTGCCTCGCTGGTCCCCGACCCGGGAGCAGCGAAACCGGGCCGAGACCCTGCTGGCGACCCTCGGCATGGGCGGGAAGACGGAGTCGCGCTGGCCCGCGCTCTCGCAGGGCGAGCGGGGCCGTACGCTCATCGCCCGCGCACTGATGCCCGAGCCGCGCCTGCTGCTGCTCGACGAGCCGGCCACAGGCCTGGACCTCGCCGCCCGCGAGCAGTTGCTGGACAGTCTGGACGCGCTGCGCGAGGAGCATCCGGAGCTGGCCACCGTCCTGGTCACACACCATCTGGAGGAGTTGCCGGCGTCCACCACGCACGCGATGCTGCTGCGCGGCGGACGCTGCGTGGCGTCGGGCGACGCGGACGAGGTGCTGACCACCGACCTGGTCAGCGACTGCTTCGGGCATCCGGTGCGGATCTCCCGTACGGACGGCCGGTGGACGGCGCGGGCCCACCGGGCCGCACGCCGCTGAACGAGCGGGTCCGCCCCCGAGCGCGCGACCGTCCACGCCTGTCCGCGTCCGTCCACCGACGTCCGTGACCGCCCACGACGAGTGCGGCGGTCGCCCGCGCAGGGGTCCGTTCGCCGTGGCTCGCAGCCCGTGACGTGCCGCCGCGCGGGCTCAGTCGTCGGCGCGGGGAACGATGTCCGCTGCCGTCGCGGCGAACGGTGTGGCCTGGTGGAAGTAGAGCGCCCAGCCCGTCCCGGTGAACAGCCACAGCGAACTGCGGTGGGCGAGGTGCCCCTTGCGTTCGGTGTCGTAGGTGAGGTGGACCAGTCCGCCGTCCAGCTGGACCCCGCGCATCCGCGACGCGGTGAGGGGGCCGGGGCGCGGGGCGCCCTGACCGGTGAGCGAGGCGATCATCGCGTCCCGGTCCCAGATCCGGCCGGTGGAGTCGATCTCGCGGTAGTCCGGGTGCAGCACCTGGGCGAGGACGTCGGCGCAGGCACGTACCGCCGGGTCGAGGAGGCGAAGTTCGCCCTCCACCGCCGCGGCCACGCCGGGTGGCGTCCCGGTCATGCCCCGGCTCCGGGGTGCGTGGTCTCCCCGGCCGCCGTCAACTCCACCAGCTTGAGCACGGTGTTCCAGTTGCGGGAGGTGGCGGTGATGCCCGGGGCGAGGGAGGGGCGGGACAGCGCGTCGGCGAGCCTGGACCGGCCCAGCCCGTCGGGCGTGTAGAGGTACAGCGCGCGGTCCCCGAGCCGGAACTCCTCGGGGAGGTGGTCCGCCGCCTCGATCCGTTCGAAGCGCGCCGCGTCCACGGGCTGCCCGAAGTAGGTGACGTGCAACTGCCTGCCCTCCAGCTCGGCGGCCGGGAAGGGACAGGCCGCGGCGACCGCCGCGAGGTACGCGCCGTCGCGGACCAGACAGGGGACGGGGAACCCGAACCGCTTCTCGATGGCCCGTTCCAGCTCGGCGGCGAGCAGGTTCTCGTCGTCCGACGGGCTGCTGAAGACGGCGTTGCCGCTCTGCAGATGGGTACGGACGTCTCCGTGGCCCAGTTCGGTGAGCAGCGTGCGAAGTTCGGCCATCGGCACCCTCTTGTGGCCGCTCACATTGATCCCGCGCAACAGCGCCGCGTACATCGTCATGGTCACACCATAGGACGACACGCCCGCGCGGAGCGGCCGCCGCGCCCCGTGGGGGAGGGCGCGGCGGCCGAGGGGCCCCGGGCGTGACCGGCGTCCGGACACCGGTCACGCCCGGGGGGCGACTACTCGACGATCTTGAGCAGCTTGTTGGGCGTGCCCTCGGTCGCGTTGGAGATCGCGTCGGGGGTGGCGCCCTCGGTCAGCGCCGTGGCGACCTCGTCCGGGGTGGCGTCCGGGTGTCCGGAGAGGTAGACGGCGGCGGCTCCGACGACGTGCGGGGTCGCCATGGAGGTGCCGGAGATCGTGTTGGAACCGTCGTCGCTGTCGTTCCAGGACGAGGTGATGTCCGACCCGGGTGCGTAGATGTCCACGATCGAGCCGTAGTTGGAGAAGTACGACTGCTCGTCGTCCACCGTGGACGAGGCGACGGTGATCGCCTCGGGAACGCGCGCCGGCGAGGTCTGGCTCGCGTCGGAGGAGTCGTTCCCCGCGGCCACGGCGAACGTGACCCCGGAGGCGATGGCCTTCTGGACCGCGGCGTCGAGCGCCTCGTCCGCGCCGCCGCCGAGGCTCATGTTGGCGACGGAGGGCCCCTCGTGGTTGGCGGTGACCCAGTCGATGCCCGCGACGACCTGCTCGGTGGTGCCGGAGCCGGAGTCGTCGAGGACCCGGACGGCCACGATCTTCGCCTTCTTGGCGACACCGTAGGTGGCACCGGCGATGGTCCCGGCCACGTGCGTGCCGTGGCCGTTGCCGTCGTCCGCGCTGTCGTCGTCGTCCACCGCGTCGTAGCCGGAGGTGGCCCGGCCCTCGAACTCGCTGTGCGTGGTGCGGACACCGGTGTCGATGACGTAGGCGGTGACGCCCTCGCCCGCGCTGTCCGGGTAGGTGTACGCGTCGTCGCCGGCCGTCTCGGTCTGGTCGATCCGGTCCAGCCCCCAGGACGGCGGGTTCTCCTGCGTGGCGTCGATGTGGAACTTCTTGTTCTGGACCACCTTGGAGACGGCCGGGTCGGCCGCGAGTCGCTTGGCCTCGGTGAGCGAGAGGCCGCTGGCGGAGAAGCCGTTGACGGCGGACTTGAAGTTCCGGTCGAGCTTGCCGCCGTACTTCTTGGCCAGCTTCGACTTGTCGGCCTTGTGGTCCAGCATCACGATGTAGCTGCCCTGGACGGCGTTCGCCGCATCGGCGCCGTAGACGACGCCCATCGCGGGAGCGGACGCGGCTCCGGCGACGGGAGTGCTCAGCAGGGTGACTCCGGCGGCCGCCGCCACGGCGGTTATCGCGGCGGTGAGCTTGATCCGGCGTGCGCGCTTGTGAATAGCCATGAAGAGGGGTCTCCTCGTCATTCTTTGTGGGGGGATTGACCCTCGGCCGGAAGATCTCCGGGGGTTGGCTCGAAACCCTTGCCGATTGACGCGCTCAGATCAAGACCTTCTTACGGCTGTGACTTACGCAACAAAGTTTTGTAATAGAAATTCGGCCAGGCGTGCCCAAGTCGGGCGCGGGCTGCGCAAGATGGACCATTCGCACGGCTCCGACGTCCCCGCCAGGGCGGCCCGTACGCTTCGCACGGGGGAAGGCGGATCGCACCGGGCCGTGCGCGCCGACGAGGACTCGGCTTGTTTACGTCCCCGACCGTCGGCGCCGTCCCGGCCCGCGGCCGGACCCGGGCTCACGCGAGCCCGACTCGGTCCCCGTACCGCGCCCGGCCCAGCGCCCGGGGCCTGACGGCGCGGAACCCCTCAACTCCGTACGACCCGGACACCAAAGGCCCCATCGGTCCGGCGAGCGCACCTCCGCCGCGGTCCGCTCCGGGGCGGTCGGGGCCGGCGCCCGCACGGTCCACCGATGCGGGTTTCGCCCGGTTCGCACGACTGCGCTGGCTGATGTCACGAATGAGACCCCTTGCGTCATTTGATCGGATTCTTACCGCTCTGAACGCTCAGGTGATCCTCGTCATCGTGCTGACGGGCCGTCGGTTCGTCAACCCGGCCGACATGAGTGCGAAAATCGGATCCATGGACGAAATGCGTGCGCGTGAGGTATTGGTCGCTGCCGGACTGTCCGGCGGCGCGGAGCTGCTCGCGCTGGGCGAGAACGCGGTGTTCGCCGTGGACGATCTGGTGGTCAAGATCGGCCGGGACGCCGTGCGCAGCCCGGAGCTGCGGGACCGGGCCGAGCGCGAAGTGGCGGTGGCACGGTGGCTGGCCGCCTCCGGCGTCCCCGCCGTACGGGCGGCGGAGCCCGGGGCGCGGCTGGTGGGGGGGCATCCGGTGACGTTCTGGCACCGGTTGCCGACGGCCGTGCGCCCCGCCGAGGCGCGCGACCTGGCGGGGCTGCTCAGGCTGGTCCACGCCCTGCCTGCCCCGGACGGGTTCGCACTTCCGCCCCGGGAGCTGCTGGGCGGCGTCGAGCGCTGGCTACGGCTCGCGGGCGACGCGATCGACCCGGCCGACGCCGACTATCTGCGTGAGCGCCGTGACGGCTTCGCCGCGGCCGCGGCGACGCTGATCCCGCGTCTGACCCCCGGTCCGATCCATGGCGACGCCCTTCCCCGCAACGTGCATGTCGGCCCGGACGGGCCGGTGCTGGTCGATCTGGAGACCTTCTCGGCGGACCTGCGGGAGCACGATCTGGTGGTGCTCGCGCTGTCCCGGGACCGGTACGGTCTGCCCGCCGAGGCGTACGACGCCTTCACCACCGCGTACGGCTGGGACGTTCGCGAGTGGGACGGCTGCGCGGTACTGCGCGGCGCCCGGGAGACGGCGAGCTGCGCGTGGGTGTCTCAGCACGCGCCGACCAACCCGAAGGCGCTGGTGGAGTTCCGCCGCAGGGTGGCGTCGCTGCGCGACGGGGACACGACCGTGCGGTGGTATCCGTTCTGAGGCCCTGTCCGGGCTTCCCGGCGGGGCCGACGGCCGCCGTACGATCCCGGCGGAGCGGAGGCCGCCCGGTGAGTCCCGGCGGGCCGGGACACTCACGCCCTCAGCCGGCCACCCGGGCGGGCTCCCGCAACGGCCAGTGGCCGTCCACCACCGCGTCCGCGGTTCCCTTGCGGCGCAGGAACTCCTGGAAGTCGGCCGCCCATCGCGCGTACCACTCCACCTGGCGCTCGTGCAGTTCGGCGGCGGTGAGCCCGGCCACCGAGCCGTGCCGCTCGGCTATCGCGTACGCCACCCGGACCGCCGCGAGCGCGTCCGCCGCCGCGTCATGGGCGCCGCCGTGCACCACCCCGTACTCGACGCAGACCGCTTCGAGGGTCCGCTTCCCCTTCCGGTAGCGGTCGACGGCCCGGTCGATGGTGTACGGGTCGACGACCGGTCCGATGCCGGCGCCGTCGAGCCGGTCGCTCAGTGAAGGCAGCCCGTGCCGGTGGAGTTCGGCCGTGAGCAGCGTCAGGTCGAAGGCGGCGTTGTAGGCGACGACGGGCACGCCCTGGCGCCAGTGGCCGGTGAGCGTGTCGGCGATCTCGTCGGCCACTTCGCGCACCGGCCGCCCCTCGGCCGCCGCCCGCTCACTGCTGATGCCGTGGATGGCGGACGCCTGCGCGGGGATCCGGATGCCCGGATCCGCCAGCCAGGTGCGCTGCCGCACCGGCCCCCCGTCCCTGTCCTTCACGCCCACGACCGCGGCGGTCACGATCCGGGCCTCCAGCGGGTCCGTGCCCGTCGTCTCCAGGTCGAAGCCGACCAGCGCCTCCCGGTGCCAGCTCATCGGGTACCTCCTTCGTGTTCCTCCCCCATGTGGTGACCACCCTCGCACGCACCACTGACAACGGGCTCACGGCCCCTCAGGAGACGGGCCGGGAGTCCGTCCACACGGACTCGAACTCCTCGCGGTACGTCTCGAACAGCCCGTGCTCGCTGTCCTGCCCGGCCCGCACCACCGAGCGCCCGCCGCCGCGCAGCACCAGCACGGGCGACTCCATGCCGCGTGCGCGCCGCAGATAGGGCTGCACCACTCCGACCGCGTCCGTCCCGTCTCCGTCCACGAGATAGGCCGTGAAGCGCGGTGTCTCGTCGAAGACGTGGATCTCGAACGCTCCGGGGTCGCGGAGCTTGGAACGGACGCGGCGCATGTGGAGGATGTTCATCTCCACCGAACGGCTCAGTTCGCCCTTCTTGAGGCCCAGTTCCCGCTCGCGCCGCTTGACCGCACTGCTCGCCGGGTTGATGAACAGCAGCCGGACCCGGCAGCCGGACTCGGCCAGCCGGATCAGCCTGCGGCCGGAGAAGTTCTGCACCAGCAGGTTGAGTCCGATGCCGATCGCGTCGAGGCGCCGTGAGCCGCCGAACAGGTCCTCGGCGGGCAGCTGGCGCTGCAGCCGCACCCGGTCGGGATGGACCGACACCACGTCCGCGTACCGGTCGCCGACCAGTTCCTCGACGGCGTCGACCGGGAGCCGGTCGGCCGACGGGACCGAGGCGCCGCCGCCCAGGATCTCCAGGAGCCGGGCGGAGGCGCGCTCGGCCTGGGCGAGGACCGCCTCGTTCAGCGCGCGGTTGCGGGAGACCACGTTGCGCGCGACCTCCAGCTCGTCGAGCGCCAGTTCGACCTCGCGACGGTCGTCGAAGTACGGCTCGAAGCACGGCCAGTGCTGGACCAGCAGCTCCCGCAGCTGGGGCAGGGTGAGAAAGCTGAGCACGTTGTCGTCGGCCGGATCGAGCAGATAGCCCTTGCGCCGGGAGACCTCGCGCACCGCGACGGCACGCTGCACCCACTCCTGCCCGGCGGGCCCGGCGGCGGCCACCACCCACTCCTCGCCGTGGACCGGCTCGTAGATGGGCCGGAGCACCGCCGCGACCACGGCCCGCAGCCGTTGCTCCACGAGGTTCAGCCAGATGTAGGCGCGTCCGGCCCGCTGGGCGCGGGTGCGCACCTCGCTCCAGGCGTCCGCCCCCCAGTCCAGTTCCGCGCCGATCTCCACGGGCCGGGCAAGCGAGACCGCCCCTGGTGGGGCATCGGCGGATTCCCCCTCGTGACCTGTGTCACCCGGGGGCAGCTCGAAGCCTTCCGAGCTCACCCGTGCACCGCCTTCCACTCCCCCACCAACGATCAAGGAAGGGTACTCCGCGAGCGTGATCCGGTGCAGCCGGATGCACAGGCTGCTTTCATCAACTCCCCAACGGAGAAAGCGCGTTCTCCGGGGCGAGATCCGCCGTAGTGAGCGGATTCATAGCGATTGGCCCCCTGCCCGAGGCTTCGTTCCGGGGCAGCAGCGACTTCGGGGCCCGGGATTCCGGCCCTGGGGGCGACACGGAGCGGACCGATGTTGACCGTCCCGCGCAACGTCCTAGGAAGCCGCACCCGTTTCGGGGAAGATTCGGGGAGATCGGGAAGATACGGAATATTCATGAGAGATCGTGCTCGAACGACCCATAACCACCAGGCACCCGGATCAGAAGTGGAAGAGTCGAAGCTATGCAGGTCTGGCCGGGACAGGCGTATCCCCTCGGAGCCACGTACGACGGCGCCGGGACCAACTTCGCGGTCTTCTCGGAGGCCGCCCACCGAATCGAGTTGTGCCTGCTGCACGACGACGGTTCCGAGACGGCGGTGGAGCTCAGGGAGACCGACGCCTTCGTCCGCCACGCCTATCTGCCCGGAGTGATGCCCGGACAGCGGTACGGCTTCAGGGTGCACGGCCCGTACGAGCCCGAGCGCGGGGTCCGCTGCAATTCGGCGAAGCTGCTGCTCGATCCGTACGCCAGGGCCGTGGCCGGGCAGGTCCGGTGGGGCGAGGCGGTGTACGGCTATCCATTCGGTCGGCCCGACGCGCGCAACGACCTCGATTCGGCGCCGCACACCATGACCTCGGTCGTGGTGAACCCGTACTTCGACTGGGGCGACGACCGGCGGCCGCGCACCGACTACCACCGCACGGTGATCTACGAGGCCCACGTGAAGGGCCTGACGATGCTCCATCCGGGGCTCCCGAAGGAGCTGCGCGGGACGTACGCGGGACTGGCCCATCCGGAGGTGATCGCCCATCTGACCGAACTCGGCGTCACCGCGATCGAACTGATGCCCGTTCACCAGTTCGTCCAGGACCACCGGTTGGTGGACGCGGGGCTGGCCAACTACTGGGGCTACAACACGATCGGGTTCTTCGCCCCGCACAACGACTACGCGTCCTGGGGCGACCGCGGCGAGCAGGTGCTCGAGTTCAAGCAGGCGGTGCGGGCCCTGCACCAGGCGGGCATCGAGGTGATCCTCGACGTGGTCTACAACCACACCGCCGAGGGCAACCATCTGGGGCCGACGCTCTCCTTCCGGGGCCTGGACAACGCCTCGTACTACCGGCTCGCGGACGACCAGCGGTACTACATGGACACCACGGGGACGGGGAACTCCCTGTTGATGCGGTCGCCGCACGTGCTCCAGCTGATCATGGACTCGCTGCGGTACTGGGTCACGGAGATGCACGTCGACGGCTTCCGGTTCGATCTGGCGGCCACGCTGGCCCGGCAGTTCCACGAGGTGGACCGGCTGTCGTCGTTCTTCGACCTGGTGCAGCAGGATCCGGTGGTCAGCCAGGTGAAACTGATCGCCGAGCCGTGGGACGTGGGCGAGGGCGGCTACCAGGTCGGCAACTTCCCGCCGCTGTGGACCGAGTGGAACGGCAAGTACCGGGACACCGTGCGGGACCTGTGGCGCGGCGAGCCGCGGACGCTCGCCGAGTTCGCCGGACGGCTGACGGGCTCGTCCGACCTGTACCAGGACGACGGGCGGCGCCCGCTCGCCTCGATCAACTTCGCCACCTGCCACGACGGGTTCACGCTGCACGACCTGGTCGCGTACAACGACAAGCACAACGAGGCCAACGGCGAGGGCAACCGGGACGGCGAGAGCTACAACCGGTCCTGGAACTGCGGGGTGGAGGGCGAGACGGAGGATCCTGAGGTCCTGGAGCTCCGGATGCGGCAGATGCGGAACTTCGTCGCCACGCTGATGGTGTCCCAGGGCGTGCCGATGCTGAGCCACGGCGACGAGTTCGGGCGCACCCAGCGCGGCAACAACAACGCGTACTGCCAGGACAACGAGTTGTCGTGGGTGCACTGGCCGGACCCGGCCGACGCCGCGCGGAGCGGACCGCAGGGCGGCGTCATGGACGGCGAGTCCGGGGCGCAGGACGGCGAGCGGGAGGACGGTGCGGGCGAGGCGGACGGTCTGGGCAGCAGCCTGCTGGAGTTCACCCGGGCGATGGTCTGGCTCCGCCGCGACCATCCGGTCTTCCGCCGCCGCCGGTTCTTCCACGGCCGTCCGGTCGAGGGCACGCACGACGAGCTGTCGGACATCGCGTGGTTCACGCCCGGGGGCCGGGAGATGACGCAGCGGGACTGGCAGGCGGCGCACGCCAAGGCGCTGACGGTCTTCCTCAACGGCCACGCGATCTCGGAGCCGGGGCCGCGCGGCGAGCGGATCTCCGACGACTCGTTCCTGCTGATGTTCAACGCGAGCGCCGAGACCCTGGAGTTCCGCGTGCCGGTGCATCACGGGCGGCAGTGGATGGTGGTCGTCGACACGGCGCGTCCGGCCGGGGTCCTGCCGGGCTGCGGGCCGAAGGTGTCGGCGGGCGAACGGGTGACGCTGGTCGGGCGGAGCATGGCGGTGCTCCAGCGCCCGGCGTAGGCGCCGCGCACGACCGCCCGGCGCGGACGTCTCGCACGCCCGCGCGTACGTGCGCGGCGGGACGCGGGGACGTGGAGCGCGAGCGGGTCCGGCGTACGCGCGCGGCGCGGGGTGTGAACAGTGTCCGCACGCGGCGTGCGCGCCCGGCGCGGGCACCGGGCGCGGGTTCCAGGCGTGCACGCCCCGGCGCGTCGCGGGGCGGGCCGCGACACCGCCGGTCGGGCCCTTTGCGGCGTTCCATGACACAGGGGCGCGCGGGCCGGGTACGTAACGGCGCATGACGCCCACCTCCACCTATCGGCTCCAGCTCCAGCCCGACTTCCCGTTCCCGGCCGCCGAGGACGCCGTGCCCTACCTCGCCGCACTCGGGGTCTCGCATCTGCATCTCTCCCCGGTCCTGGAGGCCGTGCCGGGCTCCCGGCACGGCTACGACGTGGTCGACCACGGGCGGGTGCGCGCCGAGCTCGGCGGCGAGACGGGGCTGCGGCGGCTGGCCCGTACGGCCCGGGAGCACGGCCTCGGCCTGGTCGTGGACATCGTGCCGAACCACATGGCGGCCGTGCCACGCCTCAACCGCCCGCTGTGGGAGGTACTGCGCGAGGGCGCCGCGTCACCGTACGCGCGCTGGTTCGACATCGACTGGGAGGCGGGCGGCGGCAGGGTGCTGCTGCCGGTGCTCGGCGGGCGGATCGGCGACGAGCTGGACGCGTTCCGGGTCGACGGGGAGGTGCTCCGCCACGGCGAGCAGGAGTTCCCGCTCCGGGCCGGCACCGCGCACCTGCCGCTGCCGGAGCTGCTGGACGCCCAGCACTACCGGCTCTGCTGGTGGCGGCTGGCCCGTACCGAACTGAACTACCGCCGGTTCTTCACCATCTCCGGTCTCATCGGGGTACGCGTCGAGGACCCGGAGATCTTCGACGCCACCCACGGCAAGATCCTCGAACTGGTCCGGGACGGGGTGATCGACGGACTGCGCGTCGACCACCCGGACGGGCTCGCCGACCCCGGGGCGTATCTGGAGCGACTCGCGGCCGCGGCCGACGGGCGGTGGACGGTCGTGGAGAAGATCCTCACCGGTGACGAGCCGCTTCCCGCCGACTGGCCCGTCGCGGGCACGACCGGGTACGACGCGCTGCACCGGATCGACGGCCTCTTCGTCGACCCGATGGGGGCCGCGGAGCTGATCGGCCGGTACCGGGAGCACGCGGGACCGGCCATGGACCGCGGCGGGTCGTGGAAGGCGACCGTCCGACGCGCCGCGCACGAGGTCGTGACGCACGACCTGGCCGCCGAGACCGGCCTGCTCACCAGGCTCGCCGCACGCGTCTGCGCCGAGGAACCCGCGCTGCGCGACCACGCGCCGTGGGCCCTGCACGCCGCCGTTCGCGAGCTGCTGGTGCGCATGCCGGTCTACCGCGCGTACGTGACGGCGGGCGGTCCGCGCCCGAGGGCGGCCTCCGCGGTGGGCCCGGGGGCTCCCCCGGACGTGGGACCCGGGACGCCCCCGGAGACGCTGCCGGACGTGGTCGTGCGCGATGCGAAGGCGGCGTTCGCCGTGCCGGAGGAGGCGTCGGCGGTGGACGTGGTGCGGGACCTGGCGCTGGGCCGACTGGGCGGGGGGCCCGACCGGGCCGCGTTCTGCGCCCGGTTCGCGCAGACCGCGTCGGCGCTGCGCGCCAAGTCGGTCGAGGACACGGCGTTCTACCGGTACGTCCCGCTGGTCTCGGCGAACGAGGTGGGCGGTGACCCGGGGCGGCCGGCCGTGACACCGGACGAGTTCCACGCGTTCTGCGCCCGGCTGGCCCGGGACCGGCCCGCCACGGGCACGGTCCTGACCACGCACGACACCAAGCGGAGCGCCGATGTGCGGGCCCGCGTCGCGGTGCTGACGGAATGCCCGGAGCAGTGGTCCTGGCTGGTGGTGGAGCTGGCGCGGACGACCCCCACGACCGCGCCCGACGAGCAGTTCGCCTGGCAGGCGTGGCAGACGGCGGCGGGCTGCGCGCGGCTGCCGGCCGGGGAGGCGGCGGGACGGCTGGAACCGGCACTGCTGAAGGCGGTGCGCGAGGCGGGACTGTCCACCACGTGGACCGAGCGCGATCCGGGGTACGAGCGGGCGGTGACGGACTTCGTCGCGGCCGGACCGGCGGCGGACGGCGGCCAGGTGCGCGAGACGCTGGACCGGTTCACGGCCACGCTCGCCCCGTACGCGCGGGCCAATGTGCTCGGCGCGGCGCTGGTGCATCTGACGATGCCGGGGGTGCCGGATCTGTACCAGGGCACGGAACGTGAGTACGTGGCGCTGGTCGACCCGGACAACCGGCGGCCCTTCCGCCTCCCGCCCGAGGACGGCCCCTGCGAGGAAAAGGCGGAACTCACGTCGGTGGTGCTGCGGCTGCGGCGCGAGCGGCCCGGGGTGTTCGGGGAGTCCGGTACGTACGTCCCGCTGAGCGCGCGCGGTCCGGCGGCCGCGCACTGTCTGGCGTTCTGCCGCTCGGGCGAGGTGGTCACGGCGGTGACCCGGCTGTCGCTGCGGCTGGCGGAGTCGGGCGGCTGGCACGACACGGAGCTGGCGCTTCCGGACGACGGGCCGTGGACCGATCTGCTGACGCCGGGCCGGAAGTTCACCGGGCCCTCGGTCGCGGTCGCCGAGCTGTTCGCCGAACGGCCGGTGGCGCTGCTCGCCCGGACCGGGACCGGCTGAGGGCCGTCCGGCGGAACCCGTGGCGGTTCCCTTGTCCCGCGCGCCGGTTGCGGCCGGGCCCACGAGCCCCTGTAACGACCTCGTCCACGATTGGCAGTGGAGGAAGGAGCGGCGTCCGGAGCCTTCGAATCCAAGGCGGAGGAGGGAGTCGGATGGGGTCTCCCCTGCTCGAAAGCAGCTGAGAGCTCGGGGAAGGAGCGTCGGGGACTGACGACAACGCCGGAGGCGGAGGTCCCAGACACCGCGACGCCGCTGACAATCGTGGACGAGGTCGTAAGCCCGGGAGAGGGGACCGCCCCTCGAAACTACGGTCGCGACGGGGGACCGGCCGGTCCCTGGGTCCGGACACCCTGGGGCGAGGGATCACCTGCCCGGGTCACGCGCCTTCCGCGTGGAGCTCGAGCGGCCCTCGTGACCTGCCTCGCGCAGCACCGCCCGCACTGTGGCAAGGAAGGCGGATGCCCGGCAGGAGGATGCTCCGACGTCAGGCCGGACCGGGCACGGCCGGTCGGGTCCGGCGCGCGTGGGGCGTCGCCGTCAGGCGGGAGGCTCGACGGCGGGCGCGGTGAGCCGGAAGCTCATTCTCCCGAAGCTCACCTGGTCCCCCTCCCGGACCCGTACCGCACCGGCGACACGCTGCCCGTTGACGCAGGTGCCGTTGGTCGAGCCGAGGTCGCGGAGCATCCAGCGGCCGTCCCGCGTGGTGAGTTCGGCGTGGAGCCGGGAGACGGACTCGTGGTTGAGCCGCAGTCCGTTGCCGGGATCACGGCCGATCAGCAGGGGGTACGGACCGGGGACCGGAAGCAGGAGCCTCGGCAGCCGTTCGGTCCGCCAGACCCGGCGCACCCGGCCCGGGAAGCCGGACACCCCGCCCACGACCTTCAGCAGCCGCCGCGACCAGCGTCCCTCGCTCCCCGCCAGGTCGGCGGTGAGGACGGACAGTTCCTCCGGGCTCCGGGCGACGAGAGCCAGTTCCATGCGGCGCATGAACGTGTCGTGCGACAGCTTGCCCTGTGCGGCGCCGTCTCTGAGTACGCCGATCACACGGTCGCGCTGGGCGTCCGACGGCCGCGCGGGGTACGTGTGGGACTCGAAGGGGGACGTCACGCGCCCAATTGTCGGCCCGACCGCCCCGGAGTGTCCAGAAGAACCCCGGCCCGCACGGGCACGCTCCCGTCCGGGCCGCGCGCCGCCGCGACATCCGGGAGCGGTGCCGGGGAGCGGTTGCTACCGTCTCCCGACTCGCGCCGCCCGTGGTTCCCCCGGCGGCCTTCCGCAACCGCCGAGGAGACCTCGTGCCCCCAGCTTCACCGGAAGCGACATCGCAGGAACTGACCATCCGTCCGCTGACCGGCCCGGACGAACTCGGGCTCTTCCTCCGGCTGTCCTACCTCCTCGACGACGAGCTCGCCGAGGACCTGGAGAGCGGGCGCCGACGTCCCGGGTGGATGTGGGTGGCGCTGCGCGGCGAGCGCGTGGTGGCCCGGATCGCCTGGTGGAGCCGGGACGGGGACGCCCCTCTGCTCCTCGACGTCTTCGACCTGGACGACACCCTGCCACGGCCCGAAGGCGAGGAGGCGGGCCTGCGGCTGCTGGAGACGGCGACGGCGGCGGTCGTACCGGCCGGCGCGCCGCGCCCCGAGTACGGCCGTTTCGTACCGCCGGACTGGCGGGAGGACCCGGCCACTCGTGAGAGCGTCGAGGCGCGGATCCGGGTGATGGAGCGCTCCGGGGCGCGGATGCTGGTGGAGCGGCTGCGCCTGGAGTGGCGCGCCGGTACGCCGGTGCCGCCGGACGACGGACGGCTGCGGTTCCGCCCGGTGGAGGGTCGTGAGGATCTGCTCGCGCTGATGACGGCGGTGATGGAGGGCACCCTGGACGCCCACGGCCGGGCCGATCTGGCGTCCGGGCTCAGCGCCCGGGAGGCGGCCGAGAAGCACTACGACGAGGAGCTGGCCCTGTACGCCACGCCGCGCGAGTGGTGGCGGATCGCCGAACTGCCGGACGGCGCGCCGGTCGGGTTCGTGATCCCGGCGCGCAACGACTACAACCCGGTCATCGCGTACATCGGTGTCCTTCCCGCCCGGCGCGGCCACGGGTACGTGGACGGCATCCTCGCCGAGGGGACCCGGCTGCTGGCCGCGCAGGACGGGGTGGACCGGATCCGGGCCGCGACCGATCTCGGCAACGTCCCGATGGCCGCGTCCTTCGCCCGCCTCGGCTATGCGGAGTTCGGGCGGGCCTTCGACATGGTCTGGGACTGACCGTCCCGGCGGGCGAGTTCCGCCAGCCACTCCAGACGCAGGCGCTGTTCGGCGGGGATCGTCGCGTCCTCGCCGCGCGGCCCCACGTTGAGCAGCACGTTGCCGCCCTCCGCCGCCGTCTCGCGGACGAGCGCCTCCAGCGCGTCCCGGCCGAGGAACGCCTCGGGCGGGGAGTTGCGGTTTTGACTTCCGCTCCCTCAGCTAAAGCAGGGGGATTCCTACCACGGTCGTCTGACCGTCTCGGCGGGTTCCTGCTTCACCGCGCTGCGCCGGAACAAGTCCCGGCCTTACCCACGCTCCACAGGCTGACACCGCCAGTCCGGCGGCCTTCGCGACATTAACCGCCGCGTTGACGTCACGGTCGAGGACGGCCCCGCATGCCCCGCACTCCCACTCCCGGACGTGGAGGGGCTTGGGGCCGCCCTTGACGCCGCACTGCGAGCACACCTGAGAGGTCGGCTCGAACCGGCCGATGCGCACAAAGGTGCGCCCGTACCGGGCGGCTTTGTACTCCAGCATTTTCACGAACGCCGACCATCCGGCGTCGTGGACGGACTTCGCCATGCGGGTGCGGGCGAGTCCCTTCACACACAGGTCTTCCACGGCGACCGCTTGGTTCTCGCGGATCAGCCGGGTGGAGAGCTGGTGGTGGAACTCGCGCCGCGCGTCAGCCACCCGCGCGTGAGCGCGGGCCACCTTCGTCCGGGCTTTGGTTCGGTTACTGGAGCCCTTCGCCTTGCGGGACAAGCGACGCTGCTCTCGCTTCAGCTTCTTCTCGGCCCGGCGCAGAAAGCGCGGGGACTCGGTCTTCGTGCCGTCCGAGAGGATCGCGAAGTGCCTCAGCCCCAGGTCGATACCCACCTCGGGCGTCACCTCGGGCAGTACCTCGCCGGGTTCGGTCTCGACAACGAATGAGGCGAAGTACCGGCTGGCGGCGTCCTTGACCACGGTCACCGTGGACGGCACGGACGGCAGGGTGCGGGACCACTTCACCCGCACATCACCGATCTTCGGCAGAGACAGGTCTCCGCCGGCCGTGACTTTCCAGCGGGCGTTCGCGGTGAACCGGACGGCCTGCCGGTTGTCCCTGCGGGACTTGAACCGGGGCGCGCCCATGCGGGGGCGCTTGCCTTTCAGCCCGTCGAAAAAGTTGCGGTACGCGGTGTCGAGATCCCGAAGGGACTGCTGGAGAACAACGGCGGACACCTCACCGAGCCAGGCCCGCTCCCCGGTCTTCTTCGCCTCGGTGATCAGCAGCTTGGAAAGGTTCCCGGTCTTCGGGGACGGCTCGCCTGCGGCGCGGGCGGTCTCACGAGCGCGAAGCCCGTCGTTGTAGACCACCCGCGAACACCCGAACGCCCTGGCCAGCGCGGAGCGCTGTGGAGCGTCCGGGTACAGGCGGAAGCTGTACCGAAGCTGCATGCCAATCAACTTACTCCAGTTGGTTTATGGCCGAGTATCAGAACATTCGTACTGGCAGACACTGCGCGTTCGTCCTGCACGCCCACTTGGTTTTCGTGACGAAGTACCGGCACAAAGTGTTCAAGGACGCCCACCTCAAGCGGATGGAGGAGATCAGGCGCGCCGTGTGCGAGGACTTCGAGTTCGAGCTGGTCGAGTTCAACGGCGAGAACAACACGTCCACCTCCTGGTGAACTTCCCGCCAAAGGTGGCCCTGTCCAAGCTGGTCAACTCTCTGAAGGGAGTCAGCTCCCGCAGGCTCCGCCAGGAGTACCCGGAACTGGTCCGGCATTACTGGCGGGCGCAACGGCTATGGTCCGGCTCCTACTTCGCCGGGTCGGCCGGCGGGGCTCCGCTGTCGATCGTCCGCCAGTACATCGAGTAGCAGAATCGCCCGCTATGACCTGCGGGTCAGAACACTTCTCGGAATCGCTTCACCACCGGGCTGAAGCCCGGCGCACTACGATTAGTCCCGGTAGCGGGCGCCAGCGGCCCGGAACTCGCGTGCCCAGGCGGCCGGGTCCCAGGAGTCCAGCGCGTCGTTGAAGTCACCGCCGAAGGCGGTGTAGGGGCGGGTGCCGTAGGTGGCCCGGTGGTGGGCGGAGACGGGGCTGCCGGGAAAGCGGAGCGCGTTCTCGTACCACTCGGCGTACGCCGTCCAGGCGAGCGGGGCGCGTCGGCCCTCCGCCGGGAGTTCGTCCGGGGGGACGTACGGCGGGGCCCAGCCCGGCACGGAGGCGGGCGTCCAGTGCACGAAGATCCCCAGTCGGGCCCGGGACCACCACGAAGCGACCATGGCGCGAAGTATCGATCACGCACGGGGCCGTTCGTAAGGCCCGGGCGGCCGTGGATGGACGGCCGTGAGGGACCCGGGCGCGGGACGCCGTCAGGCGTGCCCGGCCGCCGTGTGCCCGTTCTTCTGGGCGTGGATCAGGTCGCGGTACCAGGCGTAGGAGTCCTTGGGGGTGCGGCGCAGCGTCTCGTAGTCGATGTGCACCAGTCCGAAGCGCTTGCCGGCCCCCTCGATCCACTCGATGTTGTCGGTCAGCGACCAGGTGAAGTAGCCGCGGACGTCGACGCCCGCGCCGATCGCGGCGTGCAGGGCCTTCAGATGTCCTTCGAGGTAGGCGATCCGGCGGGTGTCGCGGGCGGGTTCGTCGACGGCGCAGCCGTTCTCGGTGATGTACAGCGGCGGGAGGCGGTCGCCGAAGCGGGCGTGCAGCTGCACGAGGGTTTCGCGCAGTCCGTCGGGGACGACGGGCCAGCCGAAGTCGGTCTTCTCGTAACCCTCTATCTCCCGGATGCCGAAGGGGAGTTCGGCGGGCATCTCGAAGCCGGAGAAGGAGTCGAGGGCTTGTGCGTCGGGGGCGCCGACGAGGGTGGGGTTGTAGTAGTTGACGCCGTACCAGTCGAGCGGGGTGGAGATGGTCGCGAGGTCGTCCGCGACCGGTCCGGGCATCAGCGCGGCGAAGTTCTCGTCGGGGTAGCGGCCGGTGAGGATGGGGTCGGCGAAGAGCCAGTTGCTGATCGTGTCGTACAGCTCCGCCCCGAAACGGTCCTCCTCGCGGTCGCCGGCGGGCCAGACCGGGGTGTGCGAGACGGCGACGCCGATGTTGTCGGCGCCCGCGCCGCGCAGCGCGCGCACGGCCAGTCCGTGGGCGAGGAGCTGGTGGTGGGCGGCGGGCAGGGCGTCGAAGAGGAGGGTGTGGCCCGGCGCGTGCCGGCCGAGTGCGTAGCCGAGCAGGGTCACCTCGGCCGGTTCGTTGATGGTGATCCACATCGGTACGCGGTCGGCGAGGCGTTCGGCGACGATGCCCGCGTACTCCGCGAAGCGGTAGGCGGTGTCCCGGTTGAGCCAGCCGCCCGCCTCGTCCAGCGGCAGCGGGGTGTCCCAGTGGTAGAGGGTGGGGGCGGGGGTGATGCCGTGGGCGCACAGCTCGTCGACGAGGCGGTCGTAGAAGTCGAGGCCCTGCGGGTTGACGGCGCCGCTGCCCCCGGGCACCACGCGCGGCCAGCTGATGGAGAACCGGAAGGCGTCGGCGCCGAGCCCGGCCAGGAGGGCGACGTCCTCGCGGTAGTGCTGGTGGAATCCGGTGCCGCGGCCGACGTCGGTGCCGTCCTTGATGCGTCCGGGCTGTGCGGCGAAGGCGTCCCAGCCGGAGGGCCCCTTGCCGTCGGTGTCGGCCGCCCCCTCCGTCTGGAACGCGGAGGCGGATGCCCCCCAGAGGAAACCGGGCGGGAACACGGGCACGGCGGACGCGGCCGCGGTCGTCGCGGCCGCGTCCGTCCCGGACCCGTGCGGCGCCGGCGCGGCGGGCACTGGCGCGTCCGGCATCGGCACATTCGACCGCGGCACGTTCATCTCGGCCTCCACAGCCGTAAGAGGGAGTGCGTATTGAGCGAAAAGCGGGCAGGGCAATGATCAGGACCAGACCTTAATCGCCGGTAACGGGCTCGATCCAGTGTCGTGAGTCAGCCGTCGCGGCTGCTGCCGACGACGGAGCACGGGTGCGCGAGAAGACGAGGAGCGTTGCATGCTGTTCGAGGTATGGGCACCGGACGCGGGCGCGGTCGATCTGTGGCTGGCGGGCGCGCGACGGGCGATGGCGCCCGACGCCGAACGGGCCGGCTGGTGGACGGTGGAGGCCGGGGCGTCGGACGGGGACCGCTACGGATTCGTCCTGACCGGCGGCGGGGACGGGGAACGAGGCGAGGGCGAGGCCGACCGGGTACGCGTACTGCCCGACCCCCGTTCGCGCCGCCAGCCGGACGGGCCGGACGGCCCGAGCGCCGTCGTCGACCACTCGGCGTACGCCTGGCGCAACGCATGGGCGGGGCGGGGGCTGCCGGGCGCCGTCCTGTACGAGCTGCACATCGGTACGTTCACGCCGGAGGGCACCTTCGACGCCGCGGCGGCCCGGCTCGGCCATCTCACCGCACTGGGCGTCACCCATGTGTCGCTGATGCCGGTGTGCCCCTTCCCCGGCGCCCACGGCTGGGGGTACGACGGGGTGGCGCCCTGGGCCGTGCACGAGCCGTACGGCGGGCCGCTGGGCCTGAAGCGCTTCGTCGACACCGCGCACGGTCTGGGTCTCGCGGTGGTCCTGGACGTGGTGCACAACCACCTCGGCCCGTCGGGCAACCACCTCCCGGCCTTCGGCCCGTACTTCACCGACGCCCACCGCACCCCGTGGGGCGCGGCGGTCAACCTCGACGCACCCGGCTCGGACGAGGTGCGGGCCTATCTGCTGGGCAGCGCGCTCGCCTGGCTGCGGGACTACCGGATCGACGGGCTGCGGCTGGACGCGGTCCACGCACTGGCCGACTCCCGGGCGCTGACCTTTCTGGAGGAGCTGTCCGCGGCGGCCGACGCACTCTCCGCCGAGCTGGGCCGCCCGCTCCCGCTGATCGCCGAGTCCGACCGCTGCGATCCCCGGACGACCACACCGCGCGAGGCCGGCGGCATCGGACTGCACGCCCAGTGGAACGACGACTTCCACCACGCCCTGCACACCGCGCTGACCGGCGAGTCCCAGGGGTACTACGCGGACTTCGCCGCCGCCCCGCTGGCCGCCGTCGCCAAGACGGTGACCAGCGGGTTCTTCCACAACGGTACGTACTCCGCCTTCCGCGGCCGGACCCACGGCCGCCCGGTCGACATCGCCCGCACCCCGGCCCACCGTTTCGTCGGCTACGCCCAGACCCACGACCAGATCGGCAACCGGGCACGGGGCGACCGGCTCGCCGCCACGCTCTCCCCCGGCCTGCTGGCCTGCGCCGCCGCGCTCGTGCTGACCGGCCCCTTCACCCCGATGCTGTTCATGGGCGAGGAATGGGGCGCCCGCTCCCCCTGGCAGTACTTCACCGACCACACGGATCCGATGCTGGCCGAGGCGGTCCGCACCGGCAGGCGACGCGAGTTCGCGTCGCACGGCTGGGCCGCCGACGACATCCCCGACCCCCAGGACCCGGCCACCCGTGACCGCTCCTGCCTGGACTGGAGCGAACCGGACCGGGAGCCGCACGCCCGCCTGCTGGCCTGGTACCGGCGGCTGATCGCGCTGCGCCGCACGTTGCCCGACCTCGCCGACCCCGATCTGGCGTCGGTGCGCACCGCGTTCGACGAGCATGCGCGCTGGCTGGCCTACCGGCGGGGCGATCTGCGCATGGCCGTCAACCTCGACGGGAGACCGGCCACGATCCCGCTGGGCGACGGGCGGCGCAGGGGCGGCTTCGGCCGGGTGGTGGCGGCGTGGGAGCCCGTCGAAGCGCCGGGGAGCGACGGGCTGCTGCACCTGCCGCCGGAGTCGTGCGTGCTGCTGGCCGACGACTGAGACCGGGGCCGGCGTCCCCGCCTCCCGCCCGGCTCCCCGCCGTCGACGCGCGCCGCGCGGTCGCCCGGCTACTCGACGATCGCCAGTTCGCGCGCCGTGTTGTTGAGGCGCCGGCCGCCGTCCTCGGTCACGGTCACGATGTCCTCGATCCGTACGCCGAACCGGCCCGGCAGATAGATGCCCGGCTCCACCGAGAAGCACATCCCGGGCACCAGCGGCCGTTCCTCGCCCTCGATCATGTACGGCGGCTCGTGGGTGGTGACGCCGATGCCGTGGCCGGTGCGGTGGATGAAGCGCTCGCCGTAGCCGAACTCGGTGATGACGGCGCGGGCCGCCCGGTCGACCTCCTGGCAGGCGACCCCGGGCCGGACCGCGGCGCAGCCCGCCTCCTGCGCCTGCCGCACGATGTCGTGGACCCGCTGCTCCTCGGCGGTGGGTTCGCCGACATGGACCGTGCGGGAGGTGTCGGAGCCGTAACCGTGCTTCAGACCACCGAAGTCGAGCACCACCATGTCACCCCGCTCGATGGTGCGGTCGCCCGCCTCGTGGTGCGGATTGGCGCCGTTCGGGCCGGAACCGACGACGGTGAAGTCGACCTGGGAGTGCCCGAACCGCTTGAGCAGGTCGGACAGTTCGGCGGCGATGTCGGTCTCCTTGCGCCCCGAGAACCGCACCTTGAGGATCTCCTCGTACGTGGCGTCGGCGGCGGCCCCGGCGGCCGCGAGCCGCTCCAGCTCGGGGGCGTCCTTGACCGCGCGGAGCATCGGCAGGGCCTCGGTGAGGGAGACGTACGAGGTGTCCGGGAGCGCGCGCCGCAGTCCGAGCAGATGCATGGCCCAGGCGTTGTCGCTGATCCCGTACCGTCCGCGGTCCCGCAGGAGCGGGGCGGCGACGGCGTACGGGTCCTTGCCGTCGGTCCAGTCCCGCAGGGTGAGGGCCGGTCCGCCGACGGCCTCCGCCGCGTCGGGGGCCTCCAGGGTCGGGACGACGAGGACGGGGTCCTGACCGGGCGTGAGGACGAGGAGCGTGAGGCGTTCGGTGCTCACGGGCTGATAGCCGGTGAGGTGGACGAGGTCGGGGCCGGGGGCGACCAGCACCCCCGCGAGCCCCGCCTCGGCGGCGGCGTCGGCCGCGCGCGCCATCCGTGCCCGGTAGTCGTCGGCGGTGAAGGGCACGGGCTGGTTCGGGCTGGGCATACGGGCCTCCTGGCGAGCGCGGGACGTCATGACGGGACATGACACGGCGTACGGCATCCTGCCCGTACCCACCGGGTCGACGCGAGCGGCACCCCGTGGGAACGGGCGGAGCGGCACCCCTGCGGCAAGGTGCGGGGCGGTCGCGCTCGGCATGCGCAAGCGGGGCGCGTGGCGGCCGAGTTCGGTGCGGCCCGCCGGGCTTGACGGGCGGCCCGGGGCCGGGCCGTGCACCGCAGTCTCCGGGAGACCGAACAGGAATTAGGCTAGGCTTACCTATTCTGATGGTGCGGGAGGGCGGCCCCGGCCGCCGGTTCCGGCCCGGACAGCCCCGAGGAAAGGCATGACCGGCATGACAGACGCCACCACGACGACGGTCCCGCCCCGCACACCGCCCGCCACGGGCCCCGCGGCGGGCGGCATGGACCTGACGGTCGAGGCGCTCACCGCCGGATACCCCGGCCACACCGTCGTGAACGGGGTCGACCTCTCCGTGCCCGCCGGCAAAGTCGTCGCGATCGTCGGCCCCAACGGCTGCGGCAAGTCCACCCTGCTGCGGTCGATCGCCCGCCTCCACCGCCCGGAGTCGGGCACCGTCCGGGCGGGCGACTCCGACATCTGGCAGCTGAGCCAGCGCGCCGCCGCACACCGCATCGCCCTGCTGCCGCAGTCCCCGCAGGCTCCGGAGGCGGTGACCGTCGCCGGTCTCGTCCGGTACGGACGCCACCCCCACCAGGGCCTGTTCCGGCAGTGGTCCCGCGAGGACGAACGAGCCGTGCGCGAGGCCCTGTCCGCCACCGGCACCACCGGACTGGCCGACCGCCGCATCGACCAGCTGTCCGGCGGCCAGCGCCAGCGCTGCTGGCTCGCGATGGTGCTCGCCCAGCAGACGCCGATCGTGCTGCTCGACGAGCCGACCAGCGCGCTCGACCTGGGGCACGCGGTCGAGGTCCTCGAACTGGTCAGGGAGGTGGCGGCGGCCGGCCGCACGGTCGTGATGGTGCTGCACGACCTGGCGGGCGCCGCCCGGTACGCGGACATCCTGGTGGCCATGAACGGGGGCCGGATCGTCGCCCGGGGCGCGGCCCGTGACGTGGTGGACGCCGCCCTCGTCCGGGAGCTGTACGGGGTCGAGGCGGACATCATGGACGCGCCCGGCGACGGCGCCCCCGTCGTGGTGCCCACGGCACGCGCGTCCCGCGAACGGCGGACCGCGTCGGTCGGCCGGTAGCGGGCACCCACGCAGCCCCGTGCGGCGCGGTCCGGCCCCGGACCAAAGTCAGCGCGCGCCCTTGCCCTCCAGGTACGCCAGCACCGCGAGCACCCGCCGGTGCACCGTGCCGTCGTCCGGTTCCAGACCGAGCTTGAGGAAGATCGACCCGATGTGCTTGCTCACGGCGCGCTCGGTCACCACCAGTTCGTCGGCGATGGTGCCGTTCGCCTTTCCCTGTGCCATGAGTTCCAGCACCTGGCGCTCGCGCGGGGTGAGGTTCTGCAGGGGCTCGGCCGACGACTTGCGGGTCAGCAGCTGCGTCACCACCTCGGGATCGAGCGCCGTACCCCCGCCCGCGACCCGTTCGAGCGCCTGGAGGAACTGGTCGACGCGGCCCACCCGGTCCTTCAGCAGGTAGCCGATGCCCTGGGCGCCCCGGGCGAGCAGTTCGGCGGCGTACGTCTCCTCGACGTACTGCGACAGGACCAGGATCGGCAGGTCGGGCAGCCGGTCGCGGGCGGCGAGCGCGGCACGCAGGCCCTCGTCGCGGAAGGTGGGCGGGAGCCGCACGTCGAGCACGGCGGCGTCCGGGCGGTGCTCCAGCAGGGCGGGCAGCACCTCGGGCCCGGCCGCCGCAGCCGCCACCACCTCGTGGCCCGAGCTGGTGAGCAGCAGGATCAGGCCCTCCCGCAGCAGCGCGTTGTCCTCCGCGATCACGATCCGCACGGCAGCTCCACTTCGATCTCCGTAGGCCCCCCGGTGGGGCTGCTGATGCGGGTGGTGCCGTCGAGGGCGGCGATCCGCCGTCTGATGCCGACCAGCCCGCTGCCGGCGCCTTCGTCCGCGCCGCCACCACCATCGTCGCCGACGACCACGCGCAGGATGCCCGGGGGCCGGTCGATCCGCACGGTCGCGGCCGTGGCGCCGCTGTGCTTGCCGATGTTGGTGAGAGCCTCGGCGACCACGAAGTACGCGGCCGCCTCGATCGCGGCCGGAAGCCGTCTCCCGTCGTCCACACCGTCCACGTCCGTGCTGACGGGCACGCCGACATCGGCGGCCAAAGCCCGTACCGCGCCCGCGAGTCCGCGGTCCGTCAGGACCGGCGGGTGGATGCCGCGCACCACGTGCCGCAGCTCCGCCAGCGCCTCCTCCGCCCCGTCCTGGGCCTCGTCGAGGCGTCGGCGCGCGGCGTCCGGGTCGCGGTCGAGGAGCTGCTTGGCGAGACCGATGCGCATCGACAGGGCGACGATCCTCGCCTGGGCGCCGTCGTGCAGGTCCCGTTCGATGCGGCGCAGTTCGGCGCCGTGCGCCTCGACCGCCCCGGCCCGGCTCTCGGTCAGCTGATCGATCCGGCCGGCGAGGACGGCGGACGGTGAGGGGGTGAGCAGGGACCGGGTCCAGCTCGCCGACAGGTCGGCGAGGACACCGTGCCAGCGCAGGGCCCAGCCGTGCCGCACCGGCGGCGGCGTGCCGTACTCGTCGGCCCTCCGCCGGTCCAGCAGGTGCTGGACCGGCAGCGCGACCCCGTCGACGAAGAGCCCGACCGGCCACAGCGCCATCGCGAGACATCCGAGGCCGTTCCCCGCGAGTGCGTGGAACGGCATCCAGCGCGCCCCGCGCCAGACCATCGGATCGGTGAGGACACGGCGCACCCGTTCGGAGAGTTCACCGCCGTCCGGGGCGGGCCAGGGCGCCGGGGCGTAGGGGACGCCGAGCCGTTCGGCCGCCCTGCGGCGCTCGAACTCCACCAGCAGGCGCAACGGCTTCACGGCCTCGGGCAGGGCGGGCAGCCCGATGAGCACCGCCGCGAACAACAGGACGGCCACCACCAGGAAGGTGCCCACGTAGCAGACCATGGCCGTCCCCATGCCGATGAACAGGTGGCGCGAGGCGTCCCGGGAGCGCCGGACGGCGATCGTCAGGGGGGTGGGGGTGGTGCTCATGCCGCACCACGTTACGGGGCGTTCCCCGTCGCCGGAGTGGTGGTCTCCCCCGGGCTCCCGGTGTACCTGACCGAACCCCGGTCCGGGTGTGCGCGCCCTCGCTCCCCGCTCCCGGCGCTCCTAGCGTTTACGCAGGTCAGCCTAAGGGCTGTCCCGTAATCCCTGATGGGCGCCCGGCGACAGCCGCGGCACCTCGCCGCGTTGTCGGAACGCCCGCATACGTCCCGTATGCGGGCGCCCCTCCGTCTTGCGATGCACCACATCTGACGCCGCGCGCCGATCCGCCACGGATTACGGGACAGCCCTTAGGAACGGAAGAGGAACGGTGGGTTCGAGGATGGACACGGTCACAACGGTCACGGGAGTGCGGGCGACCGCGCTCGCTCTGGAGTCGGTGACCCGGCGCCATGGGCCGCGCGGCGGCCGGGGGACGCTCGCGCTCGACGCGGTGAGCTGCACGGTCCCGGCCGGGAGTTTCACCGCGGTGGTGGGGCCCTCGGGGTCGGGGAAGAGCACGTTCCTGCAGTGCGCGGCGGGCCTGGACCGCCCGACCTCGGGGACGGTACGGGTCGGGGGGACCGATCTCGGCTCGTTGTCCGAGGCCGCGCTGACCCGGCTGCGCCGGGACCGGATCGGGTTCGTGTTCCAGTCGCACGCCCTGAACCTGGTGCCCTCGCTGACCATCGAGGAGAACGTGGTGCTGCCGCTGGTGCTGGCGGGCGCCGGTCCGACGGACCAGCTGGTGCTGGCCCGCGGCCGTGATCTGCTGGCCCGGGTCGGCCTGGCGGGTCGGGGCGGGCAGGCCCCCGCGACGCTCTCGGGCGGTCAGCAGCAGCGGGTCGCGGTGGCACGGGCGTTGGTGACCGCACCCGAGGTGATCTTCGCGGACGAGCCGACGGCCTCCCTGGACCCGGAGTCGGCGGGCCTGGTGCTCGGGCTGTTGCGGGACGCGGTCCGGGCCGACGGCCGCACGGTCGTCATGGTCACCCATGATCCGGCGGCGGCGAGCTGGGCGGACACCGTACTGACGATGGACGGCGGACGGCTGCGATGAACACGTACACCCGCACGGAGGCGGACACGGGTACGGGCGTCACGCCCCGCGGGCCCGGCCCGGACGTGCGTTTTGGGGTGCGGCGGGCTTCGGCCTTTCTCGCCCGGCGCTCGCTGAGGGCCCATCGGCGGGCCTGGGCCGCGGTGTTCGCCGCGACGGCGGCCGCGGTCGCGCTGATCGGTTCGTTCGCCCTCGTCCTCGGTTCGCTGCTGCTGGCCGCGCCCCCGGTGGCACGGTACGCCGGGGCGGACGCGGTGGTGGTCGGGGACCAACGGGTCACCTACACGGCGAAACCGTGGGGCAGCGAGCCGAAGACCGCCGAGGCCCATCTGCCGGAACGCGTCAGGCTCGACCGCTCGGCGGTGGCACGGGCGGCCGGTGCCGAGGGGGTCGCGAAGGCCGTCGCGGACGACTCGGTCCCGGTGGCCGTGGGCGGCGCCCCCGGCGACGGTACCGGGCGGGGCGCGGCCGGGGCCGTCGGCCGGTCCTGGCAGGCCGCGGTCCTCACCCCGTACCGGCTGACCGGCGGTCACGCGCCGGGCGCCCCGGACGAGGTGGTCGTCGACGATGCCCTCGCCGCCGCGGCCGCCCTCCGCCCCGGCAGCCGGATCACCGTGCGGACCGACGGGGCGCCCCGGCCCTACACCGTCAGCGGTGTCGCCGCGTCCGCGCACCGGGGTGACGGCCCCGCGGTGTTCTTCACCGAACGCCGGCTGACGGATCTGGCCGGACACCCCGGCACCGTCGACGCCATCGGCGTCGTCGCCGAACGGGGGGTGACGGCCGGCGAGCTGCGGGCCTCGCTGGAGGCCGTGTTGCCCGACCGGGCCCACGGCGACCGCGCGGTCGTGGTCCTCACCGGTGCGGAGCGCGGGCGGGCCGAACACGTCGACGCGCTCGGCACCCGGGGCGAGCTGCTTGAGCTGCTCGCCTCCGTCGCCGGAACGGTCCTGATGGTGGCGCTACTGGTGATCGCCACCACGATCTCCCAGGCGGTCCACCAGCGGTCCGGTGAACTGGCTCTGCTGCGGGCGGTCGGGGCGACACCGCGCCAGCTCAGGTCGGCCGTCGGGCGCGAGGTGGGCCGGGTGGCCGGTGCGGCGGCGGTGCTCGGCGCGATCGGGACCGTGCCGCTGGGGCTGTACCTGCGGTCGTTGCTGGCCACGGAGCCGTTGCCGCTGCCCGTGCCGCTGTGGCTGCCGCCGGTGGCGGGCGCCGTGGCCGCGGTGCTCGTCGTCCTCCCGGCCCGTCCGGTGTCGCTGCTCGCGGCCCGGTCCGTCACCGGACTGCGGCCCGCGGCGGCCCTGGGCGCCGCGGGTGCGCCCGAGTCGAGCGAACCGGGCCGGGTGCGCACGGTCGCCGGGGTGGTGCTGGCCGTCGCGGGGATCGGATCGGCCGGTGCGGCGACCGCGCAGGGCGGGCAGGCCGCCGCGGTGGCCGCGTCGGGCGCGGCGACCTCGCTGATCATCGCGGTGGCGCTGCTCGGGCCGTGGATCGCCCGGGTGGTGCTGCGGGTGCTGGGGGCGCCGGTGCGGGTGGTGGGCGGGGTCTCCGGCTTCCTTGCCGCCCGGTCCGCCGCCGCGCACCACCGGCGGCTGGGTGCGGCGATCACCCCGATCGTGCTGCTCGTCGCGTTCGTCTGCGTGCAGTTGTCGGCGGCCTCGACGCTGGAGCGGGCCGCCGGCCGGCAGGCCGCCGCCGCGCTGCGGGCCGACCTCGTGGTGACGGGCCCGGCGGGTCTTCCGGCCGACGCCGCCCGTGCGGTGCGGGAAGCTCCCGGGGTGGTGGCGGCGACGGGAGTGCTGCCCTCCGCCGTCGTACTGGCCCACCGCGAGCTGGGCGAACCGCGCCTGGAGCGGCTGCCCGTGCTGGGCGTGACGGCGGATCGGCTGACCGGTGCGCTCGATCCGCGCGTCACGGCCGGTGATCTCGCGGACCTGGTCGGCCGGGGCACCGTCGCGGTCGGCGAGGACCGGGCGGCCGACCTGGACGCGGGCATCGGCGACACGGTGGAGCTCCGCCTCGGCGACGGCACGCGGGTCGCGCCCCGCGTGGTCGCGGTCTACGAACGGTCCCTGGGACTCGGCGAGTTCATGCTGCCGCGCGAGGCGCTGGCCGCGCACACCACGGCGCCGCTCGACCGGAGCGTCCTGGTGCGCACGGACGGCTCGCCCGCCTCGGCCGACGCGGTGCGGCGTGCGCTCGCCCCGTACCCGGGTGCCCAGGTCCGTGCCGCGACGCCGGATGACGCACGGATCGACCCGTCGGCATCGGAGCAGGACGACGCCCTGGTGATCATCGGGGTCGGGGTGATCGGTGGCTTCGCCCTGCTGGCGGTGGTCGGCACACTGTCCCTGATCTCGGTAGGCCGCACCCCGGAATTCCGCCTGCTGCGCCTGGTCGGCGCGGGCCGCCGTCAGGTGCGGCGGATGCTGGTCCTGGAGACGGCGCTGGTGGCGGTGGCCGGTCTGCTGATCGGCACCCTGGTCGCGGCGGTGCCGCTGGCGGCGTTCGCGCTGTCGACGACCGGCTCGTTGCCGTATCTGTCCCCGGCCCGGTACGGGGTGCTGGCGCTGGCCGTCTTGGTGGCGGCCGGACTCGGCACGATCCGCCCGGGCACGTCGGGGGGACGCGGCGTCCTCGGGGGCCGGTCCGGCTGACTCCGTGCGGCGGTCCGCCGGGACGACGGACGGCTGCCCGGTCCCGAACGTGCGCCGTTCGGGACCGGGCAGCCGGTCACTCGTTGCCCCGAACCGGTCGGACGACGCTGCCGGTCCAGTGCCACGCACCTGCTGAACCCAGTCGCCGATGTCGTCAAGGCGCGTCTCCACGGCGCCGCCGCAGGTCGCGTCGGAACCCAGGCAGCCTGCCTGCCACGACGCACTGTGCACGGCGACGAGTTCGACACCGCCGTCCTTCTCGCGCAGCGCAGGCGTCCGTCGCGCTGGCGGTGTTCTTCGGGCTCTCCCTCTTCTACGTGACCCGTTGATCCTCCCGGGGCGCCGCCCGGCCCGGCGGGACAGGACGGATTCCGTGACGCGCCCCGGCCGGCCGCTCACGTCACGGCGACGCGGACAGCGAAAGGGCGGCCTCGCGCCGCGCCGCCGCGGCCAGCGCGGCGAGCACCGGCGCGATCAGCGGGTGGCCTTCCGCCCCGTGCCGCACCGCGGCGAAGACCCGGCGGGTCGGCGCGCTGCCCCGCACAGGGCGCACGACCACCCCGGCCAGCTCCATCCCGCGCAGCGCCGACCGCGGCACCAGTGCCACCCCGGCCCCCGCCCCGGCCAGCGAGACGACCGCCCGGAAGTCGTCCGAGGAGTGCTCCATCCTCGGCTGGAACCCGGCGAACTCGCAGGAAAGGACCACCACATCGTGGCACGGGTTGCCGGGGTAGGGGCCGATCCACGGGTCCTTCTCCAGGTCGGCGATCGCCACCGCGTCCTGTCCGGCCAGCCGATGGTCCACCGGAAGCACCGCGTCGAAGGGTTCCGAATAGAGCGGGACCCGGGTCAGCCGCCGGTCGTCCTCGCCCGGCGCGCCCCGGTACTCGACGGCGACCGCCACGTCCACCTGACGGTCCAGCACCATCGGCACGCTCGCGTCGCCCTCGGCGTCCTGGACGCGGACCCGGATGCCGGGCGCGGTGCGGGCCAGTTCGGCGATCGCGGGGGCGAGGACCAGGCCGATGCCGGTGGCGAACGCGGCGACCGTGACCGTTCCGGCGTCCCCGGCGCCGTAGGCGGCCAGCTCCGCCTCGGCCCGCTCCAGCTGGGCCAGCACCGCGTTGGTGTGGGTCAGCAGGATCTCCCCGGCGGCCGTGAGCCGGGCACCGCGCGCGCCGCGTTCGACGAGGCGGTGCCCGGTCTCCTGTTCCAGTGCGGCGAGTTGCTGGGAGACCGCGGAGGGGGTGAGGTACAGCGCGGCGGCGGCTGCGGTCACCGTGCGGTGATCCGCCACCGCACGGAGGATACGCAGCCGCCGTGCATCGATCATGTGACCCATTGTCCCAGGTCACGAAGGTACCCCCGACACACCGGGAGAACGGGGGCTACTCCCCCAGCGCGGCCCGCGCGTCGACGAACGCGTCCACGGCCCGGTTCACGTCCTCGGTGGAGTGCGCGGCGGAGAGCTGGACCCGGATGCGGGCGGCGCCCTGCGGGACGACCGGGTACGAGAACCCGATCACGTACACCCCGCGCTCCAGGAGCAGTTCCGCCATCCGGCCCGCCTTCGCCGCGTCCCCGATCATGACGGGAGCGATGGCGTGGTCGCCGGGCAGGACGTCGAAGCCCTCCTCGGTCATCCGGGTACGGAAGAGCTTGGTGTTGGCGGTGAGCCGTTCACGCAGGTCGTCGGCGCCCTCCAGCAGGTCGAGGACCTTGAGCGAGGCCGCCGCGATGACCGGGGCGAGGGAGTTGGAGAAGAGGTACGGGCGCGAGCGCTGGCGCAGCAGGGCGACGATCTCGGTGCGGGCCGCGACGTAGCCGCCGGACGCGCCGCCGAGGGCCTTGCCGAGGGTGCCGGTGATGATGTCGATGCGGTCCATCACGTCGTGCAGCTCGGGGGTGCCCCGGCCGCCGGGGCCGACGAAGCCGACGGCGTGCGAGTCGTCGACCATGACCATGGCGTCGTGGCGCTCGGCCAGGTCGCAGATCTCGCGCAGCGGGGCGACGTACCCGTCCATGGAGAAGACGCCGTCGGTGACGACGAGGCGACGGCGGGCCCCGGACGCCTCCTTGAGCTGGGTCTCCAGGTCGGCCATGTCGCGGTTGGCGTAGCGGAAGCGCCGGGCCTTGGACAGCCGGATGCCGTCGATGATGGAGGCGTGGTTGAGGGCGTCGGAGATGACCGCGTCCTCCGGGCCGAGGAGGGTCTCGAAGACGCCGCCGTTGGCGTCGAAGCAGGAGGAGTAGAGGATCGTGTCCTCCTGGCCGAGGAACGCGGAGAGCCGTCGCTCCAGCTCCTTGTGGACCTCCTGGGTGCCGCAGATGAAGCGGACCGAGGCCATGCCGTAGCCCCAGCGGTCCAGGGCCTCGTGGGCGGCGGCGACGACGTCGGGGTGGTCGGCGAGGCCGAGGTAGTTGTTGGCGCAGAAGTTGAGCACTTCGCCGGGGCGGCCGCCCGAAGTGACGGCGACGCTCGCGGACTGCGGGGTGCCGATCACGCGCTCGGGCTTGTGCAGTCCGGCGGCCTGGATCTCGTCGAGGGTGGTGCGCAGGTCGTCGCGTACGGAGTCGAACATGAGGGGTGTCTCCCAGCTGGTCGCGAGGGTTCGCCGTGTACGGGCGTGGGGTGTTGGGCGTCGGGTGTCGGACGGTCGGGCACGGCTTCGGGCGGGCGGGCCCTGAATCTCAGCGGCCGGCCCCCGGGTTTCGGCTGTCGGTCCCCGGGATTCGACGGGCGGGCCCGAGCTTCGACGGGCGGTCGCCGGCTTCGAGGACGGCGGTGGCGGGTCAGGAGGTCCAGTCGAGGATGACCTTGCCGCCACGGCCGCTCGCCGCGTCGTCGAAGGCCGCCTCGAAGTCCCGGTACCCGTACCGGCCGGTGATCACGGGGGCGAGGTCGAGGCCGCCCTCCAGCAGCACGGACATGGCGTACCAGGTCTCGTACATCTCACGGCCGTAGATCCCCTTGATGGTGATCATGGAGGTGACGACGTGGGCCCAGTCGACGGGGAACTCCTCGGACGGCAGTCCGAGCACGGCGATCCGGCCGCCGTGCGTCATGTTCGCGATCATGTCGCGCATCGCCTCGGGCCGCCCGGACATCTCCAGTCCGATGTCGAAGCCCTCGCGCAGCCCGAGCCGTCGCTGCCCGTCGGCGATGGTCTCCTCGGCGACGTTCAGGGCGAGGCTGACGCCGACCTTCCGCGCCAGCTCCAGACGGGCCTCGCTGACGTCGGTGATGACGACGTTGCGGGCGCCCGCGTGCCTGGCGACGGCGGCGGCCATGATGCCGATCGGCCCGGCGCCGGTGATCAGCACGTCCTCACCGACCAGCGGGAACGACAGCGCGGTGTGCACGGCGTTGCCGAAGGGGTCGAAGATCGCAGCCACGTCCAGGTCCACGGGGACCCGGTGCACCCAGACGTTGGACGCGGGAAGGGCGACGTACTCCGCGAACGCCCCGTCCCGTCCCACGCCGAGCCCGACGGTGGAACGGCACAGGTGACGCCGTCCGGCCAGACAGTTGCGGCACTTCCCGCACACCAGGTGGCCCTCGCCGCTGACCAGGTCACCGACCTTGATGTCGACGACGTCGGCGCCGGTCTCCGCGACCTCGCCGACGAACTCGTGCCCGAGGACGAGCGGCGTGCTGACGGCCTGCTGGGCCCAGCCGTCGTAGTTCCGGATGTGCAGGTCGGTGCCGCAGATGCCGGTGCGGAGCACCTTGATCAGTACCTCCGAGGGACCGATCTCCGGCTCCGGCACGTCCATCAGCCAGAGTCCGGGCTCGGCCTTCTGCTTCACGAGTGCCTTCACGGCGGTGGCTCCCTGCGCTGTACGACGTCGAGTGCCCCGGACCGGCGCATTCGTGGGGGAATCCGCGGGTCCGGGGACGAAGATGAGGGACGGCATGGCAGCGCGTCGACCGGCTGCCGCGCACCATCCTGCGCCGTCCCGGGCAAAATCTGCCGCACCCCGCGCCCGGGGTCCATCGAGGATTTCTTAAGCGCGCCCGCAGCTCCGCTTCATGCCCCGCCGTACGGCCCGGGGACGAGCCCGCCGCGCCCGGGGCCCGCACCACACCGGTCCCGCCGGTCCCACCGCCCCCGCCGCGCATGTTTCATGCGATTCACACGTCTCATGCGCTTCACACGTCTTCGTACGGCCCCAGAAAGCGCGCCTGCCCGCCGTCGATCCGGTAGAGGAACATCCCCGTCTCGTACGTCACCTGACGGGTGCGCTGGAAGGACAGTGTCCGGGTGATGCCCGGGTGACGGGTGAGGAACAGCCGCTGCGCGAGGCCGTCGCGCACGGCGTCGACGGCGCTCGTGGACCGGGCCGCCCGGGCGATCAGCCCCACCGCGTCGTACGCCTCGGCGGCCCAGCGGGCCGGGGCGGTCCCGAACCGTCTCCGGTACGCGGCGGTGAACGCCTTCGCGGCGGGGAGCCGGGACGGGTTCGTGTACGCCTCCGCGAACACCCACCCCTCGGCCGCCTTCCCCGCGTCCCGGAGAAAGGCGGGCGCCAGGACCGGTCCGACGGACATGCCGGTCCCGGTGAATCCGGCGTCGGCCAGGGCGGTGGCGCAGCGGGCGCCCCGGGCGGGTGACGACCCGGCGTAGACGACGGCGTCCGCTCCCGCCGCGACCGCCGCGCGGGCGGCCGGGGCGAAGGAGGCGGAGCCCGCCGCGACCGGGCGCACGGTCACCTCGGTCTCCCGGAACCGGGTGTCCCGGAAGGAGTTCGCGAGCGACCAGGCGGTCCGGAGGTCGGCGCGGTCCTCGACGACGACCAGCCGTTCCACCCGGCGGACGGCCACGTAGCGGGTCAGGGCGTTCGGCAGTACGGCGTCGAAGTGCCGTGTCACACAAAGAGACTTGGTGCCCGTCCATTGCGCTGTGGTGGATCCTGCCGCGACGACGACCTGGGCGAGGCGTGCCTTCTCGTAGCGGCTGACGACGGCGTTCTCGGCGATGTTCCCGGTGGGGCCGATGACCGCGAGCACCTTCGGATCGGCTGCCAGCCGGTCGGCCACGCGAAGGGCGCGGGTCGCGTCCCCGCCGTCGTCCTCGGTGCGCAGGGAAAGCCGGAAACCGGCGGCGCGGGAGTTGTGGTCGGCGACGGCGATCCGGACGCCGCGCTCGTGCGCCAGGCCGACCGCTCTGCCCGGGCCGGTCAGGTCCGCGTGCAGACCGACCGTGTACGTGGGGAGTGTGCGGGTGGTGGTTCCCTCGTCCCGTTGTCGGCCCATCACCCGGACCGCGGTTCCGCCGCCCGCCAGGAGGACGGCAGCGGCGGCTGCGGCGGTGAGCACGCGTCGCCGCGCGGGGCCCCGCGCACCTGGATCGCGGTCCGGGCCGGGATCTGCCACGGCCGTGGGCGGTTCGGGGGCGGGAAGGGCGAGGGCGGCGCTCGCGCGTTCGGCGATCAGGGCGGACAGCCCGGACGGCGCCCAGGACCACTCGGCCGTGTGCGCGGCATCGGCGGCCCGGGTGGGAGCGGCGGCACCGGTGGGGACGGTGTTGTCCGTGGCGGCGGTGAGCTGCTGCTCCACCTGGCGTGCCGTCGGCCGGTCCGCCGGGTTCTTGGCCAGACAGCTCGCGACGAGGGGCAGCAGTCCGGGCGGCAGACCGTTCAGGTCCGGTTCCTCGTGCACCGTGCGGAACAGTATCGCCGCGGCGTTGCCCTGCCCGAACGGCCGGCGCCCGGTCGCCGCGTACACGAGGACGCAGCCCAGCGAGAAGATGTCGCAGGCCGGGCCGAGCGGACCCGCCGAGGCCTGTTCGGGGGCGAGGTAGCCGGGCGTGCCGATGACGGCATCGGTCGCGGTGAGGGCGGTGGCACCCTCATGGCGTGCGATGCCGAAGTCGATGAGCCGGGGTCCGTCGAGCGCGAGGAGCACATTGCCGGGCTTGACGTCGCGATGGATGAGCCCGGCGTCGTGCACCGCCGCGAGTGTGCCGGCGAGCCTGGCGCCGAGCAGGCGGACGGTCGTGTCCGGCAGCGGACCCTCGGCGGCGACGGCCTCGGCCAGTGAGGGGCCCGGTACGAACACGGTGGCCAGCCAGGGCTCACGGGCCTCGGGATCCGCTCCGGTCACCGGCACCACCCACGGTCCGGTGACCCTCCGGGCGGCCTCGGTCTCGCGCCGGAACCTGGCGCGGAAGCCGGGGTCGGCGGCGTATTCGGCGCGGATCACCTTCACGGCGGCGAGTGCCCCGCCGGACGAACGGGCCAGATAGACCACCCCCATGCCACCCGCGCCGAGCCGTGCCAGGGTGCGGTGCTCGCCGATGGTGCGGGGGTCGTCCGGGGTGAGGGGCCGCATATCGGATCAGGCCTCGGTCCTCGGCGCCCGGCCGAGATAGTGGTAGCCGCCGTTCCGCACCGTGTAGAGGTAGGCGTCCGAGCCCTTGAGGCGGTGGTCCTCGTCGAAGGCGTAGGTCCGCGACACCCCTTCGTACGTGGACGCGGCGATCCTCGCCACGAGCGCGGCCCGCGTGGGGCGCCGGGCCTCCCCGGCGCGGGGAGTGGGACCGGCGGTGGCAGTGGTGGCCGTGGCGGTGGGGGCGACGAGAGCGGTGAGGGCGGCGATGACGAGCCCGGCCGCGTCGTACGCCTCGGCGGCCCAGCGGGCCGGGGCGGACCCGAACCGTCTCCGGTGCATGGCGGCGAACTTCTTGGCCTCGGGTGCCGTCGCGGCGATGCAGGGGGCGGTGAACTCCCAGGATTCGGCGGCGTCCCCGCCGTCCTCCAGGAACGCGGCGTTCATGGCCGTGTGCATGGCCATCCGCGGGCCCTTGAAGGACGTGGCGGCGAGGGCGCGCGCCATGCGGGCGGCTCCGGCCGCGTCACCCGCGTAGAAGAAGGCGTCACTGGCGTGCGCGAGCATGTCCGCGACGACCGGCGCGAAGTCCCGTGTTCCGGCCGGCACCACTCTCGGGTACGCCGTCCCGGTGGTGAGCACACCGGCGTTCATCTGGGTGGCGTAGCCCACCTGGTAGGCGGCCTGGCCACCGGTCCGGTCGAGCAGCACCCCGAGCCGTTCGACATCGGGCCTGAGCAGCAGCCGCCTGATGATCGGCACGGACAGCGCGGCGTCGAACGGGGCGGCCTGGAAGAAGGACTTCTGGGACCTGGCGGTATAGGCGAGCAGCAGCGACGAAACGGTGATGACGGGCAGCATCGCCTCGTCGTACGCGCCGAGGACGGCGTCGGTGGCGGGGTCGCCGGTCGGGCCGATGACGGCGAGCACGTCGCGGTCGCGGGCGAACCGCTCGGCGACCCGCACGGCCCGGCTCGCCTCCCCCTGGTCGTCGAGCGCCTTCACCCGAAGCGTGAACGGTTTGTTCCCACGGGAGTTGAACCGTTCCACGGCAAGGCGCACGCCTCGCTCCTGCGCCCGTCCGTCGGCGCTCCTGGGGCCGGACAGATCCGCCTGTACGCCGATGGTCCAGGCCGGTCCGTCCGCGCCGGCCGCGCCGGGATCGTGCGAGCCGCCCAGCCGCCCCCGGACGGCGAACGCACCGCCGCCCGCCGCGACCACGACCCCGGCGCCCGCCAGCAGGAGGAGGCCCCGTCGCCCCGGCGCGGGCGCGGCGGCGGCCGTCGTGGGTTCGTCGGCCACCGTGGCGTCGATGTCGGGCAGGGCGAGCATCGCGGTGGACCGGACGGCGATCAGCCGTACGACGTCCTCGGGCAGCCAGTCGATGGAGCCGTCGGGCGCGTCCTCGACGATCGGTTCGTCGAGCCGGGCGGCATCGGGCCGGGCCGCGGGCTCCTTGGCCAGCAACTCGCCCAGCAGGGAACGCAGTTCCGGGTCGTCGATCCCGTCGAGGTCGGGTTCGTCGTGGACGGTGCGGTAGAGCAGGGCCTCGGCGGCGCCGCTGCCGAACGGGGGCCGCCCGGTCGCCGCGTACGCCAGGAGGCACCCCAGCGAGAACACGTCGCTCGCGGGTCCGGCGGCCGTGCCGCCCCCGGTGGCCTGCTCCGGCGAGAGGAAGCCTGGGGTGCCCACCACGAGGTCCGTCGCGGTCAGCGCCGTGGCGTCGACGGCACGCGCGATGCCGAAGTCGATCAGGCGCGGTCCGTCGGTCGTCAGCAGGACGTTGCCCGGTTTGACGTCGCGGTGGACGAGTCCGGCCGCGTGCACGGAGGCCAGCGCGCGGGAGAGCAGCCGTCCGAGCACCCGGACGCTCCGCGCGGGCAGCGGTCCGCCCCGGGCCACCGCCTCCGACAGTGCGGGGCCCGCCACGAACTCCGTGGCCAGCCAGGGGCGTTCGCCCCCGGTGTCGGCATCGGTGACCGCCACCGCCCAGGGGCTGTCCACCCGGCGGGCGGCCTCCACCTCGCGGCGGAAGCGGGCCCGGAAGTCGCCGTCCTCGGCGTACTCGGGCAGGATCACCTTGATCGCGGCGAGCGCCCCGGAGTCCGCGCGGCCGAGGTAGACCACCCCCATCCCGCCCGCGCCCAGTCGCCCCAGCAGCCGGTGCCCGCCGATCCGTGACGGATCCGAGGCCCTCAACGCGTCCATCAGCCGTCCGCCTTCCTCAACTCTGCTTCTTCACGGCGGATTCGAGCCGCACCTCCATGGCGACCAGGGCCGGGGACATGAAGTCCTCGATGTCGTTCGCGGACCACCCCTTGGCCCCCTTGCCCGTCACGGCCACGGTGAACTGCAGAATCTGCGCCTGGGCCCACAGATACGAATAGGGGCCGCCGAGCGCGGCGCTCCGGTACTCGCCGATCTCCATCAGCGCGTCCTCGGAGGTGGTCTGAGTGCCCTCCCCTCGCGCCAACGGGCCCGCGACCATGGAGCCGATCTGTTCGCCCTGCCGCAGCTGCTGCGTGGGGCAACGCATCGTCTCCTCGACCGACTCGGCCATCTCCCACCGCGCGTCCTCCCGTGTCCGGTGCACGGTCACGACCGCCGCCAGCCGCAGCGGCCCCCGCCCCCGGGCCGCGGGCACCTCGAAGGAGCGGGTGAGGGTGGCGAGGACGCTGGGCGCCGGCTTCTCCTGGCGCCAGACGCAGTCGGCCCCGAGCACGGGCCAGGTGTCGGGCCCGCTCTCGTGCGGGCTGCGCGGCACGACTCCGGGCCCGAAGCTCTCGGGGCCCGCGATGACGCGCCGGACGAGGTCGAGCGCCGCCCCACGCGTGGCCGGCAGCCGGGCCGGGTCCGCGTCGATGGCCGGGGACGTTGCGGCGCCACCGGCCGTTCCCGCATCGCCGGCCGGGGACGTTGCGGCGCCATCGGCCGGACGGGCGCTCGTCACTGCTCCGTCGACGCCCTCCCCGCCACCGGAGCACGCCACCAGCAGCATCAGCAGCGGGGCCGCCACCAGGACTCCGTACCCGGGCTTCGCCCCGGACCCGGACCATGACACGAGAGGACACCTCCGTCCCCCGGAATCGTGCCCGGCACCGTCTCCCCGGCGCCGCGTCGATGCTACGGCCCCGCGCCCGGCCCGAAGGACTCAGGCCGGGATTGTTTCCACATCAAGACACTTGATTCACAAGCGAGTTGCGAGGACCTGCCCGAATGGAGGCAGGCGACACCCCTGCGGAAGGCACCGCGCACCGGCCCTCGCGCAGCAGGAGTTGGACGACTGTTCACCACGCCGCGACCTGCTGATTCCCCACGACGTGAGCACGGGCGATCGAATAGGTCTGGACCAATCGGGGGGCGCCCCGACCAGGCGACTCAATTAACACACCCTTGATGAATGGTCTACACCTTTGACGGTAGGGTGAGCGCTCTCGACGGTCACCTGATGCCGCCACATGCGCAGCCATGGGGGACTTATGACGACCCATCACTTACCTCAGCCTCCGTCCGACCACGAGCTCTACTGGTACTTCGGGCCACAACGCCGCTGGGTGCTCATCGCCACCTCGCTCGCCTTCGTGCTCACCGCGGCGACCATGCTCACCTTCTCCCTGCGCGCCCCGGCCCTGTGGGCGTTCCTCGCGGTGCTCGCCCTCAACGTCGTCGCGCTCGTGCTCTCCTCGGTCAACAGTCTGCGCCGGCGCAGACTGAGCAGGCGTTCGCACGAGGTGCTCGTCCACGCCTGGAACCCCCACGAACTCCCCACGGTGGACCTCTATCTGCCCACCTGCGGGGAACCGCTCGCCGTGCTGGAGAACGCCTACCGGGCCGTCGCCTCGGTCGACTGGCCCGGGGCGCTGACCGTCTGGGTGCTGGACGACGCCGACCGCGCCGAGGTCGGCGAACTGGCCGCCGCGTACGGCTACCGCTACGTCGTGCGCCCCGACCGGGGGCACCTCAAGAAGGCCGGCAACCTCAACCACGCGCTCACCCTGAGCAACGCCGAGTACATCGCCATCCTGGACGCCGACTTCGCGCCGCGCCCCGACTATCCTGCGCCATCTGGTGCCGTACCTCGCCGACCCCGGTGTGGGCATCGTGCAGAGTCCGCAGTGCTTCGACACCGACGAGTCGATGGGCTGGATCCAACGCGCGGGGATGCTCCCGTCCGCCGACGGCGCCACGGTGGGCCCGCGCACCGAACCGGGCCACCCGATGCGCGTCCAGCACGTGGCGGTGTCGATACGGGATGGCGCGACCCGGTCCTGACGGCCTCGCCCGCATGCCCTCGGTCGGGGGTGTGCGGGCGAGGGCGCGCGCCCTCGACGCGCAGGGGGCGATAAGCGGGTGCGGTGAGGGGGCGACTGTCGGGTGCTGTCCTGTCACGCCGCGCGCCAACCGCTCCAGCGCATGACCGCGACCTCGATGACGGGCCCCTCCGGTGGCCGACCGGCGTATTGGGAGTACTTCGCCACGAGCGCTCCGACGCGCCGGGCCGCCTCGCCGGACCGGTCCGGCGGCGGGAGCACACGGGCTTCCCCGTCGGCCCGGACCCACCACAGGCGTTCCCAGTCGTCCTCGTAGTGGTCGGCGAGGAGACAGACCGGCGGATTGGCCGTGATGTTCGCCAGGCGTTTCAACCGCGTTGTCCGCTTCGGCTTGTGGTCCACGGCCAGCACCAGCACATCGCCGTCCAGGGCGAACACCACCGGCACCAGATGCGGGCGGGCCGACGCGTCGGCCGTCGCCAGGCGGGCGACGCGCGCCGCGGCGAACAGCTCCCGCGCTTCGACGCTCGTCAGAGCGGGCATCGCACCCCTTCCGGCGCTCACAGCACGCACGCACAGCAGTCGGGTCATCAGGGCAAACGCGGCGCCTGGGCACAGCACGGACGACACGCGGGCCCTGCCCACACGGCACCCGAGCACAGCACGCACTACATGTGCGGACAGGTCGCACTGCATGTGCGGACAGCGCGCCGGACATGTGCGGACAGGTCGCACTGCATGTGCGGACAGCCAGCCCGACACGTGCGGACGGCGCGCGCAACGCGGGACAGCGCACAGGCCGCGCGGGCGCAGCCCCTGTGCCTCAGCTGTACCGCGCGACGAGCCCGGCCAGCCGGTCCAGGTGCACCAGAGTCTCCCGTTCGGGCATCGTCGGCACATAGAACAACAGCCGCTCGACCCCCAGACGGCCGTATCCCTCGACCTGCTCGGGGTCGTCGGGCACGCCGTAGACCGCCACCGGCACCTCCCGGTCGGCGAGGTCCCGCAGCCGCTCGATCTGCGGACCGAGCTTCTCGGGCGACTCACCGAGGGCCAGCCAGGCGTCTCCGAACCGCGCCACCCGACGGAACGCACCCTCGCCGCCACCGACGTAGATCGGCGGATGAGGGCGCTGCACGGGCTTGGGCCAGCAGAAGACCGGGTCGAAGTTCACGAACTCACCGTGGAATTCCGCCTGTTCCTCGGTCCACAGGTCCCGCATGGCATGCAGCCGCTCGTCGGTGAGCCGACCGCGGGTGGTGGGATCGGTGCCGTGGTTCCTCATCTCCTCGCGGTTCCAGCCGATGCCGACGCCGAGAATCACCCGGCCGCCGGAGACCAGGTCGAGCGAGGCCACTTCCTTGGCCGTGGTGATCGGATCGCGCTGCGGGATCAGTGCGATGCCGGTACCCAGCAGCAGGCGTTCGGTCACCACCCCGGCGGCGGTGAGGGCGACGAAGGGGTCGAGGGTCCGGTAGTACATCTCCGGCAGCTCTCCCCCGCCGGGATAGGGCGTCTCGCGTTTCACCGGGATGTGGCTGTGTTCGGCGATGAACAACGAATCGAACGAGCGCTCCTCAAGGGCGGTCCCGAGCGAGGTGGGACTGATGCCCTGGTCGGTGATGAAGGTCGATACCCCGAATTTCACGGCGGCTCCTCGAAGGGATCGGGTACGGACGGGCGCGGGAAGCGACGGACGGTCCACCGCTCTCCTGCCTACCCGCCCCGGCCCGTCCCGCCCCCACGACCACCCGGGAGAACCATCACCGGGCGAAGGGTGAGGGGTCGTCCGTGTCACGGACGAGTCCATGGCGGTGGGCCCAGGCGGCGAGTTCGACGCGATTGCGGACGTCGAGCTTGAGCTGGGCGGCGGCCAGGTGTTTCTTCACCGTGCCGAGCGACACGTACAGGGTCTGGGCGATTTCGGCGTTGGTGAGGCCGCGCGCGGCGGCCCGTACGGTCTCCAGCTCACGGCTGGTGAGGGGATGGTCCGGCTCGCCCGACTGCCGGGCCGGACGACCGGCCGCGGTGAAGTGCTTCAGGAGGCGGACCGTGATCTGCGGGGAGATCAACGCGTCGCCGCGCGCGGCGGCGCGTACGGCTTCGATGAGCGTCGTCGGACCGGCGTCCTTCAGGAGGAAGCCGACGGCACCTCCGTACAGCGCCTCGTAGACGTACTCGTCGAGGTCGAAGGTGGTCACCACGACGACCCGAAGCGGATCGGCCACGTCCGGTGCGGCCAGGCGGCGAGTGACCTCCAGACCGGTGATGCCGGGCATCTGGATGTCCAGCAGGCACACGTCCGGCCGGTGCCGCTCGGCGAGGCGGAGTGGTTCGTGACCGTCCCCCGCCTCGGCCACGACCTCGATGTCGGACTCGGCGTCCAGGATGTAGCGGAAGCCCGAACGGACCATGCGCTGGTCGTCGGCGACGAGTACACGAATGGTCACCTCTTCCTCCGCGCGTCGGCGCCGGTCGGAAGGGCTGCGCTGACCTGCCAGCCGGAACCGTCCGGTGCGGGTCCCGCGTGGAAGGTCCCGGCGAGGAGCTTGGCCCGCTCGGCCATACCGATCAGACCGTACCCGCCTCCGCCGCTGCCCATCAGCCCATACCCACCGCCGCGGGTGCCGATCGATCCGTACCCGCCGCCGGTGCCGGTCCTGGTGCCGGCCGGACCGTGCCCACTGCCGGGGCCGGTGCCGGTACTGGTTCTGGTCGTTCCGGTGCCGATGCCAGGGCCGGTGCCGATTCTGGTGCCGGTGCTACCGATCAGGCCGTAGCCCTCACCGGCGTGGGCCCGGTGGGCCACATGTCCGTCGTCGCGGACGTCGAGTCGGATGCTTCCCTCGTCGGCGCTCACTCGTACCGTGATGCGGCCGACTCCGCAGGCGTGGCGCTCCGCGTTGGTGACCGATTCCTGGGCCATGCGCACCACGGCAGCGGCGATCTCGCCGGGCGCCCGGTCGAGGTCCACCCCGGCGTCGAGGACCACGGAGACGGCGGGCCGGTCCCCGACGGCAGGGCGCTGCAGGGCGCGCAGGGCCCCGGTCGGCGGGTCCGTCTCGGCGCTCGGGTGCTCTCCGTCGCGCAGGGCGGAGACCAGGCGGCGCATGGCGGTGAGCGCGTTCACTCCGGCGTCCTCGATGTCGGCGAGAGCGGTGGAGAGGGTGTCGGGGTCGCGGGCGGCGAGGTGCTGGAGGGCCTGTGCCTGGACCACGATGCCGGTGACCTGGTGGGCGACGACGTCGTGCAGATCACGGGCGAGGGCGTTGCGTTCCTGCCGCAGCGCGCGCTCGATGTGCCAGGCACGCCGCTCGTCGCGCCAGCGCAGGGCGAAACCGGGGCTGAGGAGGGCGAGGACGAGGAGCGCGTTGTCCGGGTCCAGTGGGTGTCCCGCTCGTTGCGAAGAGGCGAGCATCGCGACGAATGTGAGGACCGAGACGCCCGCGACGAGCCATGAACGGCAGCGGTACGCGACAACCGGGACGATCAGGGCGGTGGCCGCCGCCTCCGTGACACCGATCGGCTGGTGCCCCGTCGACAGCAGCCGACAACCGGCCGAGGCGGCGAGGGAGGCGACAAGCGCCCCGGTCGCGGCGGCGGCGGTCGCCCCGGGTGAGGTCCCCGGGCGCAGCGCCCACACCACCAGCGCGGCGGCGATCGCGCCCGCCCCCAGGAACAGCGCGCCGTCGATGCCCCCGGGGCCCAGGCCGGCGCCCCCGGGGCCCAGGCCGCGCAGCCTGTCGACATCGACGAGGAGGGCGAACAGGAGCAGGACCGCCGCCGAGCCGAACAGCAGGACCCGAGGGGTGGGCAGTTTGATCGTGCCGCCCGGCCGGAACCGGGCAGCTGACTGGTTGTGCATGTTCCGCACTGTACGTCGGGAAGTGGGCCCGGCACGGTGGCCGAATGGCTATTTCCGGGGTGCCGATTACGGGCCGGACGGCCGACGCGGCGCCGCTGTGACCTGGGCGAACGTGGAATTCCCCGGCCGGGGCCGTCCGATGCGGCCCGAGAGGAAGTCCCATGTCAGCGCTCCGCAACGGCCACGACGGCCGTCCGACAAGCACGCGAAATCCGAGAAGCACGCGAATCACGAGAAGCAGGAGAAGCACGAGGAGCCCAGGACGCCCAGGACGCCCAGGACACCCAAGGAGTATGTGGTGGGCGTTCACCGCCGCGTCGCTCGCCCTTGTCGTCGCGTTCCTGGCCTCGCCCGGAAGCGCCGGGGTCACATCCCGCACCACCGGTGACGCCGCTCTCGCCGGCCGTGTCGCCGAGCTGCTCCCGGACGGTCGGAGCGCGGGCGGTTCGGTGGGCCTGTCCGTTGCCCTCGTCGAAAGAGGAAGGACGACCCGGGCGGCCCTGGGCACCACCGACGGCTCCACACCGGTCACGCCCGACACCGCCTTCGAGACGGGATCGGTGCAGAAGGTGCTGACCGCCACGCTGCTCGCCGAACTGCTGGAGGCGAAGAAGATCACACTCACGGACACGCTCGCCGAGCTGTGGCCCGATGTCCGTTTCGCGGACCCCGCCGTCGGTGCGATCACCATCCGGCAGCTGGCTACGCACACGGCCGGACTGCCGTCCATACCTGCTCAGGACCCGGCCTTCGTCCGCGCCATGGCCATTCATCTCCTCGGGGGCAACGGCTACGCGGCGCTCAGCGACCCCATGCGCACCCTCGCCACGCTGACAGGCGTCGGTCCCCGTGAGCGTCCCTCGTTCGCGTATTCCAACCTCGGGTACGCCGTCCTCGCCGAAACCCTGGCCGAAGTCGACGGGCGCGACTACGGCACGGCGTTGCGCGCTCGCGTCCTGGACCCGCTCGGCATGCGCGACACCACCATCCGCGACACCGCCGGCACCCCGCGCGGCGCGGCGCTGCCGCACAGCACCGCGGGCGTTCCGACAGTCCCCTTCACCAACCTCCCCTGGGCAGCGGTCGGTACGGGCACCTGGACCACCAGCGCCGACCTCGTCAAGTTCCTCTCCACTGGCCGGAGCCCGTCCGCACTCACGCCTCCCACCCGTACCCACACGCCCCTGGCGGACGTCCCCGACTACGCGAAGCACGACGGCCGGATAGGTCTGGGCTGGCAGATCTGGAAAGCTGCGGGCACCTCCGTCAGCTGGCACAACGGCCTGACCAACGGCTCCCGCACCTTTGTCGCCAAGACCGACGACGGGCGCGCCGTCGTCGTTCTCGCGAACTCCACCCGCACACCGGTCGAGAAGATCGGATTCTCGCTGCTGGGCATAGCCGCACCAGAGTTCGACGAACCGCAGTCGCCGCATCCGGCGTTCATCGCGCTGACGCTCCTGCTCGCTGCGGGCGCCCCCGCACTGGTCCTCGCGGGTGTCGTCCGGCCACGCCGCAGCCGCCTCTCCCGGCCTCTGGACCGGCTCAAGGTGATCTCGCTGCTGGTCACCGGAGCCGCCCTGTCCCTGCTCTCCCTGCGCATCGGCGAATGGGGTCATGTCCCCACCGTCGTCTGGCCGATCGGCGTCGGACTGCTGGCGCTCGCGGCAGCAGCCTCCGTCCGCGTCTGGCATCGGCTCCCCGTGGCCCGTGGCTCGCACACCTGGTTGCGCGTGCTCACCTTCGCCGTTCCCACGCTCGTCTCCGGTGCGCTGCTCTGCACGGTGACCGTGATCACTGCTCAACTTCCCTGAGGCCACCAGCGGCGCATCCCGGCGCGCCACCGACACATCCCGGTGCCGCCCGTGCTCCGGGGTGGCGCGGCGCCGGGACGCGCCGGGACTCGGGCCCAAGCTCGCCCTGGGCCCCCACCACATGGACCGATTTCATCGCGTACGCCGTAACGGCCTCGTAAGCGTCTGAACCGGCAGCGCCGGGCCCGAACGGCACGCGCCACGCACCGGATCGGCTCCGGTATGCGACACGGCGGTTGTCGGGACAGCAATCAGGACTCAGAGGTCCGGAGTCACGAGGTCGGAGGTCCCGAGGTCAATCCTCGGACCAGCACGTTACGACAGGGCGAGTTCGGTGACGTTGTCCGCCTCCAGGACCCACGACGCACCGAGGCCGCCTTCCTTGACCCGGGCCGCGCCGTCACCCTTGAGGACGCCGATGCGCTTGCCGGACAGGGCGATCTGGATGGCGTGGGTGTACTCGTGAACCCAGTTGGCGCTCAGTCCGCCCTCCTTCACGTACGCGTCGCCGGTGTCCTTCAGGACGCCGACGCGGTTGCCGGACAGTTCGAGCTGGATGACGTCGTCGGCCTCCCGCACCCAGTTGGCGCTGAGGCCGCCCTCCTTCACCCAGGCGGCTCCGTTGGCGGTGAGGACACCGATGCGGTTGCCCGCCAGGTCGATGCCGATGACGTTGTCGGCCTCCTTGACCCAACTCGCGCTGAGGCCACCCTCCTTCACATGCGCCTGGCCGTTGCCCTTGACGATGCCGATGCGGTTGCCGGACAGCTCCAGCTCCTTGACCTTGTCGGCCTCCTTGACCCAACTCGCACTGAGGCCCCCCTCCTTCACGTATGCCTCGCCGTTGTCCTTCAGGACGCCGATGCGGTTGCCCGACAGGGCGATCTGCTTGACGTCGTCGGCCTCTCGCACCCAGTTGGCGCTCAGACCGCCCTCCTTCACCCAGGCGGTACCGGCGCCCGTCAGCACACCGATGCGGTTTCCGGACAGCGTGATCTGCTTGACGTCGTCGCGCTCCAGGACCCATGACGCGCTGAGGCCGCCCTCCTTCACGTAGGCGTCACCATTGGCCCGCAGGGTGCCGATGCGGTTGCCGCCGTCGCCGGAGACCGTGCCGGGCACCACGTTCGCCGTCGCGGCACCGGCCGGACCGGACAGGGCGAGAACGGCGGCCACCACGGAGAGAGACTTGAGGTTCATTCGAGTAACTCCTATAGGGAGGGCGTCCCTCGGGCCGGATCGCGGTGCCCCAGGGGGATCGGTTCAATCCGATGACGCTCAACGACCGGAGACGCCCCGGGTACGTAGGCCGTTCGGGTGATGAAGGAGCGCTGAACGCGCCTTTGCCTCGCACCCGGCTCCGGATGCCCCGGGCATGAACGCCAGGACTCGTGACGGCGGCCGCCTCCGGTCGCGAGCGCGTCCATTCAGCGGGGTACGTAAGGGAGTTGCGTCCTTGATAGCGTCGCTCCCGCGATCGCGGACCCGCTCCCCGCCGGGGTCGCCCCCGCGCCCCGTACGGCTCGCCCTCGGCAGCGCCGACGCAGCGGGAGTGCTGTCCGGCACGGGGAGGTCGCGGCATGGACGAAGAGGGCCGACGCATGAGCCTCGCGCAGTTGCACTACACCTCTGCCTCTGCTGCCTGCGCGGGTGGCGCCGGGGGCGGCGCACGGTTCACGGCGGTCAGCGCCGGACTGCCCACGCAGGTGCTGGCCGACGCCGAGCAGCTCCTCGGCTACGAACCGCCAGCAGGGGCATCGCACCACCCGACGACCGAGGAAATCCGCTCGTTTCCAGAGGCGTTCGGCTTCAGCGCGCTGTCCGACGGTGGTCATCTGCTGAGCCGCACGGTCGCCGTCGCCGGGCAGGGGACCGTCGGCTTCCACGCGCACGCGGTGCATCTCCCGCCCGGTACGCGGCTGCCGGGCGACGCCTTGCCGATCACCGCATGGCGGTCGCCGAACTGGGCCGCCACCCCGCCGGACGGCAAAGCGCTGGGCCGGATATCCGCCCTTCCGGCCTCCTCGGTCTTCGGAGCGGAGGCGCTGAACGACTTCGCGGTCTCCCGAAGCCCCTGGCTGGCGGCGGTCTTCGCCGATCTGCGCCGGGTGTGCGAGGAGCCGTCGTCGGCACGGGTGGTTCTGGTGGAACGGCAGAGCGCCGACGTCGCACGGTGGCTCGCCCTCGCCGGGGCCGTACTCCCCTCGGAACACGCGCACCGTCTCACGTTCACGACCTATACGCGCCGCCCCGCCCACTCCCCGCACCAGGTCGTCGGCGTGCTGCCAGAGGACGCACCGGGTCAGGGCGCACCGAGCCCGGACGCGCCTTCGGACACATTGGGCCAGGATGCGGCCGTCGACCCCGCGCTAAGGGTGCACATCTGCGCCGGGGCGCGCCCGGAGGAGGCCGTGGACGACGTCTGGGCCGAGACCTGTGCACGGATCTGGCGGAACCGCTCCCCCGAACTGTTCCAGGATGCGGCCGAGTTGCCGGGCGCATCGTTCTCCGCCGGACCGCTCGCCGTGACGGCGCTCTGCGCGGGCGTCCCCCTCGGGGCCGATGGGCGTGCGGCGGCGGCCGACTGGGCCGCCGACCGGCCGTACGCGCTCGACGAGAACCGCACCCGTCTGCTGACCGAGGCGCTGACCGCTCCCGGCATCGACCATACGACTCACGAACTCTCGTGCATCTCACGGCTGTTGACTGCACTGGACGGCCGCTCCCCGTCGGCCGTCACGGCGTCCCTCGGCGCCCTGCTGGTGACCGAGGCGGTACATGGCGGCGACGTCACCTCGGAACCACCCGCGCGAACCGTCTTCGCCGGACCGGACGGTGAACGCGTCGTCGCCGCGCTCGTCACGGCCCTGGGTGGCGATCTGCGTGCGGAACTGGCTGACGGCACGCCCTGCATGGACGGCACACCCGACCGAGGTGTCGGCCGCACGGTGCAGTTGCTGCGGCTCGTACGGCTGCTGGAGGTGGACTGCGCGGATCTGCTCCCCGATGTCGTGCACCGCATGGCACGCTCGCTGCTGGACGAGGGGGCGGGCGACTGCGCACGGGCGCTGCTGGGCCTCCTGGACGAGCAGTTCGACGTCCGCACCGCGCTGCTGGGCGCGTTGGACGGGCTCGCCCCGCACGCCCCTGCGGCGGCGGAACGGCTGCTGGCCGATGTCGCCCTGCCGTTCACCGGGGCACAGGCGCTGCCGCATCTGCGGATGTGCGCCGCCGCGCCGGATGCCAGGGCGGGCGCCGGTGACGACCGGATGCGAGCGCTGCACGCGGTGCTCCGCGCCGGGGGCCTCTCGCCGTTCACCGAACCGCTGGTGCTGCGGACCGGGGTGGGGCTGGTGTGGGGCGCCAACATGCCCACCGTGTCCGAGGCACGGCAGTTGCTGGCCGCGACCACCTCCGACGCACACCGCACGGCCGGCACCTGGCCTGTCCTCGTCGCCGCCGCGCTCAGCGCCTGTGCCGACGACGAGGAGGCCCCCGAACTCGCCCATGACCTGCTGCGCGGCTTCCCGCAGGACATCGACGCGCGGGCACGCGGATCCCTGCTGCTCCTGGAGTTCGCACGGGACCTGCGGTCGGGTGCGGCGGAGCCCGGCTGGGCGGAACGGGCCCGCGAGCTGCGCGCAGGGGCCGAACCGGTCGCACCCGGCGTCCTCGACCAGGCGTTGAACGCCCTGGCCGAACGGCTGCTCGCCCCGGACCGGCCCGAGACCGAGCTCTACGCGTTCGTCCACAGCGGCGACGCCGACCTCATCACCTCCTACGGCCGAGCCGCGCGTGGGGCGCCGATCCTCGCCCGCCTCCGCGCCGACCCGGCGTATGTGGCGGACTGCTTCACCGTATGGAACTCCCACCCGCACGCGGGCACCGCCTGGACCGAGACCCGGACGGCGCTGCTGGAGGAGGTGCTGAGGCCGGTGGTCCGTGCCCTATCGGCCGGTGACCTGGCGGCGGTGGAGCAGGCCGCGGAACGTCTCGGCATCAGCCGCACCGCCGAGGCGTTCCGCGCATGGAACCGCCCGAGCGGCTTCGGGCGACGCCTCGGCAGCAGACTGGCTGCGCGGGTGCGCCGCTCGTAACAGCGATCGCGGCGGCGCCCCGGCCGCGACCGGACCGCAGCCGTGACCGATCGTTCACGGCTGCGGTCCGGTCAGCCGCACTCGTACTGCTTGGTGAGGTTGGCGACGGCCTCCTGGACGATCGGGCGGGAGGCTTCGATCAGGGCGGCGTCGTCCCAGTCCTCCGCCACGACGACGCCGGGCGCGACCTTGAGGACGATGGTGACGTACTCGTCGGTCGTCCTCATCTTCTTCGGGCAGGAGGCGGGAAGCCGGACCTCGCTCTGCCGGGGGCTCACCCACCCGGACCCGCCGTCGGTGAACGGGCCGGCGCCCTTCAAGGGCTCGTTCAGGGTGTTGGTGGACTGGACATCGAGGGAGTACTGGCCGCGAAAGTTGTTGCCCTTGTCCGTCTCGCGTCCGACGAAGCAGGTGGTCGAGAACACCGGGTCCGTCCGTTTGTCCTTGGCGTCCTTGTCGTCCTTGCCGGGCTGGAACTCGTCCACGACCAGCTTGCCGCCCTTGCGGTCGTAGAGCAGGCCCGCCGTCTCCTCCGTGAGCATCCCCAGGCACAGGTTCTTCGCGCGGAGGTCCTTCAGCGGACTGGGCCAGAGCTGGATCGCGGCGACGACGGCCGCTGCGACCAGGAGCACGGCCGGAAGCACCAGGTACTTTCTGTTCACTACCGCTCGCCCATCTTCATGTCGGCGTCCTTGATGCCGTTCTGGTACCACTGCTGGGCCGTCGGCTGGATGCCGTCCTCATACTCGCCGGGGCTTGCGTCCAGTTCGCCCTCCGTGAGCCCCCTCTTCATCGCCGTCTTCCGCAGCATGGCGTACATTTGCCGCTCGCCGTTGTCATAGTGGTTGATCATGTTGTTGCGGGTATCGGCATCGATCTTGGCGTTCAGATCGTTCATGTACGCGGCCGTGCCGACGTCGACCGCACGCTGGGCCACGTCACCGATGACCGGGATGGGGGTCAGCGGCGCTCCGTAGACGTGGTAGTTCATCATCTTGTTCCAGGCGGCCGCGTCCTTCTTCTCCTGGCCGAGGTCGTAGATGATGTCGCCGCGCACGCCGTCGAGATGGCCGAGCACCGTCGAGGACTGCTTGACCCAGGCGCGCAGCTCGGGGTCCTCCTTGCGGAACGATTCCTCCGGGAAGCGCTGCAGCCCCTCCGCGACGACCGCCGTCTGCGAGGCGTGGATGACGCCGAAGGCGTTGGGGTCCTCGGCGGTGGACCGGATGATCCGGGTCAGGTCTCCCCGGTCGATGGTGAGGTTGTTGAAGTCGGTGCTTCCGTCCATACTCTTGCCGAGGACCTGATGCACGTCGGAGGCGTAGTCGCCGATCATGTCGGCCATCGGCACGCGCAGGGAGACGGGGACGGCGCTCTGGTCCTTCTTCGTCGCCTCGGCGTATTCGTCCATCACCCGCTCGAAGATCGCGGCCTGTGCGCCGTCGTGGTGGGTGCCGACAGGGTTCAGGGGAGTGCCCGGTGCCCGGCCGGTCGCCGCCGCCTCCAGGGCCCCGCCCAGCTCGGCGCGGGCCGAAGTGTACTGGGTCTCATCCGGCATCTTGTCCTGGACGTCGGCACCGGGCCAGTCCCGGTCCTCCATGAAGTACTGCAGGTTGTCCGTGGTGTTCGGGTCGAAGTAGTGGGTGGCGGCGGACGGGTTGCGGCTCATCGCGTTCAGCAGACCCTTCATCGGGTCGGCCTGGGTGCCCTGCCATGCCTTCATGTAGTCCTCGCGGTAGGCGCCCTTGTCGTTGGTCTCCCACTCACGGATGGAGTCCCCGACCTCGGTCAGGAAGGCCTCGCTGTAGACCGGGTCGCCCTTGTCCTTGTTCCAGGGCGAGGACCCCTTGGTCTCCGGGTCGTACTTCACGTCGTCCCCGGCGTCGGCGGCCATCAGATGAGTGAGGGCGTTCCAACCGTCGGAGCCACCCTTGAGCGCCCCGGGGTGCCGGGCGGGCAGGCCGTTGCCGTCGCGGGCCGTGGCGATGAGCCGGTCGGTCCAGGCGGAGGTGACCCCGCCGGGCGAGCCGATCGGGGAGTCCGGGCCGGTGACGGTGGCGAGGCTGCCGGAGAGGGCCTTGTAGAGGCGGGCGTCGGTCGCGGAGACGTGGCCGTCGCGGCCACCGCCCTCCAGGCTGCCGGCCAGCAGCAGCACCGCCTCCTGCTGGTCCCGGCCGTTGTAGCTGAGGTTCTGCATGAGAGCGGCGGAGAACGCCGGTGAGTCCTTGCCACCCTCGGCAAGTGTGAGGAGCCGCTCGCGCTCCTTGTCGTCGAGATGTTCCCAGCGGGCGTAGAGCTTGGCGGCCTCGCGGCCGTTCTCCGTCTGCTGCTTCTCCTCGGCGCGCATCTTCTTCGCGTCCGCGACACCGCTGAGGCTGGCGCTGCCGAAGTCGTTGGGGTGGTACTTGATCAGCGCCCGCAGGCCCCAGGCGCAGAGCTCGTCGGCCTCGTTGGCGCGCTTCAGGATGCCTTCGAGCTTGCCGCGCAGCGCGTCGAACTGCGCCTCGGTGGCGATGGGATCGGTGTTGTCGGCGGACCGGCGGTCGGGGTGGACGCGGTGACTCAGTACGCCGTCGGGGTAGATGGTGATACCCGGCGGCGGGTTCTCGTAGGCGTCCTTGAGGTCCCTCTGGGCGGTCTTGAGGAGGGCGTGGGCGTCCTTGATGAGGTCACGCACGGACGTGGCCTCGATGACGGCGTCGCTGAACTCCTTGGCCGACTTGGTGACGAACTGCTTGGTGACGGTGGCGTTCTCGCCTCTCCAAGTGGCCTTGTCGGCCTTGGACTTCATGGCTTTCGCGTCGGTCTGAAGCTCCGTCAGCTTCGTGATCATCTCGGTCCACTGGGTGACCGCGGTGTCGAGCGGGCCGAGCTTGGCGTTGAGGAGCTGCTCGAAGGTGGGCATGGTGGCGGCTCCTTACCGGAAGTACTTGTCAATCTGGGACGCGGGCACGGAACCGGGGGCGACCGGGCCCCCCTTCCCCGACGTCGACCCACCGCCGCCACCGCCGCCGCTACTGCCCGCCTGGTTCAGCCGCATGGCGACAGCGGCCTCTCCGCCCGCCACTCGTCCTCGAACGACATGGTGTGAAACCCCCGTGGTACATGATCAAAAGACTGCTTCACGCCACGCTATCGAACGAACGAGCCATGCACCATTGACGTCCTGCCATGGGCGCAAACCCTGCACTTGGCCGGAACGTCCGGCATTCTGGACGCGACTTTCGGGAACGGCGGGGACTTCGCGGGCCGGGGAGCGCCGCTTCCTGACGGGCCGCCATTACGACACCGGCCCGCACGCCCGCGCCGGGCGTACAGGCCGCTGTCCGGGGCCCGCACCGGGCTCCGGACGTCATGTCCCTGGCTTCGCGCGTCCACACATGCCACGCACCACGCACCGCACGCCACGCCTCCGACACGGCGCGTCAGGCGTCACGCGTCAGGCTTCGCGCGTCACGCCTCAGGCGTCAGACGCAACGAGATCGAGTTGATGCAGTAGCGCTGGTCCGTCGGGGTCGGGTAGCCCTCGCCCTCGAAGACGTGGCCGAGGTGCGATCCGCAGCGGGCGCAGCGGACCTCGGTGCGGACCATGCCGTGGCTGCGGTCCTCGACCAGTTCGACCGCTTCCGTGTCCTTGGGGTCGTAGAACGAGGGCCAGCCGCAGTGCGACTCGAACTTGGTGTCGGAACGGAACAGCTCCGCGCCGCAGGCGCGGCAGGAGTAGACGCCCGTGGTCTTGGTGTCGGTGTATTCACCGACGAAGGCGGGTTCGGTGCCGGCCTGGCGCAGGACCGCGTACTCGGCGGGGGTCAGTTCCGCCCGCCACTGCTCGTCCGGCTTCTCGATCTCGTACGACACGTCGCTCCCTCAGCTCGACAGGTGGTCCAGGATCCGCGGGCCGAGGTCCGTGACGTCGCCCGCGCCCATGGTGAGAACGAGGTCGCCGGGCTTCGCCATTCCCGCGACGGCGCCCGGGACCGCGGCCTTGTCGTGGACGGCGGTGACGTCGGCGCCCGCCTCCCGGGCCGCGTCGATGATCAGGTCGCTGGTGATGCCGGGGATCGGGTCCTCGCGGGCCGGGTAGATGTCCAGGACCACGGAGGCGTCGGCCAGGGCGAGGGCCCGGCCCATCTCGGTGCCCAGCTCCTGGGTGCGGGAGAACAGGTGGGGCTGGAAGACGACCAGCAGGCGGGCGTCGGACGCGGCGCCGCGCATCGCTTCGAGGTCCGCGGCCATCTCGGTGGGGTGGTGTGCGTACGAGTCGATCACCTGCACGCCCGCGGCCTCGCCCTTGAGCTGGAGGCGACGCTTGACCCCGGTGTACTTGCCGAGCGCGGAGGCGAGGTTGTGGGCCGGGATGCCGAGGGCGACACCGGCGGCGAGGGCCGCGACCGCGTTGAGCGCGTAGTGGCGGCCGGGCACGGAGACGGTGAAGGTGAGGTACTTCCCGTTCAGGAGGACCGTGACCTCGCTGGTCAGCCCGCGCGGGGTGATCCTGTGGACGCGTACGTCGGCGGACTCGGCCTCGCCGTAGGTGACGACGTTCGGTCCGGAGCGGTCGCGTACGCGTCCGGTCAGCTCGACGGCGCCGGGCTGGTCGGCGGAGATCACCAGCGTGCCGCCGGGGACGATCTTGCCGGTGAACGCCTCGAAGGACTCGTAGATCTCGTCCATCGAGGCGTAGTTCGCGTGGTGGTCCAGTTCGACGTTGAGGACGATCGCGACCTCGGGGTCGTACTTCTGGAAGCTGCGGTCGCTCTCGTCCGCCTCGGCGACGAAGATCTCGCCCTCGCCGTGCGCGGCATTGGTGCCGGGGCCGGCGAGGTCGCCGCCGATGGCGTACGAGGGGGCGAGGTTCAGCTCGGACAGGGCGACGGCCAGCATGGACGTGGTGGTCGTCTTGCCGTGCGTGCCGGCCACCGCGATGGCGCGCAGGCCGCCCATGAGGGAGGCCAGCGCGTCGGAGCGGTGCACGACCGGGACCGACAGTTCGGCGGCGCGCACCAGCTCCGGGTTGTCGGGGCGGATGGCGCTGGAGACGACCACGCACGAGGCGTCGTCCGCCAGGTTCCCGGCGGCGTGCCCGATGTGGACGGTCGCCCCCAGCGCCCGGAGCGCCTCGGCCGTGCCGGACTCCTTGGCGTCACTGCCCGCGACCTTCGCGCCACGCTGGGTGAGGATCTTCGCGATGCCCGACATCCCGGCGCCGCCGATGCCGATGAAGTGCGGTCGTTCCATGGCGGCGGGGATACCGGGTGTCATGTGCGAGTCCTCCGGGTACTGGGTGCGTTCTCGGTCGCGGACCGGTGCCACTCCACTCCGGACCGCGGGCCAAGCCTATTCGCTGTGCGCGAAGAGCTTGAGCACCGGTACGCCGACCTTGTGACGGGCGCGCGAGGCCCAGTCCCGGTGGAAGAACTCCTCCACGTAGTGCGGCGCGGTCAGCACGATGACCTCGTCCGCCTCCGCTTCCTCCACCACGGACTTCAGCTTGTCCAGCGGGTGGTCCTCGACCACCTGCCCGACCGCCTCGGATCCCGCCTGCCGCAGGGCTTCCAGCGACACTTCGAGTGCCAGTTCGGCGGACTGCCGGGCGTCCTTGCCCTCCGGCTCCTCGATCTCCCGGGCGGCTTCCTTCAGCTCGCCCATCGCCAGGTCGTCGATGGCCCGCAACAGGACATCGGCCTGGTCACCGCGCGGCTGTATGAGCACGACGAAGGAGGTCGACTCGTCACCGTGCAAGGTGGTGACGAAATCGACGTCCTCGGAAGTGAGGGCCTTCTCGATCATCAAAACGCTGGTGAACACCACGGGTGCCCTTCTGCTTCAGTAACCGTCGCCGGTCTCTGCTGAAACCATCCTTCCCCGTGCTCACACGGGGACTGCGAGAGTAATTGTGCCCACCGGAAGATAAACGGAACGATGAGTTCCGCCGTGTGTCAGCCCCGACGGTCCTCATGTCGGCCCCGACGGTACCGGGTGAACAGGAACCCGTCCTCCTCCAGGACCGATGCCAAGGCGAATCGTTCCGGCACGGCCATCGAAGGACCGCCCGCGATCCGCTGCGCGTCCCCGGCGGTCAGCATCGGGGAGACGGTCAGACAGAGCTCGTCCAGCACCCCCGCCGCCACGAACTGGCCCAGCAGTCTGGGACCGCCCTCGGTCAGCAGCCGCCGCAGACCGCGGTCCGCCAGCTCCCGCACGGCCCTCGCGGGGTCCACCCGGGAGCCCTCCCCCGCGACCACCACCTCGGCGCCCGCGTCGCGCGCCGCGGCCATCCGGCCGGGAGGGGCCCCGGCGCCGGTGAGCACCAGGGTCGGAACGAGCGGCGAGACGAAGAGCGGCAACGAGAAGTCCAGGTCCAGACCGCCGCTCACCACCGCGATCGCCGGTGCGGGCCCCTGACCCGCCGCGGCCCGGCGGGCGGCGAACGCCTCCCGGGCCCTGGCGGGCCGGTACCCCTCCTGCCGCACCGTCTCCGCGCCCGCCACCACCACGTCGGCCAGGGCGCGCAGGGTGCCGAAGATCCGCATGTCGCTCTCGCAGGAGATCGGCTGCGAACGCCCGTCGTGCTGGGCGGCGCCGTCGAGCGTCGAGACCATGTTGGCGCGCAGCCAGGGGCCGTCCGTGTCGGGGTAGGCGTAGGCGTCGGCCAGGTCGTCCAGGCTCCACTCCCCCTCGTCGTCGGTCGCTGTCAGGTCGGTCACAGGGAACAGGCGTCGCATGTCCGGCAGTCTTCCACGGCCCGTAGAGTGGGGGGTTGTGTCGTCCTCCACCGCCGTGCCGGGGCAGAGCCCCATAGCCGAAACGGCCCCGCTGTCCCTGTGTGCCCGCGAGCCGCACGTGCCCGCCGACCGCCTGGTCGCCGAGATGGTGCCGCCGCCGCGCTTCGACGCCGTACGTTTCGATACGTACGTACCGGACCCGAAGCAGCCGAGCCAGCGCCAGGCGGTCGACGTGCTGAGCGGCTTCGCGGCCGGGCTCGGCGGGGCGCACGCCAGCGGTTCCGCGAAGCGCAGGTGGTTCGCGCGAAAGGCGGTGGCGCCGGCCGCGCCGCTCGGCGTCTATCTCGACGGCGGTTACGGCGTCGGCAAGACCCATCTGCTGGCCTCCCTCTGGCACGCCACGCCCGCCGCGCCCGCGCTGAAGGCGTTCGGCACCTTCGTCGAGCTGACGAACCTGGTCGGCGCGCTGGGCTTCCAGCAGACCGTGAAGACGCTGAGCGGGCACCGGCTGCTGTGCATCGACGAGTTCGAACTGGACGACCCGGGTGACACGGTGCTGGTGTCGTCGCTGCTCAGCAGGCTGGTCGAGGAGGGGGTCGCGCTTGCGGCGACCTCCAACACGCTGCCCGGCAAGCTCGGTGAGGGCCGGTTCGCCGCCGCCGACTTCCTCCGGGAGATCCAGGGCCTGTCCGCGCACTTCCGCCCGCTGCGGATCGACGGCGAGGACTACCGGCACCGCGGACTGCCCGAGGCACCGGCGCCGTTCACCGACGAACAGGTCACCCGGGCCGCGTACGCCACCGAGGGTGCCAGCCTCGACGACTTCCCCTCACTGCTCGCACATCTCGCCCGGGTCCACCCGAGCCGCTACGGCGCGCTGACGGACGACCTGCGGGCGGTCTGTCTCACCGAGGTGCAGGCGGTGCCCGACCAGGCGACCGCGCTGCGGCTGGTCGTCCTGGCCGACCGGCTGTACGACCGCGAGGTGCCGGTGCTCGCCTCCGGTGTGCCCTTCGACAAGCTGTTCAGCGACGAGATGCTGAACGGCGGGTACCGGAAGAAGTACTTCCGGGCGATCTCCCGGCTCACGGCGCTGGCGCGCGACGCGAAGGGTCTCGTGGCGCAGTAGGTTCGGGTGCGTGCTGCCCCGTTTCCCGAGGGGTACCGCACGGGTTCCGGGGCGTACCGCACGGGCGCACCGGAGGCATCCCGTATCCACCGCGCACACCGTTCGAAGGGATCCACCATGGCTACCACGCGCCAGGCGCACACGGTCTGGGAAGGCGATCTGCTCCAGGGCAAGGGCGTCGTCACGTTCGACTCCTCCGGCATCGGCGACTACGACGTCTCGTGGCCGTCCCGCGCGGAGCAGGCGAACGGGAAGACCAGCCCGGAGGAACTCATCGCGGCGGCGCACTCCAGCTGCTTCTCGATGGCACTGTCCAACGGGCTGGCGAAGGCCGGCACCCCGCCGACCCGGCTGAACACCCGTGCCGAGGTCACCTTCCAGCCCGGCACCGGCATCACCGGCATCCACCTCACCGTCCAGGGCGAGGTGCCGGGCCTCGACGAGGCGGGCTTCGCCGAGGCCGCCGAGGACGCCAAGGCGAACTGCCCGGTGAGCCAGGCGCTCACGGGCACGACGATCACCCTCACCGCATCCCTGGCCTGATCCCGCGCACGGGCCGCCGGGGCCCGGGTGATCGGCAGCCCCGGGGCGCGTGACACGCATGAGGCACGGTGACCCGCGTGGTTCCCGCGCGCCGATGCGCGTGGTACACACATGCGGGTCACTTCTCCTGTCCGCCAGCAGGGAGTCGCCTCATGTCATCCGCAGCGTCACACGACACGTCGTCGTCACGGAACAGGTCATCCGCGGCATCGCGAGACATGTCATCGTCACGGGACACGGAATCGTCACAGAACGCAACGTCCGGAGCGTCACGGGACTTGTCGTCCACGGCGTCACGGACCCTCACCACCCGACGGCAGGTCCTGGCCGGCAGCGGCGCGGTCGCCGCCTCGATCGCCTTCGCCGGTGCCTTCTCCGAACTCTTCGCCGGGACCGCCACCGCCCGGGACCTCGATCGCCACAGCGGCCACGCCGGACACTCCGGCCGCAACGGCTACGGTCCGTTGGTTCCTGACCCCGATGGCCTGCTCGACCTCCCGAAGGGCTTCCGCCACCGGGTGCTGTCCCGGGAGGGCGACCCGCTCCGCTCCGGCGAGGGCCCGGTCCCCGGCCACCACGACGGCATGGCCGCCTTCGCGGGCCGGCACGGTCACGTCCGTCTCGTACGCAACCACGAGAACCGCGCCGACGCGGCGTTCCGGGTCCCGGCCGTCGAAGGGCTCACCTACGACCCGATGGGCAGGGGCGGCTGCACCGCCCTGGAGCTGGACGGCCGCAACAACGTCCTGGGCGAACGCGTCGCCATCGCCGGTACGGCGGTGAACTGCGCGGGCGGGCGTACTCCTTGGAACACCTGGCTGACCTGCGAGGAGACCGAGGACAAGGCCGGCACCAACGGCTACACCAAGGACCACGGCTTCATCTTCGAGGTGGACGGCGCCGATCCGCGGCGCACCGGGGCGGTGCCGCTCACCGCGATGGGCCGCTTCCAGCACGAGGCGATCGCCATCGACCCGGCGAACGGGATCGTGTACGAGACCGAGGACGCGTTCGAGCGACCGTTCGGGCTCTTCTACCGCTTCCTGCCGCGCAAACCGCTCGGCGGGACGGGATCGCTGCGGGCCGGCGGCCGACTGGAGGCCATGCGGGTGCCGGGCGTCCCCGACCTGTCCGCCGTCCAGCAGACCGGCGCGAGCTTCGACGGCGTGGAATGGGTGCCCGTACCGGACCCGCTGGCGGCCGAGACCCCCATCCGTTTCCAGGACTTCGGGCCGCGGGGCATCACGCACGCGCAGAAGCTGGAGGGCTGCTACTGGGGCGGTTCCTCGGTCTACTTCGTCTCCAGTTACGCACGCGGCGCGGAGGGCTCGGCGGCGGACCACCACGGTCAGGTGTGGCGGTACGACCCGGGGCGGCGCCGACTCACTCTGGTCGTCGTGTTCGGGCCCGGCACGGACGTCCAGCTGCCCGGCGAGTCGCCCGATAACATCTGCCTGGCCCCGGACGGCGGGCTGATGGTGTGCGAGGACGGTGACGGCGCGCAGCACGTGTTCGGCCTGACACGGGGCGGCGAGGTGTACGCGATGGCGCGGGGACGGCAGAACATCGGGACGCCGCAGAGGCCGGAGTGGGGCGAGTTCGCCGGGGTCACGTTCGCCCCGGACGGCAGGACGATGTACGTCAACTGCTACACCCCGGGGACGACGTTCGCGGTGACGGGGCCGTGGCACTGAGGCCGTGACACATCCGTGCCCCGGTACGGCGGGCGTGCCCGTGCCGGGCGCGGGTGGGCCGGCGTCGTGGGCGTGCGGGAGGCCCGGACGGACCGAGGCACGGGCCGGCCGAGGCGCGGGCCGGCCGAGGCGCAGGCGGACCGAGGCGCGGGCCGGCCGGGGCGCGGCGGTCGTGGGCTTCGTCGACTGTCGGCCGTCGGTCCGGGCATGCTGTGCGCCCGGCCTGCCGCCTCCCGCCTCCCGCACTCAGCCGCGCAGCGCGGTGAGCCGACCGGTGAACACGGCGACCGCAGCCGCAAGGACGGCGGAGGCCAGGAGCGGCACGAGCGGCAGGTGCACCGTGCCCGTCCGCGAGCCGGTGACCAGACCGGTCACCGCCCTGTTCGCATTTCCGCACCCCGTGGATCCGGCCCAGGTGCACGAGATATCCGGTCGCGGTGAACGGGAGCGCCGCGCGGAAGCGGCGACGGACCAGCCGCGCCCGCTCGGCACCGGCCGGGCGCACAGCGCACCGACCGCCGCCCCCAGCAGCACGCAGCAGCCGACGACGAGCAGTCCGGCTGCCGACCGGTTCCGTTGGCCCCCTCGATCCGGACCAGACGGCCCACGGGCAGAGCGAGGTCGACCCCGCGCAGCACCCACGGCCCCCTCGGTCCGTAGCGGCGCCCCACTCCGTCCAGTCTCAGTTGGCCGACGCCTTCTCCTGCTTGAGCTCGCTGGGCCGTACGATCACGAAGCCCTCGCCGTCCAGCCGCAGTTGGACGGCCTCGCCGGATCCGCCGCGGACCATCGAACCGAAGCTCTGCGAGCGGTGCAGCGAGGTGGTGAGGTGGGCGCTCCAGCCGACCACCGCGTCCGTGTCGACGAACACCGGCTGCTGGGCCGAGACCGGTATCACGATGGGGTGACCCTCGCACATGAGGCCGAGCTTGCCGTAGCCGGTGAAGACGCTGTTGAAGAGGCCGCCGCCGACCATCCCCGCGCCCTTCACGGTCTTGATCTCGTAGGCGAGCGTGGGGTCGAAGCACAGGACGTTGCGGCCGTTGACGGTGAGGGAGTCGCCCTGCTCGATGTCCACGATGAAGCAGTTGGCGGCCTCGTGCGCGAACCACGCCTCGCCCTGGCCCCTGACGGCCATCAGCGGCAGCCCCTCGCCGGTGACGGCGCGCTTGAGCATGCCGCCGATGCCCTGGCCCTTGCGCTCGAACTGCAGGTTGCCGCGGAAGGCGATCATCGAACCCTGACGGGCGTGCATCTCACCGTTGACTGCGTACTTGATGGACTTGGCGTTCTGCAGGGTCATCCCGGGGGCCGTGGCCTGCTGAGCCAGGTATTCGCTGGAAAAGAGATCGCTCTTCATGCGGTGCATCCTCACCCGCAGCCGCCCGTTCCCACAAACAAGAGCGTCCGGGGCTGCTGGCACACTGGTACGAGTGAGCGACGACAACACCCCCGCGCCCCCGGCCATGGACCCGGACCCGGCCGTACCGGCGTCCGGTTCCGCGGCGGCGGACGGCCCGTTCGAGTCCGGACGGACGAACCGCGACGAGGCGCCGCAGTACGTCCTGCCGCTGGTCGTGCGCATCGAGAGGGCGACGCCCCCGGCCCGTACCGACGCCCTGCGGACCGCCGCCCGCGCGGTGCTCGTGATGCTCTCCGACGAGCGCTCGGTGGGCGAGGGCGAATGGGCCCGGGCGATCCGGGACTGGGAGGACGCCCGGATCCGCAAGGTGGTGCGGCGGGCCCGCGGCGCCGAGTGGCGCAGGGCCTGCGAACTGCCCGGCATCACGGTCACGGGCGAGAGCGCCGAAGTGCGGGTCTTCCCTCCGGTGCCTCTGGACGGCTGGCCCAGGGAACTGGCGAGGCTCCAGGTGTCGGGAACGGACCTGGACGACCCGGAGCCCCCGGCCGCACCCGGACCAAAGGGGCCGGTGCTGTGGCTGAACCCGGAGCTGGGCATGACGGCGGGCAAGGCGATGGCACAGGTCGGACACGGCGCGCAGCTCGCCTGGTGGGAGCTGTCGGAGACGGAGCGCAAGGCGTGGCGCGAGGCGGGCTTCCCGCTCTCCGTCGCCACCGCGGACGCCGAACGCTGGCGGGAACTCGCGGCGAGCGACCTTCCGTTGGTGCATGACGCCGGATTCACCGAGATCGACCCCGGGAAGACCGTCGCGGTCGAGGGACACCACCGCGTCGGATCCCTGCCGCCCTGCGGCGGCCGTGGGCTCTGACCTCAACCGCACGGTCACGACGTCCAGGACGTGTCCGGCTGCTCCGTGGCGGGCCGGGACCGACGCCACGGGCCCCGTCCCCGCTGCTCCTCGGCCCGGCGCACACCGGGGCCCTGCCCGGAGTCGGTCGGGCAGCAGGATCGCGTCCTGTAATCGCGTACGGAAATGCCGGGCCGACGGATACCGCTCTGGTTTCCCGGCACTCCGCAGGCCGGCCGACAAGGCGGTCATGAAGCGTGTCGAGGGTGTGGCGGACACGGCCCTGTGCCGCTGAACCGCTGGACCACTGAACCGCGCCCGTCAGGGGCCGTGAGTCGTTCCGGCCCGTTCCTGGTGCCGGTCGCCAGGAACGGGCCGGAACGGAGCGTCGGCGGACTCGACGGGCGCCTCGGAGCGCCGGGAACCTCAGATCAAGCTCTGAACGTCCCCCTCTTCGGATTCGCCACCGCCCGCCGGGGCCATCACCCCTGCACGGAGGAGAAGAAGGAGGGGTGGCATGAGACTGGGGACCGGTGTCGGCTGGCGGCCGGAGATCGCGGACGTCGTCGAGGCGCTGCCGGGCATCGACTGGGTGGAGACGGTCGCGGAGAACATCTGCGCCGGCCATCTGCCCGATTCGCTGCTGCGGCTGAGGGAACGCGGGGTCACCGTCGTCCCGCACGGCGTCTCGCTGGGCCTCGGCGGGGCCGAGCGCCCCGATCCCGGCCGACTGGCGGACCTCGCGGCCCGCGCCGAACTGCTCGCCGCGCCGCTGGTCACCGAGCACATCGCGTTCGTACGGGCCGGGGGGCCGCGCACCGCTTCGCCGACGCTGGAGGCGGGCCACCTGCTGCCCGTGCCCCGCACCTGGGACGCGCTGGACGTGCTGTGCGAGAACGTGCGGATCGCGCAGGACTCGTTGCCGGTGCCCCTGGCACTGGAGAACATCGCGGCCCTGTTCTCCTGGCCGGACGAGGAGCTGACGGAGGGGCAGTTCCTGGCGGAGCTGGTGGAGCGCACTGGGGTCCGGCTGCTGATCGATGTCGCCAACCTGCACACCAACCATGTCAACCGCGGGGAGGATCCCGCCGCCGCACTCGACGAACTGCCGGTGGAGGCCATCGCGTACGTGCATGTGGCGGGCGGCGTCGAGAAGGACGGCGTCTGGCACGACACCCATGCCCATCCGGTCACCCGGCCCGTGCTCGACGTGCTGGCCGAACTCCGCTCCCGGGTCGACCCGCCGGGCGTTCTCCTGGAGCGCGACGACGACTTCCCGCCGGCCGAGGAACTGGCGGGCGAACTGGCCGCGATCCGCGCCACGCTGGACCGGGCGGCCGTCCGGGGCGCCGACGCACCCGCGTACGCCGGAGACCTCGCGTCGCGCCCCGTCGCGGGCCCCGGCGCACACGCCGGAAAGGGCACGTCCCCCACGTCCGCGCACCCGTCCGCGCCGACGGACGCGCGCCCGTCGGCTCCGGCGTCCCCATCGGCTCCTGCTGCCTCGTCGGCTCCCGCGCGCCCCTCCGCTCCCGCGCCCCCGGACTCCGTGCGCGACCGGGTCGCGGCGGCGCAGACGGCGCTGCTCCGTGCCCTCGTCGCGGGCGCTCCCGCCCCGCCCGGCTTCGACGAGCGCCGACTCGGCGTCCAGAGCCGCGCCCTGTCCGCCAAACGGGCGGGGGTGGTTGCCAAGGTGGCGCCGGAACTGCCGGAGATCCTGGGCTCGGGCTACCGGGAGGCGTTCCTCGCATACGCCGGACGCCGTCCCATGTCCGGGGGGTACCGACGGGACGCGCTCGACTTCGCCGAGGAACTGCTGAGCACCGGCCGGCCGGCCGACCGGGCTGCCCGGCGCCGCCTCACCCGATGGTGGAAGGACCGGGCGGGCGGGCGTCCGCCCGGCCGCACCACGCTGCTGCTGCGCGCCGCCCGCGCGGCCCTCGTCGGCGGGTGAGCCGCAACTATCCCGAGGAGCCTGTCGGATGACCTCCGACCGGGCGGGCACGCCCTGGCACGCACGCTTCCGGCGTTGCCGAAATGCCCGAGCAGCTCCACTACGAGGATGTCCCGGCGCCTTGGAATCACACGCACCGGACCGCGTCCGCTTCCCGATCCGAGGTCACCCGACAGGCTCCGAGCGCGACGGGCGCGGAGCAGTAAAGGGTTCCTCCCGCCGGATACGGCGCTGGGCCCGGCCTCCTTCGAGGTCGGGCCCAGCGTGCCCCCGTACGTGCCGCACACCCGCGCCCGGCAGGGCGGGGCGGGACGGACCGACGGGCGGGACGATCCACTCGTCCCTCGGGCCCCGGGGGCGCCGCGGGCCGGACCCGCGGCGGACCCGGAACCGAACCCGGTGTCGCTGGAACGACGGGCGACGCGTGACGCGCCGGTGCCCGCCGTCTGATCTTCCGGGCTGGGGTGGTCGGAGCCCGTTCGCTACGCGAGCCCGGCCACCAGGTCTGCGACCGACTTCCTGCGCCCGGTGAAGAACGGGATCTCCTCGCGGACGTGCATCCGCGCCTCGGAGCCCCGCAGGTGACGCATGAGGTCGACGATGCGGTGCAGTTCGTCCGCCTCGAAGGCGAGGACCCACTCGTAGTCGCCGAGCGAGAAGGAGGCGACGGTGTTGGCCCGGACGTCGGGGTAGCCGCGGGCCATCTTGCCGTGGTCCGCGAGCATCCGGCGGCGGTCCTCGTCCGGCAGCAGGTACCAGTCGTAGGAGCGAACGAAGGGGTAGACGCTGACGTAGTTGCGCGGCGTCTCGTCGGCCAGGAACGCCGGGATGTGCGACTTGTTGAACTCGGCGGGGCGGTGCAGCGCCATGTTCGACCAGACCGGCTCCAGCGCCCGGCCCAGCTTGGTGCGCCGGAAGAGGTTGTACGCCTCCTGGAGCTCGTCCGAGGTCTCGGCGTGCCACCAGATCATGATGTCGGCGTCGGCCCGCAGACCGGACAGGTCGTAGGTACCGCGGACGGTGACGTCCTTGGCCGCGAGCTGGTCGAACAGCTCCTGGACCTCGTCGGCGTAACCGGTGCGGTTGACGGGGAGCACATCACGAAGCTTGAAGACGGACCACAGCGTGTAGCGGATGACCTCGTTGAGGTCCTTGGCCTTCTTACCGGCGTTGGGAATCTTCTCAGGCGCACTCATACGGCTATTGTCCCGCCTCGCTCCCTGTGCCCTGAACCGGGGTCGGCGTGGCGATGATCTCTTCTCCGGAACCGCCCGCGAGACCGGCGGCGATCTCGTCGGCGGCGCGGTGGGCGCTCGCCACGCACGCCGGGATGCCGACCCCGTCGTAGACCGCTCCGCAGACCCGCAGACCGGGCAGCTTGGCGATCTCCTCCCGAATCCGGGCGACCCGGGTCAGATGTCCCACCGGGTACTGGGGCAGTCCCCCGATCCACCGGGTGACCTCGGTGTCCACGGGCTCCGCCGCCAGTCCGGTGGCCGCCGCGAGATCGCGCAGCGACACATCCACCAGCTCGGAGTCCTCGCGGTGCAGATGGTCCTCCTCGCCGTACCGGCCGACGGAGGTGCGCAGGACGAAGAGGTCGGGAGCGGCCTCGGCGACCCACGACCACTTGCGGGTGGAGAAGGTGGACGCCTTGATGGTGCGCCCGTCCACCGGCGGCACGAGGAAACCGGAACGTCCGTCGAGGGCCGCTGTACCGGCCACGTCGGAACGACGGAACGCCATGGTGACGAGCGCCATCGACGCGTACTCGACCCCGGCGAGCTCGGTGGAGGCGGCCGGGGACTCGGCGGCGAGCAGGGTGGAGGCGGACCAGGCGGGGGTGGCCAGCACGACGCCGTCGGCGGCGATCACCCGGCCGTCGGTACGCACCTCCCAGCCGTTTCCGTTGCGGGTCAGACCGAGGACGGGGATTCCTGTGAGGATCTCCCCCCCGGCCGCGCGCACCGCCTCGGCGACCGCTCCCGGGAGCGTGCCGATGCCGCCCTCGATGCCCTGGAAGACCGGGCCGGTCCTCGGCCGTGCCGCGGCCCGTTCCTGGATGCGCCGGACGCCGTCGAGAAGCGAACCGCCCTCCCGCACCACCTCGAACAGTTGCGGTACGGCGGCCCGCATCGAGATCCGGTACGCGTCGCCCGCGTACACGCCGCCGAGCAGCGGTTCCACGAGCCGGTCGACGACCTCGCGGCCCAGCCGGTCCGCCACGTACGCGCCGACCGCGACGTCGTCGCCGACGGCGGTCGGGGTGAGATCGCGTTCCTCGGCGACACGGGCGAGGCCCTCCGGGGAGATCACGTCGCCGAGCGCCGCCGGATCGCCCGGCACACCCATCACATGGCCCTTGGGCATGGGCCGCAGGGCGTCGCGCGTCCACACCGACGCGGCGGTCGTGGCGGGCGGCCGGAGCCGGTCGCCGAGCCCGACGGCACGTGCCAGCTCCACCGCCTCCGGGCGCGTGGCGAGCATCGACTCGGCGCCCAGATCGACCTGTGTGCCGGCGATCTCGCCGGTCATCAGCTTGCCGCCGAGCCGGTCGGTGGCCTCCAGGAGGGTGACCCGCAGCCCGGCCCCGAGCAGCCGGTGGGCCGCGGCGAGACCGGCGATACCGCCACCTATGACGACGACATGACCCGTGCCTGTGTGCGCGCGATTGAGTGAACGCTCCATGCCCCCACTCTCTCAGAGCCTGTCGGGTGGCCCCTGACCGGGCGGCCACGCACTGGCACGAGGTCGCCCGACAGATCCTCGGGCCCGGTTCGAGGCCCGAACGTGACCGCTTCGAAACCGGGATCGGGCAACCCGGGGACGGGCCCCGCACGTCGAACCGGCAACGTCGACGACCTGTCCCGGGGGGACACTCATGCAGACAGCCAGACATCCGCGCCGCACCCGGCGCCGTTCGCGCACCGCCCTGGCCGCCGGGCTCCTGGCCGGCCTCCTCGCACTGAGCGGCTGCGGCGCCGGCGACGCGGGCGGGACGCGTTCCGCCGACAGCGGGAAGGCCGCCGCGCCGCGCGAGCGGGCCGCCTCGGACGCTTCGTCCGGGCAGGTGGCGGAGGGCGCGGGCGGTTCGCCGGCGGACGGGCGGAAGACCGGCGGCCTGCCCGCTCGTGTCCACGTCATCCGCACCGCCACGCTCTCCGTCGAGGTGCGGGACGTGCCGAAGGCCGCCGCGGCCGCCCGCGCGGCGGCGTCCGAGGCCGGCGGCCTGGTGGCCGACGAGAGGACCGAACGGGTCGACGCGACGCGCGAGACGTCGCACATCGTGCTGCGCGTTCCGCAGGACGCGTACGAAACGGTCCTGAAGGACCTCGCGGGCACCGGGACATTGCGGTCGCGCACCTCGTCCGCGAAGGACGTCACCGACCAGGTGGTCGACGTGGAGAGCCGGATCGCGTCCCAGCGGGCGAGCGTGGCGCGGGTGCGCAAGCTGATGGACCGGGCCGACGCGCTCTCCGACGTGGTCACGCTGGAAAGCGAACTGAGCAGCCGCCAGGCGGCGTTGGAGTCGCTGCTCGCCCAGCAGGCGTCGTTGAAGGACCGCACCTCGCTGGCGACGATCACCCTCGACCTCTCCGAGCCGGTGACGTCGCCGGAGACGAACGACGACGATCCGCCCGGCTTCCTGGAGGCGCTCGACAACGGCTGGGACGCGTTCCTCACGGTGCTGCGGTGGGGTTCCGTGGTGCTGGGTGCCACGGCTCCGTTCCTGGTCACGATCGTGGTGCTGGCGGTGGCGGGGCGGCTGCTGCTGCGCCGGCTGCGCGGGCGCCGGGCTGCGCGGACGCCCGTACCGCCGCATTCCTCGCCGAAGCCCCCGGCGTCGTAGCGTGGGTCCCTTCGGATCGGTGTCGAAGGGACCGGGAATGGCGACGGAGCGACTGGTGGTCATCGGTGGTGACGCGGCGGGCATGTCCGCCGCGTCCCAGGCCCGCAGGCTCAAGGGCCCCGACGAGCTGGGGATCGTCGCCTTCGAGCGGGGCCACTTCTCCTCGTACTCCGCCTGCGGCATCCCGTACTGGGTCGGCGGCGACGTGACCGCACGCGACGACCTCGTCGCCCGTACCCCGCAGGAGCACCGGGCCCGCGACATCGACCTGCGGATGCGCACCGAGATCACGGAGATCGACGTGGCCGGACAGCGGGTGCGGGCGCTGGACCTGGAGACCGACGAGACGTACTGGACGGACTTCGACAAGCTGGTGATCGCGACGGGGGCCCGTCCGGTGCGTCCGGCGCTGCCCGGCATCGACGCGCCCGGGGTGCACGGGGTGCAGACGCTGGACGACGGGCAGGCGCTGCTGGAGTCGCTGGACCGGGTGCCGCAGGGGCGTCGCCGGGCGGTCGTCGTCGGGGCGGGCTACATCGGGGTCGAGATGGCCGAGGCGATGCTGAAGCACGGCTTCGAGGTGACCGTCCTGAACCGGGGCGAGCAGCCGATGGCGACGCTGGACCCCGACATGGGGCGGCTGGTGCACGAGGCGATGGACGGCCTGGGCATCACCACGGTCAACGGGGCCGAGGTGACGGGGATCCGCACCGGGCCGGACGGCCGGGCCGACGCGGTCGTCGCGGGCGGCACGACCTATCCGGCGGACGTGGTGGTGCTCGGCATCGGGGTGGCGCCCGAGACGACGCTGGCCCACGCCGTCGGCCTCCCGGTGGGCCCGCACGGCGGCCTGCTCACCGATCTGTCGATGCGGGTCGTCGGGCACGACAACATCTGGGCGGGCGGCGACTGCGTCGAGGTGCTCGACCTGGTGGCGGGCCGCACCCGGCACATCGCGCTGGGCACCCACGCCAACAAGCACGGCCAGGTCATCGGGTCCAACGTGGCGGGCGGCTACGGGACGTTCCCCGGGGTGGTGGGCACGGCGGTGAGCAAGGTGTGCGATCTGGAGATCGCCCGCACCGGGCTGCGCGAGAAGGACGCCCGCTCGGTGGGGCTGCGCTACGTCACGGCGACGATCGAGTCGACGGGCCGGGCGGGCTACTACCCGGGGGCGCGGCCGATGACCGTCAAGATGCTCGCGGAGTACCGCACCGGGCGGCTGCTCGGGGTGCAGATCGTGGGCCGGGAGGGGGCGGCGAAGCGGGTTGACGTCGCGGCCGTGGCGCTCACGGCCGGAATGACGGTGGACCAGATGACCGCCCTGGACCTCGGCTACGCCCCGCCGTTCTCACCGGTCTGGGACCCGGTCCTGGTGGCCGCCCGCAAGACGGTGACGGCGCTGCGGCGGGCGGGCACCGCCTGAGAGCCCGGCGGGCGCCCGCCCGGACGGCTCGTCCCGGTCGCGGGCGCCCGCCCGGACGTTTCCCTCAGCGTGCGGTCCGCTCGTGCACGTACGCCACGAGCCGGGTCAGGGCGTCCGGGTCCATCGACGGCATCACTCCGTGCCCCAGGTTGAAGACGTGGCCCTCCAGCCCGGCGGCGGCGTCCAGCACCTCCTGGGCCTTCTCCTCCACCGTCGCGGTCGGCGCGAACAGCACCGCCGGGTCGAGGTTGCCCTGGAGCGCCTTGCCGGGGCCGACCCGGCGCGCGGCCTCGTCGAGCGGGACGCGCCAGTCGACGCCGACGACGTCCGCGCCCGCCTCGCCCATCAGGCCGAGGAGTTCGCCGGTGCCCACGCCGAAGTGGATGCGCGGGACCTCGTACGGGGCGACGGTCTCGAAGACCTTCGCGGAGGCGGGGAGCACCGAGCGCCGGTAGTCGGCGGGGGACAGTGCGCCCACCCAGGAGTCGAAGAGCTGCACGGCCGAGGCGCCGGCCTCGATCTGCACCTCGAGGAAGGCGCCGGTGATGTCGGCCAGCCGGTCGAGGAGGTCCGCCCACAGCTCCGGCTCGCCGTACATCATGGCCTTGGTGTGCTCGTGGTTGCGGGACGGGCCGCCCTCCACGAGGTAGCTGGCGAGCGTGAACGGGGCGCCCGCGAAGCCGATGAGCGGGGTGGCGCCGAGCTCGGCGACGAGCAGGCCGACCGCCTCGGTGACGTAGGACACGTCCTCGGGCGTGAGGTCGCGCAGCCGGGCCAGGTCGGCACGGGTGCGGAAGGGCTCGGCGACGACCGGGCCCACGCCCGGCTTGATGTCGAGGTCGATCCCGATGGCCTTGAGCGGTACGACGATGTCGCTGAAGTAGATCGCCGCGTCCACCTTGTGACGGCGCACGGGCTGCATGGTGATCTCCGCGACGAGCTCCGGCATCATGCAGGAGTCGAGCATCGGGATGCCCTCGCGCACCTTGAGGTACTCGGGCAGCGACCGCCCCGCCTGACGCATGAACCAGACCGGGGTGTGCGGCACCGGCTCGCGGCGGCACGCCTTGAGAAACGCCGACTCATGGGTGGCGGAGGTCTTCGTCTGCTGGCCCATGGGGCGATCGTTGGCACTCACACCCAGAATCTTCGCACGAGGCGTAAGCGGCCGGGCCCGGCCGGGTGTCCCTCCCTGCACGCGGCTCCCGTTCCGCCTACTCTTCCCCGCATGGCTCCGGCTCAGGAACAGTTCTCCGATCGACCCGACGGCGCTGACGACAAGGACAGCGCGGAGGGCGGCTCCGTGCCGCCCGCTTTCCGGTCGGCGCTGGACGGCTTGCGCTCGGCGCGCCTGCGACCCGAACTGGAGGTCGAACCGACCCACCCGCCCAAGCGGCTCGCCCCGTACGCGTACGCGCTGGAGGCGGCGGTCGTGCAGGGCGAGGAGGATCTGGCCGACGGCCGTCTCGTGCTGCTCCACGACCCGGACGGGCACGAGGGCTGGCACGGCACCTTCCGTCTGGTGACCCTGGTGCGGGCGGAGCTGGAACCGGAGATGGCATCCGATCCGCTGTTGCCGGAGGTGTGCTGGTCCTGGCTGACCGGCGCGCTGGAGGCGCGCGGGCTGTCGTACGGAGCCGCGGGCGGCACGGTGACCCTGGCGGGGTCGCACTACTTCGGCGCGCTGGGGGCGCGGCGGCCGGCGACACAGATCGAGATCCGGGCGTCGTGGACACCGCGCGAGAGCCGGGGCGGGGCGCCGGACACTGCGGCGCATCTGACGGCGTGGGGCGATCTGCTGTGCCAGATCGCGGGCCTGCCTCCGTCGGGTCCGGCCGACGCGGCGGTGGTCACGCTCCCGCAGCGGCGCGGCCCCCAGGCCCCCTGACACCCCCGCGGCCGAGCCGCCCCCTTCCGCCCTCTTGACGCCGCGTCACCGCAGGTCAACAACGTGTCACGCTTTGCGCGGAATTACCGACATTTTTTTCGTACAATCGATCGCACGTCTGATTTGCCCGAATTGTTACTCAGCAAATCGCGATCTTCCTCTAAAGGAGGACGGGTCCGCTGCCGAAGAGGTCAATGACCCTTCAAGCACGGTGCGCCCCGGCTTCATCCCCGAGCCGGCCCGTCCCGCCACTTCCCAGGAGGCCTGGTGTCCGTTCTCCTAGAGCAGCCCGCAAGCCTGGTCGCCTACCGCCCGAACAAGCCGACGGCCATGGTCGTCGTGGCCGACCCGCGCGTCCGTTCCACCGTCACCCGCCATCTGTGGGCCCTCGGAGTACGTGACGTCATCGAGGCGTCGTCCATCGCGGAGGCCCGTCCCCGCGTCGGCAACCCGCGCGACATCTGCGTAGCCGACGTCCACCTGCCCGACGGTTCCGGGCTGACCCTGCTGTCCGAGACCCGGGCCGCCGGCTGGCCGAACGGCCTCGCCCTCTCCGCCGCCGACGACATCGGCGCGGTCCGCAACGCCCTCGCGGGCGGTGTGAAGGGCTACGTCGTCACCGGCACCCGGACCAACATCGGCCATCCCACCCGTCCGGGCGCCGCCCCCATCGGCGCCAACGCCGCCCGTATGCACCGCCGCCCCCCGGGCACCCCGAGCCACCCGGGCGGCTACCGCGAGCTTTCCGGCCGCGAGGTCGAGGTCCTCCGGCTGGTCGCCGAGGGCCAGTCCAACAAGGCCATCGGCGTCTCCATGGGGCTGTCCGCCCTGACGGTCAAGAGCCACCTCGCCCGGATCGCCCGCAAGCTCGGCACCGGCGACCGTGCCGGAATGGTCGCCGTCGCCCTGCGGACGGGCATCATCCACTGAGCCTCCGCGCCCCGGCGACTCCCCCGGCCGCCGGGACCGGCTGGTTTGCATGCATCGGCGCCCGTCGACGGAACGTTCCGTCGACGGGCGCCGTACATCCACGGATACCCTTGACACGTGACCGACGCCCAAGAGACCGCAGCAGACACCTCACTGCGAACCACCGGGGGCGCTCCCCCGGACGACGTCGCCCCGGCGCCGATCCCCTTGCTCGAACCTCGCGAGGGCATTCCCCCGGTGGTGGCCTCCGACGACGCCCTCTCCCAGGTGATCGCGGCGTTCGCCGCGGGCACCGGCCCGGTGGCCGTCGATGCCGAGCGCGCCTCCGGCTACCGCTACGGCCAGCGCGCCTACCTCGTCCAGCTCCGCCGCGAGGGCGCGGGCAGCGCGCTGATCGACCCGGTGGGCTGCCCCGATCTGTCGAGGCTCGGGGAGGTACTGCACGGCAGCGAGTGGATCCTGCACGCCGCCACCCAGGACCTGCCCTGTCTGCGGGAGATAGGAATGACCCCCACGGGGCTGTTCGACACCGAGCTGGCCGGGCGGCTGGCCGGCTTCCCCCGGGTCGGCCTCGGCGCCATGGTCGAGAGCGTGCTCGGGTACTCCCTGGAGAAGGGCCACTCGGCCGTCGACTGGTCCACCCGGCCACTGCCCGAGCCCTGGCTGCGCTACGCGGCGCTGGACGTGGAGCTGCTGATCGACCTCCGCGACTCCCTGGAGAAGGAGCTCGACCGGCAGGGCAAACTGGAGTGGGCCCGGGAGGAGTTCGACGCGATCGCCGCCGCCCCGCCCGCTCCCCCGCGCAAGGACCCGTGGCGCCGCACCTCCGGCATGCACAAGCTCCGCCGCCGCCGCCAGCTGGCGGTGGTACGGGAGTTGTGGACCGCCCGCGACCAGGTGGCCCGGCGCCGGGACCTCTCGCCCGGCAAGGTGCTGAGCGACGCCGCGATCGTCGAGGCCGCGCTCGCGCTCCCGGCGAACACGCACGCGCTGACCGCCCTGCCCGGCTTCGGCCACCGCATGGGCCGCCGGCAGCTGGAGCAGTGGCAGGCGGCCGTCGACCGGGCCAAGGCCCTGCCGGACTCCGAGCTGCCCCAGCCCGGCCAGGCCGTCGCCGGTCCGCCGCCGCCCCGCGCCTGGGCGGACAAGGACCCGGCCGCGGCGGCACGGCTCGCCGCCGCCCGCGCGGCGGTGTCGGAGCTCGCCGAACGACTGCACATGCCGCAGGAGAACGTGATCACGCCGGACACGGTGCGCCGGGTCTGCTGGGAGCCGCCCGGGAGCGCGACGCCGGACGCGATCGAGGCCGCGCTCGTCGGCTACGGGGCCCGGCACTGGCAGATCGAACTGGTGGCCCCGCTCCTGGCGCGCGCATTCTCCTCGAAGGCGTGAGATTCCGCCGACCGAGGGGCGTAATCACGCCAGGTTGAACGAGCACCTCTCGCCGCACCGCGGTGCCTCGCGCCACCGGACGCCGGACAGGCCGTTTCCTCGGCCCGTCCGGCGTCGCCGTTCCCGCCGCGGAACGGGGCGGGGCGTGCCGGGGCCGTGGCGGTCGGGTGCGCCGCCGCACCTCCGTGTGACCTTCGCCGCTCCGGTCGCAAGGGGTGGGCAGTCTGGTTACCCGCAAGTAGCATGAGGGGACGGCGTGCCCTCGGGCGCGCTCCGCAGCAGTGCCATCCCGCACCCTGGAGGAGAGCCACCGTGCCTCGTACCATCCGGGACGTCGTCTTCGTCGACGGCGTCCGCACCCCGTTCGGCAAAGCGGGCCCGAAGGGCATCTACCACGAGACCCGCGCCGACGATCTCGTCGTGAAGGCGATCCGGGAGCTGCTGCGCCGCAACCCGGCCCTGGACCCCGCGAAGGTCGACGAGGTCGCCATCGCCGCGACCACCCAGATCGGCGACCAGGGGCTGACGCTGGGCCGTACCGCCGGGATCCTGGCCGGTCTGCCGCAGTCCGTCCCCGGCTACTCCATCGACCGCATGTGCGCGGGTGCCATGACCGCCGTCACCACGACGGCCGGTTCCATCGCCTTCGGCGCGTACGACGTCGTCGTGGCCGGTGGTGTCGAGCACATGGGCCGCCACCCGATGGGCGAGGGCGTGGACCCGAACCCGCGCTTCGTGTCGGAGAAGCTGGTCGACGAGTCCGCCCTGTTCATGGGCATGACCGCGGAGAACCTGCACGACCGCTACCCGTCGATCACCAAGCTGCGGGCCGACGAGTACGCGGTCCGCTCGCAGGAGAAGGCCGCCAAGGCGTACGCCGACGGCAAGATCCAGCAGGACCTGGTGCCGATCTCGGTGCGCCGCACCAACCCGGAGGCCGGGGAGACGGGCTGGGGCCTGGTCACCGCCGACGAGCCGATGCGCCCGGGGACCACCCTGGAGAACCTGGCGGGCCTCAAGACCCCGTTCCGCGTCCACGGCCGGGTCACGGCCGGCAACGCGGCCGGTCTGAACGACGGCGCGACCGCCTCGATCATCGCCTCCGAGGACTTCGCCCGCGAGAACGGCCTGCCGGTCCGGATGCGCCTGGTCTCCTACGCCTTCGCGGGCGTCGAGCCCGAGGTGATGGGCTACGGCCCGATCCCGGCCACCGAGAAGGCCCTGGCCAAGGCGGGTCTGTCGATCGGGGACCTCGGCCTGTTCGAGATCAACGAGGCGTTCGCCGTGCAGGTGCTCGCCTTCCTGGAGCACTACGGCATCGCCGACGACGACGCGCGCGTCAACCAGTACGGCGGCGCCATCGCCTACGGCCACCCGCTGGCCTCCTCCGGCGTCCGTCTGATGACGCAGCTGGCCCGCCAGTTCGAGGAGCAGCCGGAGGTCCGCTACGGCCTCACCACCATGTGCGTCGGCTTCGGCATGGGCGCCACGGTCATCTGGGAGAACCCTCACCACAAGGACGCCGGAGGCAGCAAGTGAGCACCACCGCCGAGCTTTTGAAGGGTGCGGCCGAACTGTTCCCCGACGAGGTCGTGACGTCGGCGCATGTACGTCACCTCGACCTTCCGGCCGGAGCGGGCCGCTTCGCCCTGATCACTCTGGACAACGGCCTGGACCACACCAAGCCGACCACCTTCGGACCGCAGTCGCTGGGCAATCTGAACGCCGCCGTCGACCAGGTCGAGAAGGAGGCCGCCGAGGGCGCGATCGTCGGTGTCGGCATCACCGGCAAGCCGTTCATTTTCGCGGTCGGCGCCGACCTCAAGGGCGTCGAGCTGCTGAAGAACCACGCGGACGCGCTGGCCATCGGCAAGGGCGGCCACGATGTCTTCCGTCGTCTGGCCGGCCTCGCGGTCCCCACGTTCGCGTACTACAACGGCGCGGCGATGGGCGGCGGGGTCGAGGTCGGCCTGCACTGCACGTACCGCACCGTCTCCAAGGCGGTTCCCGCCTTCTCGCTGCCCGAGGTCTTCCTCGGCCTGGTTCCGGGCTGGGGCGGCTGCGCCTTGCTGCCGAACCTGATCGGTGCCGACCGCGCGGTCTCGGTGATCATCGAGAACTCGCTGAACCAGAACCGTCAGCTCAAGGGCGAGCAGGTCTTCGAGCTCGGGATCGCCGACGCGCTCTTCGAGGGCGCGGACTTCCTGGAACGTTCGCTGGCGTGGACCGCGGACGTGCTGAACGGCACGCTCACCGTGGAGCGCCCGGAGATCGACCGCGGGGACGCCTGGGACCAGGCCGTCGCCCGGGGCCGGGCCGTCGCCGACTCCAAGGTGCACGGCGCCGCCCCGGCCGCGTACCGCGCGCTGGACATCATCGCGGCGGCGAAGGACGGCGACCTGGGCGCCGGCTTCGACGCCGAGGACCAGGCCCTCGCGGACCTGATCATGGGTGGCGAGCTGCGTGCCGGGCTGTACTCCTTCAATCTGGTGCAGAAGCGCGCCAAGCGCCCGGCCGGTGCCCCGGACAAGAACCTGGCCCGCCCGGTCACCAAGGTCGGTGTCGTGGGCGCCGGTCTGATGGCCTCGCAGCTGGCGCTGCTGTTCCTGCGCCGCCTGGAGGTGCCGGTCGTACTGACCGACATCGACCAGGAACGGGTGGACAAGGGCGTGGGCTACGTCCACGCCGAGATCGACAAGCTGCTCGGCAAGGGCCGTATCAACCAGGACAAGGCCAACCGCCTCAAGGCCCTGGTCTCCGGCGTGCTGGACAAGGCGGAGGGCTTCTCCGACGCCGACTTCGTCATCGAGGCCGTCTTCGAGGAGATCGGCGTCAAGCAGCAGGTCTTCGCGGAGGTCGAGGCGGTCGCCCCGGCGCACGCGATCCTCGCCACGAACACCTCGTCCCTCTCGGTCACCGAGATGGCGTCGAAGCTGAAGCACCCGGAGCGGGTCGTCGGCTTCCACTTCTTCAACCCGGTCGCGATCCTCCCGCTGCTGGAGATCGTCCGGGGCGAGAAGACCGACGACGCCTCGCTCGCCACGGCGTTCGCCGTGGCGAAGAAGCTGAGGAAGACCGCGGTGCTGGTGAAGGACGCCCCGGCGTTCGTCGTCAACCGCATCCTCACCCGCTTCATGGGCGAGATCCAGAACGTCATCGACGAGGGCACCCCGGTCGAGACCGCGGAGAAGGCGGTGGAGCCGCTCGGCCTGCCGATGTCCCCGCTGGTGCTGCTGGAGCTGGTCGGCCCGGCGATCGGCCTGCACGTCTCCGAGACCCTGAACCGTGCCTTCCCGGAGCGGTTCACCGTCTCCGAGAACCTCGCGGCGGTCGTGAAGGCGGGCAAGCGCGGCTTCTACGTGTACGACTCCGGAAAGCCGGAGCTGGACCCTGAGGTCGTCGCACTCCTCGAGCAGGGCGATGTCGTCCTGACCCAGCAGCAGGTCCGCGACCGGGTCCTGGACGCGGTGGCGCAGGAGATCGGTCTGATGCTGGACGAGGGCGTCGTCGCCGAGGCCCAGGACATCGACCTCTGCCTGATCACCGGCGCCGGCTGGCCCTTCCACCTGGGCGGCATCACGCCGTACCTGGACCGTGAGGGAGTCTCGGAGCGGGTCACCGGCAAGCGTTTCCTGGCACCGGGCGTGGCGAGCGTTCCCGCGTAACCCGCTGGAACACGCCTGATCCTGCTTCACGGGAAGCACACAAGCGGAACCACGGCGGGCCGTACACCTCGTGTGTACGGCCCGTTTTCGTGTACCCAAAGGTCCGAATCGTAACCGATTCGGGATTTTTACTTTCGTGATCAACCTTATTTACTTGTTAATCTTCACCCCTGCGACACGCCTGCTTCACTCGGCCGCACCGTACGGTGGACCGTCCACCCCCACACTCCGCCCGACCGAGCAGCCGGCGCGTCGTCGTCACAGCACTGATTGCTCGCCGTCCGGCCGAGCGGGGGAACACGAGGTAGTCGAGCGATGGGCAATCCCGAGGCCTCCACACTCGTGCGCCTCTACCGACGCCTGCTGCCGCACGCACTCAGACAGCGGCTCGTGAAGGTCTTCCCGGCGAACAGCCGGCTGCTTCTGCAGCGGTGTCTCGCGGGACTGGGCGGCACCTGGCGCGGTCTGCGCACATGGCTGAGCCTGCGGCTCGACAAGCGGCTGCGCCGGGATCTGCGCCGGACCGGCTTCCTGCCCGTCTGGTCCGGGGGCAGGATCCGGGCCGCCGAGGTCACCGAGGGCCTCACCCCCTCCGTCGCCCGGGCCACCAACCTGCTGCGCGTCTGCGAGGTCCTGGAACGGCACGGCGTCCCGCACTTCTGCGTGCGCGGCAATTCCGTCACCATGACCGCCGTCGCCGTTCCCGCGAGCGAGCGCCCGCGGGCCGAACGGGCCCTGCGGGTGAGCTCGCTCGCCGCGGGCGCGCTGCTCGCGGGCGACACGAAGGGTGGCCGTCCGCTCCACGCGGATCAGCGGGGCTCCTGGTCACAGCTCTCAGGCGAAACGATTCTGCGCATATGGTGGCCGCTCACCGACCGGACGGGACGCTGGACGCTGGGACCGAACCACGCCTGCGCCGTCGAGTTCTGGGCCGAGGAGGACGCGCTGCTGATCGCCCCCGTCCCCAACCTGACCGCGACGGCCGTCGTCGCCGCCGAGAACCCGGTGCGCATGCCGGTCAGCCACTTCACGGGACCGGTCAGCGGCGTGCGGGGCGACCTGCCACGGGTGAGCACACGGTCCGAGTTCACGCTCTCCCTCCCGGACGAGGTCACCTTCCCGGTGGACGCCGTCTACACCTGGGTCGACGGGGCCGATCCCGAATGGATCCGCCGCCGCGCCACGGCCCTGGGCCGGACCGACTACCACGAACAGGCCATCAGCGCCGCCCGGTTCACCAGCCGCGACGAACTGCGCTACTCCCTGCGCTCACTGCACCAGTTCGCCCCCTGGCTGCGCACCGTCTACCTGGTCACTGACGGGCAGGTGCCCGCCTGGCTGAACACCGCGCACCCCGGCATCGTGGTCGTCCACCACCGCGACATCTTCACCGACGCATCGGCGCTGCCGACCTTCAACTCGCACGCCATCGAGAGCCAGTTGCACCACATCCCCGGCCTCTCGGACCACTTCCTGTACTTCAACGACGACGTCTTCCTGGGCCGCAGCGTGACCCCCGGCGAGTTCTTCCACGCCAACGGGCTCTCCAAGTACTTCCCCTCCAACGCGCTCGTCCCCATGACCCCGCCCTCGCCGGACGACCCGCCGTCGGAGATCGCCGCGAAGAACAACCGCGTCGTCATCGCGGGGACCTTCGACCGCGTTCTGACCAGGAAGATGAAGCATGTGCCGCACTCGCTGCGCCGCGACGTCCTCCAGGAGATCGAGGAGCGCTACGCGACCGAGCACCGGCTGACCCAGCACTCGCGGTTCCGCAGCCCCGGCGACCTGTCGATCACCTCGTCGCTGCACCACTACTACGGGCAGCAGACCAGCCGCTCGGTGGCGGGCAGGATCCGCTACGCCTACCTGGACCTGGCGGCGCCCACCACCGGACGGCATCTCAACCGCCTGCTCGCCCAGCGCGACTACCACACCTTCTGCATCAACGACACCGTCGACGACCCCGACACGGCCGAGGCCCGCACGGCGATGCTGAGGACCTTCCTGGAGAGCTACTTCCCCGTCCCCAGCCCCTACGAGCAGCCCGGCCCCGGCCTCCCCCGGTCCCTCGACCGACGGGACACCAGCCGGACCGGGCAGCACCACCATCCCGACCTTCTCGAAATGGAACGATGACTCACGACCAGCACATGATCCGCGCGGCAGCCCCGGTGATCGGAGAGGACGAGATCGAGGCCGCCGTGCGCGTACTGCGCGGCGGCATGGTCGCCCAGGGACCCGAGGTCGCCGCCTTCGAGGAGGAGTTCTCGAAGATCGTCGACGGACGGCACTGCGTCGCCGTCAACTCCGGTACCAGCGCGCTGCATCTGTCGCTGGTGGCGCTCGGCATCGGCCCGGGCGACGAGGTGATCGTCCCCTCCTTCACCTTCGCCGCGACCGCCAACGCCGTCCGTCTGGCCGGCGCCACCCCGGTCTTCGTGGACATCGAGCGCGACAGCTTCTGTCTGTCACCGCAGGCGGCCGAGGCCGCGATCACCCCGCGCACCGCCGCGATCATGCCGGTGCACCTGTACGGGCACCCGGCCGCGATGGGCGCGTTCACCGCGTTGGCCGAGCGGCACGGTCTCGCGATCGTCGAGGACGCGGCGCAGGCCCACGCCGCCGCCCTGGACGGCACGCCCGTGGGCGCGTTCGGCGCGGCGGCGTGCTTCAGCTTCTACCCGACCAAGAACATGCACAGCCTGGAGGGCGGCATGGTCACCACGGGCGACGCAGCGGTCGCCCGGACGCTGCGCCTGCTGCGCAACCAGGGGATGGAGCAGCGGTACGCCAACGAGATCGTCGGCTTCAACGTCCGCATGACGGACGTCGCCGCCGCGATCGGACGGGTGCAGCTGCGCAGCCTGCCCGCCTGGACACGGCAGCGCCGTGCCAACGCCGCCGTGCTGGACGCCGGTCTGCGCGGGGTCGTCACGCCGCCGGTCGCCGAGGGGGCCGAGCACGTCTACCACCAGTACACGATCCGGATCGGCGCGGAGAGCGGCAAGGACCGCGAGACGGTCTCCCGCGAACTGCTGGAGCGCGGCATCGGCAACGCGGTCTACTACCCCACGCCGGTGCACCGCCTGGCCGCGTTCCGGACCGGCGAGAAGGTGCTCGGCCACACCGCGGGCGAGCTGCGCGAGACCGAGCGGGCCGCGGCGGAGGCGCTCTCCATCCCCGTCCACCCGATGCTCACCCCGCAGGAGCTCGACCGTCTGACGGCCACCGTCAACGAGGTCGTGGGAGACCGGGCATGAGCACGCACAAGCCGCTCAGGGCCGGGCTGATCGGCCTCGGCTCGATGGGCCGCAACCACGCCCGGGTGCTGCACGGCCTGGAGGGCGTCGAGCTCGTCGCCGGCGCGGACCCGGTGGCCGCCCCGGGCAGCGCCCCCGCGGGCGTGCCCCTGGTGCGCTCGGTGGCCGAGCTCGCGGCCGCGGGCATCGACTACGCCGTCGTCGCCTGCCCCACGGCCCTGCACGAAGAGGTCGCCCTCGACCTGGCCGAGCGCGGGATCCACGCGCTCATCGAGAAGCCGCTCGCCCCCTCGGTGCGGTCGGCCGAGACGATCGGCCGGGCGTTCGAGAAGCATGGTCTGGTGGCCGCCGTCGGCCACATCGAACGCTTCAACCCCGCCCTCCGCGAGCTGCGCGCCCGCCTGGAGCTCGGCGAACTCGGCGAGTTCCTCCAGGTGGTGACGCGCCGTCAGGGCCCCTTCCCGGCCCGGATCGCGGATGTGGGCGTGGTGTACGACCTGGCCACCCACGACATCGATCTGACGGCCTGGCTCACCAACAGCCGTTACGAGTCGGTAACGACCTCGGCCACGATTGGCAGTGGAGGAAGGAGCGGCGTCTGGGGCCTTCGAATCCGAGGCGGAGGAGGGAGTCGACGCGGAGCGTCGGGGACTGACGACAACGCCGGAGGCGGAGGTCCCGGACACCGCGATGCCGCTGACAATCGTGGACGAGGTCGTAAGTTCGCAGACCGTCGCGCGCAGCGGCCGTCCCCACGAGGACATGGTGGGTTTCAAGGCGTCTGTCGTCCGGGGCCATCACCAGTCACCTGGTCAACTGGCTGTCCCCGCTCAAGGAGCGGGTCACCATCGTGACGGGCGAGCACGGCTGTTTCGTGGCCGACACCCTCACCGCCGACCTGTGGTTCCACGCGAACGGCTCGCAGCCCACCGAGTGGGAGGGGCTGCGGCAGTTCCGTGGCGTCTCCGAGGGCGACGTGACGCGCTACGCGGTCGTGAAGCGGGAACCCCTGCTGGTCGAGCACGAAACCTTCCGTGACGCGGTGCTCGGCGAGGAGGCCGACATCGTGACCCTGAAGCAGGCGACCGACACCGTCGCGGTGGCCGAGGCGTGCTCGCGGCGGCCGCGGACGGGACCTCGGTCGGTCTGGACCCCCGTCGGCCACTGACCCCCGTCTGACCCGTCGGGTGCGGGTCCTGCCCACCGGGTCCTGCCCACCGGGTCCGCACACCCGACGGAGTCGTTCCTGCGTCCCGAGGACGCACCTACGTACTGGAGTATTCGTTGATCCACCCGATCCCTGCCGAGGTGGACCGACCGCAGCGCCCGTTGCCCCCGGGACTGCACGAGGTCCCCGTGGGCATGCACCGCCGCCTGGCGCACGTACAGCCCGGCCTCACACCGCTCGAGGTCCGCGCCCAGCACCTGGAGCTGGTCTCCACGGCGCTCACCCGGGCCGGCGTCGAGCACTTCGTCGTCCCCGGGACCGAGGACACCTCGTCCGCGGTCGGCGTCCGGGACACCGAGCGGGCCCGGGTCGCGCAGGCACTGCGGGGGCTGTTCGACCGGAGCCCCGGGTACGTCCAGCGCAAGGTCCCCGTCCAGCGCACCGGCGAGCTGCTGCACCTCGGCTCCCGCGAGGCGTCCTGGCAGCATCTGGAGGCCGTCGACGTGCTGCGCGTCGTCTGGTTCCAGGCCGACCCGTCGGGCGACCTGGTCTACGGCACCGAGTACGGCTGCGACATCGAGTTCTGGCGGGAGGAGGAGGGGCGGCTGCTGCCGCCGCGGATCAACCGGGGCGCGAGCTTCCTGCCCGCGCAGGGCGAGACGACGTTCGTCCCGGCGCACCGCTTCTCCCGCCTCGCACCGCCGGAGACGGACACCGCGCCCCGGCAGCGCCGCTGGGGACGCAAGCCGAAGCGGACCGGGCTGCCGACCCGGCAGGAGTTCGTCTGCACCGGTCCCGACGAGATCACCTTCCCCATCGACGTCGTCTACACCTGGGTGGACAGCGACGACCCGGCCTGGCAGCGCCGCCGGGCCGAGGCGTCCGGCGACGTCTTCCACGAGGAGTCGGCGAGCGCCGGACGCTACATCAACCGCGACGAGCTGCTCTACTCGATGCGCTCGCTGCACATGTACGCCCCCTGGGTGCGGCACGTCTTCCTCGTCACCGACGACCAGGTCCCGCACTGGCTCGACGAGTCCGCCGAGGGGATCACCGTGGTCTCCCACCGGGAGATCTTCCGCGACACCAGCAAGCTTCCGGTCTTCAACTCCCATGCCATCAGCGCCCAGTTGCACCGTGTTCCGGGGCTCTCGGAGCACTTCATCCACTTCAACGACGACGTGTTCGTCGGGCGGCCGATCACCCCTCACGAGTTCTTCCTGCCCAACGGGGCGTCCAAGTACTACCCGGACAACGTCCGCATCCCGATGGGCCCCGTCCAACCGGACGACCTGCCGCACGAGGTGGCCCGCAAGAACGTCCGCGCCCTGCTGGAGGACCGGTTCGGCCGCACCATCATCGACGCGATGAAGCACACCCCCGTGCCGCTGCGGCGCAGCGTGCTGGAGGAGATGGAACGGGAGTTCGCGGACGTGTTCCGGGCGACCGCGGCCGCGCGCTTCCGCAGCCGTACCGACATCGACGTCGGCACCTGCATGTACCCGTACTACTCCTACTTCACCGGTCGCGGTGTGCCGGACTCCATTCCGTACGCCTATCTCCACCTCTCCATGGTCCAGCTCTCCAGGAAACTGGACCGGCTGCTCAAACGGCGTGACACGGCCGTCTTCTGCGTGAACGACTCCTTCACCACCGAGGACGACGTGGCCGACCAGGAGGCGCTGATCCACCCGTTCTTCGAGGCGTACTTCCCGCTTCCCAGTCCGTACGAGAAGTCCGCGGCGACACGATGAAGATCGAATTCCTGGTCCAGAACGCCTATGCCGCGGACGGCACCACCCGCGCGGTGATCAACCTCGCCGATGCCCTCGCCGACACGCACGATGTCCGGATCGTCTCGGTGTTCCGCTGGCTCGACCGGCCCGCCATCGCGCCCGCCCGCGGGGTACGGGTGGTGCCGCTGCTCGATCTGCGCGAGGGCCGCCGCCCGGACAAGCAGGACGAGCGCAGGCTCACCCCGTCCCGGGTCGTTCCGCGTACCCAGGAGATGTCCTGGCGCTACAGCCTGCTGACGGACGACAAGGTCGAGGAGTACCTGCGGGCGAGCCAGGCGCAGGTGGTGGTCGCCACCAGTCTCGAACTGGCCGCCTACGTCTCGCGCTGGGGCAGACCGCGGGCGCTGCGGCTGGGGCAGTTGCACCAGCTGAGCACGGTGCTCCCGGCGCCGGAGCAGAGCCGCGCCTGGGCGGGGATCGGGCGGCTCGACGCGGTCGTGGTGCCGAGCGCCGAGGAGGCCGAGGCGATCACCCGGGCGGGGCTGCCGGGCGGCATCGCGATCCACGCCCATCCCGACTGCGTGCCCGATCCCCGGGTGCGTCCCGCCGACGGGCGGTCCCGGATCGTGATGGCGGCCGGGCGGCTGGTCCCGGAGAAGCGGTTCGATCTGCTCGTCCAGGCATTCGCCCAGGTGGTGGCGGTGCGTCCGGACTGGCAGCTGCGGATCTACGGGACCGGTCCGGAGTACGGCCGGCTGCGTGCCCTCGTCGCCGAACTGGAGCTGTACAACCATGTGTTCCTGATGATGGAGGAGCCGCGGCTGGAGGCCCGGTGGGCCGGGGCGGCCATCGCGGCCGGGACCTCGGACCGGGAGTCCTTCGGCCTGGCCCTGGCCGAGGCGATGCGCTGCGGGCTGCCCGTCGTCGCCACCGCCTGCCCGGGCGGGCCGCGGGAGATCGTCCGTCACGAGGAGAACGGCCTGCTCGTGCCGACGGACGACGCCGACGCGTTCGCCGCCGCGCTGCTGCGTCTCATCGACGACGAGCCCGAACGCCTGGCACTGGGCCGCCGGGCCCTGGAGGACGCGCGTGCCTACGGCCCCGAGGACTCGGCGCAGCGGTTCGAGAGGGTCGTCGGATCGGCCCGCCGGGTGCGCCGGGAGAGCCGCCCCGCGGCCGAGGTCGCCGTCTCCTGCGAGGTGACGGGGAACGGCCTGGTCGGTCTGCGTCTGGAAGGCGTCCGGGGCGGCCGGGACGACCTCGAACTGGTGCTGCGCAAGCGGAAGGCGGCGCGCGGCGAACAGCCCGTCAGGCTGCCGCTGCGGCCGGCCGGGGGTCCCTACCCCCATCGGTACGAGGCGCTGGTCCCGCCGGACCCCGGAATCCTCCACGAGGGACGCTGGGACGTCCATCTGGACACCGGTGAGGGCAGGCCGGCGAAGGTCCGGCCGGGCTCCCTGGACCTGCGCGGTCTCGGACCGGTCGCCACCGGTCCCGCGTACACCGTCGTGCATCTTCCCTACGCGTCCGAGAGCGGTCATCTCGTGCTGCGCACCTGGACCCGTGAGCGTCATGCGGAGGCGACCGAGGTCTGGGTCCACGAGGGGGTCCTGCATGTGCGGGGGCTGCTCTACGGCTGCGACTTCGGCAGTGCGGAGCCGCTGCTGCTGATGCGCAGACGGGGTGTCGGGGAGGCGGGATTCTGGCTGCCCGGCGCCTCCTCGGGCGGGGCCGACTTCTCCTTCTCGCTGCCCGCCTCCGACCTGGCCGACCATCTGGTGTCCCGGCACGAACTGTGGGACCTGTGGGTGGGCCGGCGTCATGACCCGGTCGTGGCGCGGCTGGGCCGCTTCCTGACGGACGTGGTGGACGTGAAGGCGGTGTTCGGCTATCCCACGGCGGTGGTGCCCACCGACGACGGGCAGCCGGTCATGGTGAAGCCGTACTTCACGGCCGGTACCGAACTGTCGGTCCGGGTCTCCGAGAGGGCGGAGTGAGCGCGCGTGGTCACGACCGGGCCGTGTCGTCGAAGTGCCGCCGTTCGGCCGGAGACCGGGCCGTGCGGCGCCCGGTGCATGCGGGAACGGGGCGGAGGATCGTCCTCGTACCGGGCGTACGCGGACGGGTCCGACAACGCCGCGAGCGTGTGCGCCGGGCGTCGCACGGCAGGCGGCATCTCGACGACACCGCCCGGGGCTCCGGGCGCGCGGAGGCCCTGGGCGCGGACCGCCGGTGGCGGCTCACAGCCGGACCCAGTGCTCCAGCACCATGCCCTGCTGGTCGGTGCGCTGCCGGGTGACGTTCATCCGCCCGTCCCGGTCGACGGCCGCGACGACCAACCGGCCGTCGCGGTCCAGGGCGAGTGCCGGTGTGCCCTCGCAGGACTGGAGGGTGTCCGCCCACCAGGCCCCGGCGGACTCCAGCTCGGTCGGGTAGGCGGTCAGTGCGAGGGTCCCCGTCCGTTCCCGCTGGGCCAGCACGGTGCAGTCGTAGCCGTCGACGAGGCAACGGCCGAGAGCGAGGGGGCCGCTGCCCGAGTGGCCGCCCAGCGGGGCGGGCGCGACGTCCGGGGCGCCCACCACCGGCAGGCGGTGGGCGAGGACCTCGCCGGACTGCTCGTCGCGCCAGTAGTGGGTGATCCGGCCCTCGTGGGTCTCGGTGCCGGAAGCCGTCCGCGCCCGGGCGATGAAGACGAGGTTGGGGGCCCGGTCCAGCGTGCCCCCCGGGGTGTCCTGCCGCCAGACGTACACGCCCTTGTCGGCGGGCATGAACAGCTCGATGCGACCGGACCGGGTGACGACGGCGGACAGGCCCTCGCGGACCCGCTTGCACGGCAGGGACGTCCACTTGCCCCAGACGCCGCGCGGGTCGCGCCTGCGGGTGGACACTCCCCCCACGGCGTTGCGGACGAACACGTGGAGCGCGTCGCCGCCGTCGACGACGGCGACCGGGGCGCCGACGGCCGACGCCTTCTCGGCGTCCTTGCCGTGCGGGTTGCCGATCGAGTGCCAGCCGGTCATGGGCCGGCCGACCTGGTACTGGGAGGCGTAGACGATGTCGGCGGGCGCGTGCGGATCGTTCGTCGTGCGCCGCAGGCCGAACACGTCGGCGAAGCCCGTCGCGCCCTGCGCCACGCTCAGGTACGGCAGCATCCGGGCGTCGGGGAGCAGGAGTTCGGGCGCGGTCCAGCCGTCGCGTACGGCCGGCGATTCGGTCCAGCGGACGATGCCACCGGTTCTGGCCGGGGCGTACGCGGTGAGGCGGCCGTCGGGCGCGACGGTCAGCCAGTCCGCCCTCGGCGGGGCCGCCGCCAGGAACTCGGGGACGGTCACCGCCTCCTGGGCCGGTCCGGCAGGGGTCCTCCGGGAGGAAGCCGCGGCACGCCTACGCCCAGTACGCAAACCCATCGATTCCCGACCGTTCTTCACTGAATGCTCTTTCCGGTGCCGAACGGCGTTGGGCGGAGCCCCATGTGTCTCTGTTGAGTGACCAGTTTGAACACAACAGCAACAACTGATGTCAGAATAATACTCGACAGGGTCGATTTCAGGCCGATTCCTGTCGCACCATGTGGCTTTGAGGCAAGAATCATGCCCTGGGCAGAAGCGCGGTACCCCACGGAGCGACTTCGGCACGCATGGCCCGCCCGCCACTCATTCCTCTCCTCTCGCACGCTTTCACGCGTGTCCCGACGGAAGAACCAGACGAGCCCATGACAGATCACAACTCCGGCAGCGGATCGCGCACGTCCCACGGCACACGGTCGGGGCGAGCGCCCCGCAAACGGCGGCGCGGCCTCAAGATCACCCTGGCCGTGCTGCTCGTGCTGCTGCTCGCCGCGGGCGGCACCTTCTACTGGCTGTACAGCAGGCTCGACGGGAACATCACGGCCGTCGACATCGACAAGGCGCTCGGCGACGACCGTCCCGAGAAGCTGCCGACCAGCGGGCAGAACCTGCTGGTGCTCGGCTCCGACTCGCGGTCCGGGGCCGAGAACAAGAAGCTGGGCGGCGGGGGCGACGTGGCCGGTGCCCGCTCGGACACCGCGATGGTGGTGCACATACCGGAGGGCCGTACCAGGGCCGTCGCCGTGTCCATACCCCGCGACACCCTGGTGACCCGGCCGCAGTGCACCGGGTCCGACGGATCCGCCGTGCGTTCCGCGGACCGGGTGATGTTCAACTCCGTCTATTCCCAGGTCGGTCCGGCCTGTGTGGTCAAGACGGTCGAGAAGATGTCCGGGGTCCGGATCGACCACTACCTGGAGATCAACTTCGCCGGGTTCAAGGACCTGGTCGACGCGATCGGCGGCGTCACCGTCGACGTTCCGCAGGACATCCACGACAAGTCGTCCGGCCTCGACCTCACCAAGGGACAGCACCGGCTCGACGGCACCCAGTCGCTCGCCTACGTCCGCACCCGGCACGGCATCGGGGACGGCAGCGACCTCGGCCGGATCGGGCTCCAGCAGCAGTTCCTGCTCGCGCTGCTGAGCGAGGTCAAGTCGCAGAACCTGCTGAGCAGCCCGGCGAACATGTACCGGATCGCCGACTCGGCGACCAAGTCGCTGACGACCGACGAGGGCCTCGCCTCGCTGACCTCGCTCTCGGAGTTCGCCCGCTCCATGCAGGGGGTCGACCCGGGCTCCATGGAGACGATCATGCTCCCGGTGGCGTACGACACGGCCGACCCGAACCGGGTGGTGGCGGCGCAGCCGCAGGCCAAGACGTTGTGGAAGGCGATCCGCGAGGACGCCCCGATCCCGGAGTCGGCGAAGAAGTCCCCCGCCACCGGCGGCTGACGGACCTGCGGCGACCGCACGCGCGAGACGCCCCGCGCGTGCGGTCGCCGCCGCGCGGGGCCGTCGGCGCGTGGCACGCTTCCGGCATGGTGAACGAACGGACCACCCTGGTGATCGTCGACGCGGCCAACGTGGTCGGGTCGGTGCCCGACGGCTGGTGGCGGGACCGGCACGGCGCGGCCGTTCGGCTGCGCGACGCGCTGGTCCCGCTGGCCGGGCACGGGCTGCCGGACGTCCCCGGCCCCGTCGATCTGGTGCTGGTCGTCGAGGGCGCGGCCCGGGGTGTCGACCCGGCCCCCGGGGTGGGGGTGGATCCGGCCCCCGGGAGCGGGGACGACCGGATCGTGGAACTGGCCGCGGCGGCGGGCGACCGCGCCTGCGTCGTCGTCACCGCGGACCGGGAACTGCGGCGCCGCGTCGAGGCGTACGGCGCGCGGTGCGTGGGTCCGCGCGCGGTGCGGCCCTCGCGTCCTTGAGGGCGCTCCCCGCCCGGCCCTACGGTCGGCCGACGGGCTTGTTGAGCCGACTGTGCCCGCGCCCGTACACGAAGTAGATGATCGCTCCGAGGATCATCCAGACGGCGAACCGCAGCCAGGTCTCCGCCGGCAGATTGAGCATCAGCCAGACCGAGGCGATCACCGACAGGGCGGGGACGAGCGGGACCCACGGGGTGCGGAAGGTCCGGTGCAGCTCGGGGCGGGTGCGGCGCAGCACCAGCACCCCCAGGGCGACGACGACGAACGCGAAGAGCGTGCCGATGTTCACCAGCGTCGCGAGTTCGTGAAGGCTGGTGAATCCGGCGACGACCGCGATGACCACGCCCAGCAGGACGGTCGGGCGGTACGGGGTGCGAAAACGCGGGTGCGTCCTGGAGAAGAACCGCGGGAGCAGCCCGTCCCGGCTCATCGCGAAGAACACCCGGGTCTGGCCGAGCAGCAGGATGAGACAGACCGTGGTGAGGCCGATCGCGGCGCCGAAGCTGATGAGCCCGGCGTAGACGGGATGGCCGACGGCCTTGAACGCGTCGGCCAGCGGGGCCTCGACGGACAGCCGGGTGTAGTGCTCCATGCCCGTGACCACCAGGGACACGGCCACGTAGAGCGCGGTACAGATGAACAGCGAGGCGAGGATGCCGCGTGGCATGTCGCGCTGCGGGAGTTTCGTCTCCTCGGCCGCCGTCGCCACCACGTCGAAGCCGATGAAGGCGAAGAAGACGATGGAGGCGGCGGTGAAGATGCCCATGACGCCGAAGTTCGTGGGCGCGTACCCGGACATCAGCTGGAACAGCGGCGCGGTCAGCCCGGAACCGGGGGGCTGCGGCTGCGCCTCGGGGATGAACGGCCGGTAGTTGTCGGCCCTGACGAAGAACAGTCCCGCGATGATCACGACGAGCACCACGGCGACCTTGATGGCGACCACGACGGAGGTGACCCGGGCCGAGAGCTTCATGCCCAGCACCAGCACCACGGTCAGGACGAGGATCAGGGCGAAGGCCAGGATGTCGAAGCCGAATCCTTTCGCCACATCCGTTCCCGAGAGCACGTCCGGCAAGGTCCACCCGAAGTTGTCCAGCAGCGAACGGACGTAGCCGGACCAGCCGACCGCCACCACCGCCGTGCCCAGCGCGAACTCCAGCACCAGGTCCCAGCCGATGATCCAGGCGACGAGTTCGCCGAGCGAGGCGTAGGCGAAGGTGTACGCGGAACCGGCGACCGGGACCGTGGAGGCGAACTCGGCGTAGCAGAGCGCGGCCAGGGCGCAGACGACTCCGGCGACCACGAACGCGAGGGCGGTGGCCGGACCCGCGGTCTCCTTGGCCACCTTGCCGGTGAGCACGAAGATGCCGGTGCCGATGATGACGCCCACTCCGAAGACGGTGAGGTCCAGCGCGGAGAGGGACTTCCTGAGCGCGTGCTCCGGTTCCTCGGTGTCGCGGATGGACTGCTCGACCGTCTTGGTCCGGAACAGTCCGTCACTGCTGGGTGGTGTGTCCTGCTGGGCGGTCACCGGCGTACCTCCACGCGCTCGTCGTGTACGCCATGATTTGGGAGCTTCGGCGGCGAAGGACCGCGCATCGGAGGATTTCACGCGAAGGGGCCGGTCGAACCACTCGTACAGGGTGGTTCGACCGGCCCGTTCGGCCGTGCCGAGGTCGCTCGTACGGACCGGGTCCGCCCGGTTCACGGACCGCGTCGCGCGTAGCGGACCGTGCCGCACGCGGGAGAGGTGGCCCGCCGGGGACCGCCCGGGCGAGGACGTCAGTCGCGGACCGGTTCGATCATGGAGCCGCCGTCCACGGAGTCGTCGTCCGCGCCCGTCCCGAAACGTCCGTCGAGCCTGGCGACCAGACCGGTGACCTGTCGGGCGATGTCCGGCGCGGTCAGCCCGATCTCGGCCATGACCTCCTTGCGGGAGGCATGGTCCAGGAAGCGCGGCGGGATGCCGAAGTCGCGCAGCGGTACGTCCACCCCGGCGTCCCGCAGCGCCTGGGAGACGGCGGAGCCGACACCCCCGGCCCGGCTGTTGTCCTCGACGGTGACGACGACCCGGTGCCGCTCGGCGAGCGGGGCCATGGCGTCGTCGACCGGCTTGACCCAGCGCGGGTCGACCACGGTCGTCGAGATGCCCTGGGCGTCGAGCAGGTCGGCGATCTCCAGGCACATGGGAGCGAGCGCGCCGACGGAGACCAGCAGGACGTCCGGCCGGTGGGTGCCGGGCTCGCGCAGGACGTCCATGCCGCCGACCCGGCGCACGGCCTTGACCGCCGGTCCGACCGCGCCCTTGGAGAAGCGGACCACGGTCGGAGCGTCGTCGACGTCGACGGCCTCGCGGAGCTGGGCGCGCACCTGGTCGGCGTCGCGCGGGGCGGCGATCCGGAGTCCGGGCACGCACTGGAGGATCGACATGTCCCACATGCCGTTGTGCGAGGCGCCGTCGGTGCCGGTGACCCCGGCCCGGTCGAGGACGAAGGTCACTCCGCAGTTGTGCAGCGCGACGTCCATCAGGACCTGGTCGAAGGCGCGGTTGAGGAAGGTGGCGTACACCGCGAAGACCGGGTGCAGCCCGCCGGTCGCGAGACCGGCCGCGGAGACCGCGCCGTGCTGCTCGGCGATGCCGACGTCGTAGATCCGGTCCGGGAATTCCTTCTCGAACCCGGTGAGGCCGACCGGCTGGAGCATGGCCGCGGTGATCGCGACGATGTCCTTGCGCTCCTTGCCGAGCTTGACCATCTCCTCGCCGAAGACGGAGGTCCAGTCGAGGCCCGCAGTGGCGACCGGGAGACCGGTGTCGGGGTGGATCTTGCCGACGGCGTGGAAGCGGTCGGCCTCGTCCTCGAGGGCGGGGGTGTAGCCGCGGCCCTTCTCGGTGAGGCAGTGCACGATGACCGGTCCGCCGAAGCGCTTGGCGCGCTGGAGGGCGGACTCCAGGGCCTCGATGTCGTGGCCGTCGATCGGGCCCACGTACTTCAGGCCGAGGTCCTCGAACATGCCCTGCGGGGCGATGAAGTCCTTCAGCCCCTTCTTCGCGCCGTGCAGCGTCTCGTAGAGCGGCCTCCCGACGACGGGGGTGCGCTCCAGGATGTCCTTGCCCCGGGCCAGGAAACGCTCGTAGCCGTCGGTGGTGCGCAGCGTCGCGAGGTGGTTGGCGAGGCCGCCGATGGTCGGCGCGTAGGAGCGCTCGTTGTCGTTGACGACGATGACGAGCGGGCGGTCCTTGGCGGCGGCGATGTTGTTCAGCGCCTCCCAGGCCATGCCGCCGGTGAGCGCGCCGTCACCGATGACCGCGACGACGTGGTCGTCCTTGCCGAGCAGTTCGTTGGCCTTGGCCAAGCCGTCGGCCCAGCCGAGCACGGTGGAGGCGTGCGAGTTCTCGATGACGTCGTGCTCGGACTCCGCGCGGGAGGGGTAGCCGGAGAGGCCGCCCTTGCTCTTGAGCTTCGAGAAGTCCTGGCGGCCGGTGAGGAGCTTGTGCACATAGCTCTGGTGACCGGTGTCGAACAGCACCTTGTCCTTCGGCGAGTCGAAGACCCGGTGCAGGGCGATGGTGAGCTCCACCACACCCAGGTTGGGGCCGAGGTGGCCACCGGTCTTCGAGACCGCGTCGACGAGGAAGGTCCGGATCTCTTCGGCGAGCTGGTCCAGCTGCTCGGGAGTGAGCCGGTCCAGGTCACGCGGTCCAGCGATGCGGGTCAGCAGATCCCACCCGCCCGCCGCCGCCCTTGCACGTCGCGCTTCGCGCGGCTGTGTCACCGTGCCTCCTTGCGTGTTGAGCTGGGTCGAGCATGCCGATCCGATGAGTCTAGTGTTCCGTCCGTGCGGGAGGTCATCGGGCGGGGCGTTCGGGACGGACTCGGTACACGACCGGGACACGCCCGCGTGCGCACCCGGTACGCGAGGGCGTGCGCCGGGCCCGCGCACGCACGGTCGTGACGGGTCCGGGACCGCGCGCCCGGCCCGCGACGGGGCCCGGCGCCAGGACGGGCACCGGACCCCGAGGCCGGGCGGTACGGGCTCACGCGCGTCCGGCGGTCTTCTGGGTGCGCCGGGAGACCGAGTCGATGACCACGGCGGCCAGCAGCACCGCGCCGGTGATCATGTACTGGATGGCGTTGGCCATCCCGATCATGTTCAGCCCCTGCTGGATCGACTGGATCACGATCATGCCGAGCAGCGCCGACCAGACCTTGCCGCGGCCCCCGAAGAGACTGGTGCCGCCGATGACGGCCGCCGCGATGACCAGCATGAGCGTGTTGCCGCCGCCGACGCTCTTGGTGGCGCCTCCGGACAGGCTGGCGATGAACAGGCCGCCGAACGCTCCGAGCGTGCCGGACAGCGCGAAGACGGCGATCCGGACCCGGGCGACGTCGATACCGGCCCGGCGCGCGGCCTCCGGGCTGCCGCCGACCGCGAAGACCCGGCGGCCGAAGCCGGTGCGCCGGGCGACGAGGTCCGCGACGACCAGGACGGCGAGGAACAGCACCAGGGCCAGCGGCAGCCCCCGGGCCCCCGGGGGCTCGTTCAGTACGTACGCGACGGCGAAGCACAGCACCGCGACGGCCGCGGTGCGCAGCACGACCTCGCCGTCGGTACGGGCGGGCAGGCCCGCGGTCCGGCGGCGCCGGCCGTCCACCAGGAGCGAGGCGGCGTACGCGAGGACGGCGACCAGGGCGAGCCCGTAGCCGGCGGCCTTGTCCTCGAAGAAGTAGTTGGTCAGGTCCTCGACGACGCTGCCGGACGGCGTGTTGATCGACCCCTCGCCGCCCATCATCCAGTCCTGGAGCCCGCTCCAGCCGAGGAATCCGGCCAGGGTGACCACGAAGGCCGGTACGCCGATCCGGGCGAAGAAGAAGCCGTGCAGTGCGCCGAGGGCCGCCCCGGAGAGCAGGGCGGCGACGATCGCGAGCCACTCGTTCCAGCCGCGGTTGACGTCGAGCACGGCCCACACGGCCGCGCCGACCCCGGCGACGGAACCGACCGAGAGGTCGATCTCGCCGAGCAGCAGGACGAACACGATGCCGACCGCCATGATGCCGAGGCCGGAGCTGTAGACGGCGATGTTGGCGACGGAACCGGCGGAGAGGAAGTTGTCGTTCCGGAGCTGGAAGACGATCGCGATGACGACCAGGCCGACGAGGACCGGCAGCGAGCCGAGATCACCTCCGCGCACCTTGCGGCCGAATTCGGCCCAGTAGCCCTTGAAACCGGCCTCGCGGACGAGCAGCCGGGGGTCGACTGCGGGAACGGACGCTTCCACCGGCCGCTCGGACGCGGTCCGCGCCGGGGTCGCGGGATTCCCGGAGTTCCGGGGATGCTCCGCGGCCTCCGGGGACCGCGAGTTCTCGGGGTTCCCGGAACCGTCGGGGAGATCGGGGGACTTGGCGAGGTCGCTCACTTCGCCTCCTCATTCGTGGCCCTGCGGGCCCGGCGGCGTGTGACGGCGTTGTCGGTGGCGCCGGTGATGGCGGCGATGATCTCTTCGTGGGTGGTGTCCGCCACGTCGAAGAAGCCGTTGTTGCGGCCGAGCCGTAGCACCGCGACCCGATCCGCCACGGCCCGTACGTCGGCCATGTTGTGGCTGATGAGGAGGACACCGTGGCCGCGCTCGCGCAGCCGCTCGACCAGGTCGAGCACCTGGGCGGTCTGCTCGACGCCGAGGGCCGCGGTCGGCTCGTCCAGAATGACGATCTTGGGGTCGCCGATCAACGCGCGTGCGATGGCGACGACTTGGCGCTGACCGCCGGAGAGCGCGGCGACGGGCGTCCGGACGCTCGGGATGCGGATGGAGAGGGTGTCCAGCAGTTCCCGGGCGCGCTTCTCCATCGCGATCTCGTCGAGGACGGACGCCTTGCGCAGTTCCCTGCCGAGGAAGAGGTTGGCGACGACATCGAGGTTGTCGCAGAGCGCCAGGTCCTGGTAGACGGTGGCGACTCCGAGGGCCTGGGCGTCGTTCGGCCGGTTCACGCGGACCGGTGCGCCCTCCCATTCGATGACGCCTTCGTCGATCGGGTGGACGCCCGAGACGGTCTTGACGAGGGTCGACTTGCCGGCGCCGTTGTCGCCGACCAGGGCGACGACCTCGCCGGAGCGGATCTCCAGGTCCACGTCGGTGAGCGCCTGGACGGCGCCGAACCGCTTGGAGATTCCGCGCAACTCCAGCACGGGCGGAGCGGACACGTGAATCATCTCCTTCACCGCCTGACCGGCGGGAATGGTGTGCCGAGCACGGGTGTGCGTGGGGGGAGGTCCGGCGCCCGCCCCTGCTTGCGGGGCGTTGACGGGGCGGGCGCCGGACGGCTGGGAGGCCCGTGGCGGTGCCCCGGGCCGGGGAACCGCCCGGACCGCCGGACCGACTCGGGACGCGACACGGGCCGGGTACGGAAGCGTCACCACGGGCGGGCCGGAACCGATGAGGACGGGACCGGGGACGGACGAGTGCGGGGACGGACGGGTGCGGGGGTACGGACCGGCACGGATGCCGAGCCGGCTCATGGCACGGGCCGACAGGAGCGCGTCGCCCTACTTGATCCCCGCCGCCTCGCAGGCCGCCTTGTACTCGGGCGTGCAGATCTCCGCCGCCTTGTACACCTGGTCGGCGATGATCGTGCTTGCGACGTTCTCCTCGGTCACGACCTGCGCGTCGTACAACCGGGCCGGGATGCCCTTGAACTCCCCGGAAAGACTGTCGACCTGAGTGGGGGTCAGCTCGTCGAACTTCTTGCCCTTGAGGAGCCTCACGGCGATCTCGGCGGTGGTCTCCGCCTCCGGCTTGATCTGCTTGTAGATCGTGAATGCCTGGTCGCCCTTGAGGATGCGCTGGAGACCGGCGAGTTCGGAGTCCTGGCCGCCGACCGGAACCTTGATGCCGCGCTTGTTCAGCGCTGTGATGATGCCGCCGGCCATGCCGTCGTTGGCGGAGTAGACGCCCTGGAAACCGCTCCTGCCCAGGGAGTCGATGGCCGCGCCCATCTTCTTGTTGGCCTCGTCCGGGGACCAGTCCGGGATGTCCTGCTCGTAGACGATCTTCTTGACCCGGGTGTCCAGGACGCTGTGCGCGCCCTTCTTGAAGAACGGGGCGTTCGGGTCGGTCGGCGAGCCGTTGATCATGACGACATCGCTCTCCGCGGCCTTGGCACCGAGCGCCTTGACCAGCGCCTCGCCCTGGAGGCGGCCGATCTTCTCGTTGTCGTACGACACGTACGCGGAGATCGGCCCCTCGGCGAGGCGGTCGTACGCGACGACCTCTACGCCCTTCTTCTCCGCCTGCTGCACCCAGGACTTGGTGGCCTTGTAGTCGACGGAGTCCAGGATGATGACCTTCACCCCCTGTGTGACGAGGGCGTCGAACTGCTTCTTCTGGGTGTCGCTCTGCTGCGCCGCGTTGCTGTACTTGACCTTGCAGTCGCCGCACAACTGCCTGACCTTCGCCTCGATGAGAGGGCGGTCGAAGGTCTCGTACCGGGTGGTCTTGTTCTCCGGCAGCAGCAGGCCGATGGTCCTGCCGTCACCTCCGCCGTCGGCCGTGTCGTCACCGCCGGCCTTGCCGCAGGCGGCGAGGGAGACGGCCATGGAGAGTGCGGCCGTTCCTATGACGATGCGACGTGTCGTTGCGTTCATACGGATTGCCTCCCTGACGAGGCCGCGGCACCGCGGCCGAGGTGGCAGGCAGTCAACTCGGCCTTGCAGTCAGCGTCAAGGAGTAAATCATTAACAAGATGACAACGGTGCCATTCATTCTCTAAGTGAAGGCAGGGCCCTTGGTCGGCAAGGCGCTTTCCAAAAGGGTGGAATCCCCCATCTCGCTGAGCACCAGGGCGAGCGCGCCCAGCACCTCGGCCCGTCCCCCGAGCGCCCCGGGCAGCACCGAGAGCTGTCTGGCGGCGCTGGGGATGGCGTAACGGGAGACCGAGTCGCGGATCGGTGCGAGCACCAGTTCGCCCGCCTCGGCGAGGGGCCCGCCGAGCACGACCCGGCTGGGGTTGAGCAGGTTGCAGAGGTTGGCCACCCCGCTGCCGATGTGGCGTCCGACGTCGGCGACCACCCGGCGGCAGCCCGGGTCCCCCTCCTGGGCCAGCCCGACCATCCCCTCCATGGTGAGGTCGGGGCCGTGGCCGGGCCGGAGCAGCGGCAGGACGTAGCGCGCCGCCGTGAACGTCTCCAGACAGCCCCGGTTGCCGCAGCGGCACACCGGCCCCGACTCGTCGAGCGTGATGTGCCCGATCTCGCCGGCCGTGCCGCCCGGCCCGCGGTAGATGCGGCCGTCGATCACCAGGCCCGCCCCGACGCCGTCGGCGACCTTGATGTATGCGAGGTCCTTCACCCCCCGGCCGCTCCCCCAGACCAGCTCTCCGAGCGCCCCGAGGTTGGCGTCGTTGTCGACGTGCACCGGCACGCCGAGGCGCCCCGCCAGTTCCTCACGGGGATTGATGCCCTTCCAGCCCGGCAGGATCGACGTGGAGCCGAGCGTTCCGGACTCGACGTCGATCGGGCCGGGCACGCCGAGCCCCACCCCGATCACCTTGTCCTGGCCGATCCCGGTCGCCCCGATCAGCCGCTCGACCAGCCGCTGGGCACGTCCGAACCCCTCCTCGGACGAGGCGTCGACGTCCAGCGGCTCGGCCTCCTCCGCGATCACCTGATGGGCGAGGTTGCCGACCGCCACCCGCAGATGCGTATGGCCGAAGTCGACACCCACCACGATGCCCGCGTCGCCGCTGAGCGAGACGCTGCGGGCCCGGCGGCCGCCCGCCGAGGTGGGGGTCACCTCGACCGTGCCGCCTTCCTTCAGTTCACGAACGATGTTGGAGACGGTGGCCGCCGAAAGGCCGGTGCTCCGTGCGATCTCCGCCTGGGTGAGCGAGCCGGCCATGCGTACCGCACGCACGACCCGCTCCAGGTTGGCGCGATGCAGGGATGTCTGCGACCCCGGAGTCTCCATCGACTCACTCCTAGTGTTCTCTCCAAGATGTGAACCCCAAGCTGAGCGTTTTGCGGCACTCCCCGTCAAGACCTTGAGCCTCCGAGCCCACCCGAAAGCACCCGCCGCCCGAGCGGCGTGCCCGCCCGGGACCCGTGCGGGCATGTGCCACCGAGCCCCTGTCCGGCCCCGGAGAAGGGGGCTCCGCACGCGGAACCGCCCGTCGGCACGGGGCCGACGGGCGGTTTTGGAGAGGGACGGCGGGGTGGGGCGCGGCGCTACTTCACCGCCCCTGCCGTGAGCCCCGCCACGACCTGGCGCTGGAAGACGATGTACGCCCCGAGGACGGGCAGCATCGCCATCACCAGACCGGCGAACAGACCGGACCAGTCGCCCTTGTACCCCTGACTGTTGGCCAGTTCGACCAGCCCCTGGGAGAGCACCCGCTGGTTCGGGTCGGTGTTCAGCACCGTGGGCAGCATGTACTGGTTCCACTGTCCGAGGAAGTTGAAGATCCCGACGCTGATCAGGCCGGGCTTCGCCATCGGCAGCATCACCTGGAAGAAGGTCCGGGTGTGCGAGGCTCCGTCGAGCATCGCCGCCTCCGCCACCGAGGTCGGCAGCGTCCGGAAGAACGAGGTGAGGAAGAAGACCGTGAACGGCAGCGAGTACGCGATGTAGACCAGGATCAGTCCGTGCCGCGTGTCCAGCAGGGCCATGTTGTTCATGACGAAGAACAACGGCACCAGCGCCAGGATGATCGGGAAGCTCATGCCGCCGATGAACAGGAAGTAGACGAAGCGGTTGCCGGGGAAGTCGAACCGGGCCAGGACGTAGGCCGCCATGGAGCCGAGGAGCAGGGTCCCGACGAGCGAACAGCCCACCACCACGATGGTGTTGAGGAAGTAGTCGCTCATGTGCGCCTGGCTCCAGGCGCGCGACCAGTTCTCGAAGTGGAGCTTGTCGGGCAGTTCCCACGGGGTCGACAGGATCGAGTCGTCCGTCTTGAAGGACGCCATCACCGCCCAGAGCAGCGGCATGACGACCAGGATCGCCCAGATGATCAGCACGCCGTGCGAGAAGACGTTGAGGACCTGGCCCTCGCTGCTCTTCTCCTTGGCCGCGGGCGCCGTCGCCCGGGTCACGGGGGCCGGTCGCCGCGCCGGGGCCGCGGGCGGGGTGTCAGTGGTCTTCACGCGTACTCACCTCGTACTGTCGAGCCGGACACGGAGGCCGACCTGTGGTGCCTGCCGGGGATTCCCGTCGATCGCCGCATCAGAACTCCAGCCGCTCGCGCCGGCCCAGACGCATCACGATGGCGGCGAAGGCCATGGTGACGACGAGCAGCCCGACACCGATCGTCGTCGCGTATCCGGCCTGCCCGTCGCGGAAGGCCGTCTGGTACACGTACAGCGGCAGGACCGTGGTCGAGTAGTCGGGGCCGCCGGGGCCCACGGTCATGACCTGCACGACGGTGAACGCCTCCACGCCGAGGGCCAGGATCCCCATGTACACCCAGCCCGACTGCACCGTGTCCCAGAGCAGCGGGAGCGTGATCCGGAAGAACGTGGTGATGCGGCCGGCCCCGTCGAGGAGCGCCGCCTCGTAGAAGTCCTTGGGGATGGACGCCATGCCTGCGGAGAAGAGGACGACGAAGAACCCGACCGTCGACCAGATCAGGACCGTCATGACGCAGATGAGCGCCAGATTCGGGTCGCCGAGCCACTCCGGCTGGACCGAGTCCAGGCCGAGCGTCTTCAGCGTCCCGTTGATCATGCCGCTGCGGGGGTTGAACGCGAACTGGAACAGCAGGGCGACGATGACGACCGAGAGCACCTGCGGGAAGAAGTAGGCGATCTTGTAGAAGCCCGATCCGCGCACGCCGGAGATCGTGGCGTTCTTGCGCCGTCGGCCCCCCACGTTGAGCATGAAGGCGAAGAACAGCGCCAGGCCCAGCGTCACCAGCGGCAGCAGGAGCACGAGCAGCACGCTGTGCTGCAAGGACTTCCAGAAGATGTCGTCCTTGAGCATCTTCGTGTAGTTGGCGAACCCGACCATCTTGAAGTCGGGGCTCAGGCCGGTCCAGTCCGTGAACGAGTAGTAGATGGACTGGACGAACGGCCAGATCACGAAGACCGCGTAGAGCGCCAGTGGGACCAGCAGGAATCCCACGATGAAACGGTACTTGCCATGCTGCATCGTTTACCGACCCCGATCTTTCCGCGGGTGCCGCCGCTGGTGACGGTTGCTCACTAGTGCTTGTAGTGCTTGATGGACTGGTCCTTGGCCGTCGCGTCGGCGAAGGCCTGGATCTTCTTGATGGTCTCGGCCGGGGTCGCGCGGCCCGCCAGCATCTCGCCGAGACCGGCGATGCCGACCTGTTCCTTCTGGAACTTCGAGTACCAGCCCTCGAGACGCGGGTTCAGCACGTTGTCGCCGGCCAGCTTGAGCGCGTCGACACCCGACTGCAGGGCGGTCGACAGGCTCAGGCCGTCGGTGCCGCCGTTGAAGGACGTGAGCGACTTGACCTGCTTGGTGAAGTTCTTCGAGGACTCCTCGGAGAGCATGATGCGCAGCTGCTCCATGGCGCCCTCGGGGTTCTTCCCCTTGGCCGGGACGATGAAGGGCTCGCCGCCGGAGGCCCAGATGGTGCCGAACGGCATCTTGTCGGAGGCGTCCAGGCCGGACGGTGCCGACACCATCATCTTGAAGTCGGCGGGCGTCGTCGGCGCCGCCTCGTTCTCCACCCACGAGCCGTTCGGGATGAACAGGGCCTTGCCCTTGGTCCATTCGGTCTGCGACTGGATGTGGGTCAGCCCGGGGGTGCCCTGGAGGATGTACCCCTTCCGGTACAGCTCGTAGTACGCCTCGAACGCCGCCTTGACCGCGGGGTCCTTCCAGGCGTTCGGCTCCAGGTTGTCCATCCGGTCGAGGACCTCGCGGCCGCCGATCTTGGCGATGAACGGGTAGAGCGAGTACGCCAGGTAGTAGGGGTACTTGCCCGGGTACGTCCAGCCGGCGATGTCCTGCTTCTTCGCCTTCGCGCACAGGGCGAGCATCTCGTCCCAGGTCTGCGGGTACTTCGCGTCGAGCTTGTCGAGCGCGGTCTGCGAGTACCAGACGCCGTACACGGTGTACGCGTAGTACATGATCCAGACCGGGTCGCCCTCCAGCTGGCCCATCTCCAGGACGCCCGGGCGCAGGGTGTCGCGCACCTTCTTGTTCGGGTCGTCGTAGGACGGGGCGTCCATGAGCGTCGTCAGGTCCGTGAGCTGCTTCTTGCCGGCCAGGATGCCCATGTCCATCTGCTCGGCACCCGAGTTGTCGATCAGGTCCGGCGGGGTGCCGCCGTTGAACCGGGGCTGCAGCTGCGACTGGATCTTCTGCGTCGCGACGTGCTTGACCTTCGGGGCCTTCGGGAAGGCCTGGTTGTACCTCTTCTCCGCGTCGATGGCGTACTGCTCACCGAATCCGCCGTTGAAGATGACGACTTCGAGCGGGGCCGTCTCGTTGACGCCGAGCGGGTTCTCCTTGGTGACCTTGCCCTTCTCGACCTTCTCGTCGCCGCCGTCGCCGCCGCTCGCGCACGACGCCAGGAAGCTCATCGTCGGCACGGTGAGCAGACCGAGTGCGGCGGATCGCTTGATCACATCGCGACGGCCGAGGCCCTCATTCTTGTGGGCGGAGGTGGATCCCATGCTCAAGTCCTCGCCTTCTCCAGGACTCAGGCGGTGTGTACCGGTCGCCCGTCGATATTCGCCTCAGGCGAAGGGCCCCGCCACCGCGGTCAGTTGCGCTTGGGTAGTGCTGATGTTTCAGGCTAGCCACGTGCAATGGGAGTTCGGGAAAGAACGGCCGACGCGGACACCGTCGTGCCCCGCGGACCCACCCCATCGCCCCCTTGTCCGCGTCGCCGTGAAACGGCTGCGCGGACGCCGACAGGTATAGTCCACTCGCGCCCAACTGAGCAAGATCGAATGCAAGGTTGAGCAGCAGTCTTTCCCGAGTTGAGACCTCGCGGATACGTGCCCCTCGCACGTTCCGGCCCCGGCACGAGCGATTCCGCACGAAGGCCGATTCCTTCGACGACGCGCCGCCAACGCCCTTGACACATCCGCAACTTGACTCACTCCCGCACCATGCGCATCGACGTGACAACGTTGCCCGGATGCGCCTGCGGGAAGTACCGCTCGGCATGCGGCCCCGACATCGATCTCATGGGTGACACAGCCGTGGCAACCGCGTCGATCGCGGCTTCACCGGAATTGATCATGATCGTCCCCGCCGCGGGGCGGTCGCCCGAAAGCGGAGAGCGGGACCAAAGGCCATCCGCGGCACGGACATTCTGTTCGTCTTTCGAATCGAATGAAGGACGACCGGACCGGCGCAACACCGTCGAAGAGGGTCCCGACGGAAAGAAGCGGTCATCGGGTGTCGACGGCGGATTCTCCACTGGAATTCCGGGCAAGGTCACCGACAAGGTGACAGACGTCCGGGCCGGTGCGGAGCACACCGGCGACGAGATGAAGAAGCGTCTGGTCGACGGGGAGCCCGGCAGCGGGCGGCCGGCGTTCGGGCCCAACGCCCGGCCGGAGTTCGACCTCCCGGAACCGGTCGAGGCCGTCCCCCTCGGTCCCTCCCCCGCTCCTCACCGCCTTCTCCCACGTGTGCGGCGGCGGTTACGACCTCGCCGGCCGGCGTCCAGCAGGCGAGGCGCCACCTCGCTCGCGCGCTCCCTGCTCCTCCCCTGGCAGGGCTCCGGGAGGACGGTGCCCGCTCACCGGAGGTCCGCCCCCCTCGCCCGGCGCGCACGGGCGGCGCCACTCCTCGGAGCGTCGGCGGGCCCGCGGGCCGTGCCGCCACGGCCGTACGGGCGGGAGCGGCTCCCCACCCATCGCTCAGAAGCGTTCCGTCCCTTCCGGCGCCCTCGGCGGGAAGAGGCTCTCCGGCAGGCACACGTTCCACGCCGTGATCACCGGATTGCCGTGCTCCGTGCCGAGCCGGGACACGGCCCCCGTGGCGAGCTGGAACAGCGTGCCCTCGGCGGGGGTCAACCCGAGATAGCGGGCGGTGAGCACCCGCAGGAAGTGGGAGTGGGCGACAAGGGCGATGTCCCCGTCCCGGCCCGCCTCGCGCGCCACCTCGGCCAGCACCCGGTCGGCCCGGGCGCCGACCTCGGCGGGAGTCTCCCCGGGGTGCGTGTCGGGGCCGGGGGCGACGCCGTCGGTCCACAGGTTCCAGTCGGGACGGGTGCGGTGGATCTCGTCGGTGGTGACGCCCTCGTAGCCTCCGTAGTCCCATTCGTGCAGATCGGACGTGATGCGCGGAGCGGCGAGCCCGGCGAGTTCGGCGGTGCGCCGGGCGCGCGCCGAGGGGCTGACCAGTGTGAGCGCGATCCGCCGCTCGGCGAGCAGGGGCGTCAGCGCGAGGGCCTGGCGCTCGCCAAAGGACGTGAGAGGCAGATCGGTGTAGCTGGTGTGCTGACCGGACCGCGACCACTCGGTCTCGCCGTGCCGGATCAGGATCAACTCGCCCATGGTGCGTTCCGCCTCCTGTGCCGTCTCCGTGCCAGTGGCCGTGCCTTCCCCGTGCCAGTGGCGCTGTGCAGGGAACCCGCGGGCCCACGATCGCATTCCCCCGGCCGGTGGGCGGTGTGCCCGTCCCAGGGTGTCGCACGAAAGCGCGCGGGGCCGCACCCCGGTGCTCCGGGATGCGGCCCCTTGCCGTTCGGGCGGCCGACCGGCCGTCCGGCGTCGCCTACTTGCGGATCAGGCTGCGCAGCACGTACTGCATGATGCCGCCGTTGCGGTAGTAGTCCGCCTCACCGGGGGTGTCGATGCGGACGACCGCGTCGAACTCCACACCGGTGTCGGTGGTGACCTTGACCGTGCGCGGCGTGGTGCCGTCGTTCAGCTCGGTCACGCCGGTGAAGGAGAAGGTCTCCTGGCCGGTCAGGCCGAGGGACCCGGCGTTCGTGCCCTCCGGGAACTGGAGCGGGAGAACGCCCATGCCGATGAGGTTCGAGCGGTGGATGCGCTCGTACGACTCGGCGATGACGGCCTTGACGCCGAGGAGCGCGGTGCCCTTGGCGGCCCAGTCGCGCGACGAGCCGGAGCCGTACTCCTTGCCGGCCAGGACGACCAGCGGGATGCCGGCGGCCTGGTAGTTCTGCGAGGCGTCGTAGATGAAGGAGACCGGCGCGTCGTCCTGCGTGAAGTCGCGGGTGTAGCCGCCCTCCGTGCCCGGCGCGATCTGGTTGCGCAGGCGGATGTTGGCGAACGTGCCGCGGATCATGACCTCGTGGTTGCCCCGGCGCGAGCCGTAGGAGTTGAAGTCACGACGCTCCACACCGTGCTCGGTGAGGTACTTGCCGGCCGGGGTGTCGGCCTTGATGGCACCGGCCGGGGAGATGTGGTCGGTGGTGACCGAGTCGCCGAGCTTGGCGAGCACCCGGGCACCGGCGATGTCCTCGACCGGGGCCGGGTCCATCGTCATGCCCTCGAAGTACGGGGGCTTGCGGACGTAGGTCGACTCGGCGTCCCACTCGAAGGTGTTGCCGGTCGGGATCGGCAGGGCCTGCCACTGGGCGTCGCCCGCGAAGACGTCCTGGTAGGACTTGTTGAACATGTCCTCGCCGATGGCGTTGGCGACGACATCGTTCACCTCGGCCTCGGTCGGCCAGATGTCCGCGAGGTGGACCGGCTTGCCGTCCTGGTCGATGCCGAGGGCGTCCTTGGTGATGTCCACCTTCATCGAACCGGCGAGGGCGTACGCGACGACCAGCGGCGGGGAGGCCAGATAGTTCATCTTGACGTCGGGGTTGATCCGGCCCTCGAAGTTGCGGTTGCCGGAAAGCACCGAGGTCACGGCCAGGTCGTGCTCGTTGACCGCCTTGGAGACCTCCTCCGGCAGCGGGCCGGAGTTGCCGATGCAGGTGGTGCAGCCGTAGCCGACGAGGTTGAAGCCGACCTTGTCGAGGTACGGGGTCAGGCCCGCCTTGTCGAAGTAGTCGGTGACGACCTTCGAGCCCGGGGCGAGGGTCGTCTTGACCCAGGGCTTGCGGGTCAGCCCCTTCTCGACCGCCTTCTTCGCCACGAGCGCCGCGGCGACCATGACGTACGGGTTCGAGGTGTTGGTGCAGGAGGTGATCGCGGCGACGGTGACGGCGCCGTGGTCGATCGTGTAGGTGGTGCCGTCGGGGGCGGTCACCTGGACCGGGTTCGACGGGATGCCGTTGCTGACGGCCGGGGCGTCGGAGGCCGGGAAGGACTCCTGGCCCGCCTCGTCGGCGGTGGTGACGTAGTTGCGGACGTCCTGGGCGAACTGCGCGGCGGCGTTGGCGAGGACGATGCGGTCCTGCGGGCGCTTCGGGCCGGCGATCGACGGGACGACCGTGGAGAGGTCCAGCTCCAGCTTCTCGGAGAAGTCCGGCTCGGCGGCCGGGTCCAGCCAGAGGCCCTGCTCCTTGGCGTACGCCTCGACGAGCGCGACCTGCTGCTCGCTGCGGCCGGTCAGGCGCAGGTAGTTCAGGGTCTCGCCGTCGATCGGGAAGATCGCGGCGGTGGAGCCGAACTCGGGCGACATGTTGCCGATGGTGGCGCGGTTCGCCAGGGAGGTGGCGGCGACGCCCTCACCGTAGAACTCGACGAACTTGCCGACGACGCCGTGCTTGCGGAGCATCTCGGTGATGGTCAGCACGAGGTCGGTGGCGGTGGTGCCCGGCTTCAGCTCGCCGGTCAGCTTGAAGCCGACGACGCGCGGGATGAGCATGGAGACCGGCTGGCCGAGCATCGCGGCCTCGGCCTCGATGCCGCCGACGCCCCAGCCCAGCACGCCCAGGCCGTTGACCATCGTGGTGTGCGAGTCGGTGCCGACGAGGGTGTCGGGGTACGCCTGGCCACCCCGGACCATGACCGTGCGGGCCAGGTGCTCGATGTTGACCTGGTGGACGATGCCGGTGCCCGGCGGGACGACCTTGAACTCGTCGAAGGCGGTCTGGCCCCAGCGCAGGAACTGATAACGCTCCTTGTTGCGGCCGTACTCCAGCTCGACGTTCTGGCCGAAGGCGTCCTTCGTGCCGAACTTGTCGGCGATGACGGAGTGGTCGATGACCAGCTCGGCCGGGGCGAGGGGGTTGATCTTGGCCGGGTCGCCGCCCAGCTCCTTCACGGCCTCACGCATGGTGGCGAGGTCCACGACACACGGCACGCCGGTGAAGTCCTGCATGATCACGCGGGCCGGGGTGAACTGGATCTCCTGGCTGGGCTGCGCCTGGGAGTCCCAGCCACCGAGCGCCCGGATGTGGTCGGCGGTGATGTTCGCGCCGTCCTCGGTGCGGAGCAGGTTCTCCAGGAGCACCTTCAGGCTGTACGGGAGGCGCGCGGAGCCCTCGACCTTGTCCAGCCTGAAGATCTCGTACGACTCGTCGCCCACGCGCAGCGTGCTGCGGGCGTCGAAGCTGTTCGCCGACACGACAGTCTCCTTCATCAATGTGCGCGTACTCCGCGCCGCGCCTCATTACGGCGGGCGCCGCGTGGTGCCGCCTGCGGCCCCTCGCCCATCCGTTAAGGTAAGACTTAGTTAGGTAACCCTTACCCGATGGCGGACTGCGGTGCGCCTTCGGCAAATATCTCGATGTCGAGATAACTCTAGTACATCACCGCTGCACGGTCATGTGCGGGCACCCGTGTCCGCCGCGGCCGAGGGAGACCGCCGCGGAGTCCGGGCCTTCGACAGGGGCGGGGTCAGAAGGTACGAGCCAGCAGCAGGACGCCCATCGCGAGCATGGTGGCCGCGACCAGGGCGTCCAGCACCCGCCAGGCGCCGGGGCGGGCCAGGACGCCGCCGAGGAGCCGGGCGCCGTAGCCGAGACCCGCGAACCACGCCAGGCTCGCCAGCATCGCGCCGAGGCCGAAGACCCAGCGCAGCGGGCCGCGGTCGGCGGCGACCGAGCCGAGCAGCAGCACGGTGTCCAGGTAGACGTGCGGGTTGAGCCAGGTCAGGGCCAGGCAGGTGAGCACCGTGGCACGGACGGAGCCCGCGGCGGCGCCCCCCGCCGTCAGCGACTGTCCGGCGGCGGGTCGCAGCGCCCGGCGGGCGGCCAGCACGCCGTAGCAGATCAGGAAGGCGCCACCGGCCAGGCCGACCGCGGCCAGGGCGGCGGGCCACGCGGTGACGACGGCACCGAGCCCGGCCACGCCGAGGGCGATGAGGACCGCGTCGGACGCGGCACAGATGCCGACCACCGCGAGCACGGCCTGCCCGCGCGCGCCCTGGCGCAGAACGAACGCGTTCTGGGCACCGATGGCGACGATGAGGGACATGCCTGTACCGAATCCGGCGAGGGCCGCCGAGAGGACACCGCTGTTCATGTCGTCCGACGCTATGACCCGCCGCGGCATCAGTACAGCTAAAGTTTCTTACGTAGCATTAGCTTCTGTGATGAACGATCTCCCCTTCGACCAGGTGCGCACGCTGCTCGCCGTCGTCGACGAGGGCACCTTCGACGCCGCCGCGGCGGCCCTGCACGTGACGCCCTCGGCGGTCAGCCAGCGGGTCAAGGCGCTGGAGCAGCGCACCGGGCGGGTGCTGCTGATGCGTACGAAGCCGGTGCGGCCGACGGAGTCCGGGCAGGTGGTGGTGCGGTTCGCGCGCCAGTTGGCCGCTCTGGAACGGGATGCGCGCACGGAGCTGGGGATCGCGACCGGGGCGGGTCCGGCCCGGGTGCCCATCGCGGTGAACGCGGACTCCCTGGCCACCTGGTTCCTGCCCGTCCTGACCCGGGTGCCGCAGGACCCGCCCATCTGCTTCGACCTGCATCGCGAGGACGAGGCGCACACCGCGGCGCTGCTGCGCGAGGGCCAGGTGATGGCGGCGGTGACGTCGGCGGCGCAGCCGGTGGCGGGCTGCACGGTGCGCCCGCTGGGCCTCGCGCGCTATCTGCCGGTGGCGAGTGCGGGGTTCGTGGCGCGCCATCTGTCGTCGGGACCGCTGGAGCGCCGCCTGCCCGACGCGCCGGTGATCGTCTTCGACCGGCGTGACGACCTCCAGGACCGGTTCGTCCGGTCCCTCACGCCCGACGGTTCGGGCGCCGGTCGCCTGCGCCACCACGTCCCCACGTCGGAGGGCTTCTGCGACGCGGTGGCCACCGGTCTGGGCTGGGGGCTGGTCCCGGAGCCGCAGGCGGAACCCCTGCTGCGGTCGGGCGCCCTCGTCGAACTGGCACCGGGGCGGCGTGTGGACGTACCGCTGTACTGGCAGCAGTGGAAGCTGGACGTGCCCGCGCTCGCCCTCGTGGCACGGACGGTCTCCGCCGTGGCGGCCGAGTCCCTGCACCCCCAGGACTGACGGCGTCCCCGCGTTCCGCCGCCCACCGGCCGGCACCGGACCCGGCAGGGCGGGGCGGGGCGACGGCTGCGGGAACCCCGTCCCCCGGAAGGACGTCCACGGGTTCGGGACACACAGGGACCAGGACTCGTCGAAGGGCGCCGCACGCCATGGCCGCAACAGCCGCACGCCACCTCTACCTCGCCCGGCACGGGGAGGCCACGGACGACGAGAGCGAGCTCTCCGCGAACGGCCGTCGGCAAGCCGAGTCGCTCGGCGAGCGGCTGCGTCACGTTCCCCTCTCGGTGATCCACCACAGCCCGCTCCCCCGGGCCGCACGGACCGCCGAGCTGATCGGCGACCGGCTCGACGGCGCTGCGCTGCGGCCGTCCGAACTCGCCGGGGACTACCTGCCCCACCTTCCCCACCGGCACGAGCTGCCGCCGGACATCGCCGACGCCACGCTGGAACGGCTGGCCCGATTCCCGCGCGAACAGCGTGAGGCCGGCCCCGGGCTCGCCCGTGCGGCGCTCGCGCGGTTCACCGGCCCGGTCGACGGCGACGAGCCCCGCCACGAACTGGTCGTCACCCACAACTTCCTCATCGCCTGGCTGGTCCGGGAGGCCCTCGACGCCCCGAAGTGGCGCTGGATCGGACTGAACCACGCCAACGCCGCGCTGACGGTCATCCGCTACGCCCCCGGCCGCCCCGCCTCCGTACTGCTCTACAACGACACGGGACACCTCCCCGCCGACCTGCGCTGGACGGGTCTGCCGCCCGAACTCCACGTCTGAGCCCACGCCCACGGCCCTCCGGGCCCGTCTTCCGGGCCGTCCGAGGCCGTGACTATGATCCCGGCATGGCTGTTCCCGCGGTCGTCCCCATCGCCCACGAACCGGACCACCGGACCGACACCATCGGTCACTACGCGGACGGACAGTTCCTGGCCACGACCACCCATGCCCTCCCGGACGCGCGCGGGGAGATCGCGGCCCGCCCCTTCCGGCTGACGATCGACGGTGTGCTCTTCGGCCTCGTCGCGGAACACCACGAGGCCGGCGACGACGAGGACGACCGGGCCGAACTCCTCCCCGACGGACTCGGGTTCGGCGGCCCGTGGGACGGCCTGTACGACACCTGACCCACTGCGACACGGGCCGCGCCGCCGCCCGGTGGCGCGAGCACCCGAGCGAAGGAGAAGCGTGAACGACATCGCCGCGTTCGACGGCATATCCCCGACCATCCTCGCCGAACTCCTGGGCCGCGAACACGTCATGGACATCGGCATCCGCCCGCTGTGGCCGTCGCCCCCGCGCGTGGCCGGACCGGCGTTCACCGTACGGTGCCCTCCGGGCGACAACCTGATGCTGCACGCGGCCATCTACCGCGCGGAACCCGGTTCGGTCATCGTCGTCGAGGCGGGGGACGTGGACTACGCACTCGCGGGAGGAAACGTCTGCGCCATCGCCCGGCGTCGCGGGGTCGCGGCATTCGTGACCGACGGGGTGATCCGCGATCTGGCCGAGGTGCGCGAGATGGGCTTTCCCGTCTTCGCCAGGGGCGTCATGCCCGTCCCGGGGGTGAAGAAGGCCGTCGGACCGCTCAACGTCCCGGTGCGGTGCGGCGGGGTGGAGGTCCACCCCGGCGACATCGTGGTGGCCGACGAAGAGGGCGTCGTGGTCACCCCGGGCGCCCGCCGCGAACAGGTGCTCCTCGAAGCCCGCGAGAAGCTCGCCGAGGAGGCCCGGGAGACCCTCGACACCTGGCAGGAGGCGCACCGCGCCCGGGTCGACGGCATCCTGGCCGAGGGCGGCTTCACGGACTGATCCCGCCCGCCCCCTCCTCCCCGTCCCCGTCCCCGTCCCCGTCCCCGTCCCCGTCCCCGTCCCCGAACGGGCGTACTCCGCGCGCCGGGGCGGCGGACCGGGAGGACCATGGAACGCACGTGCCACCCGTGCCGTGCCGCGCCTCTGACGTGCACGTGAGCGGCCAATGGTCGCGCCTGCGCACCGTCGTCACCCGAACGGCGCACCCCACCGGAAGGCGCATCTCATATCTGAGATAACCTTTCGTCATGTCAGACGATTACCTCGTACGCATCGGCAAGCTCATACGTGACGCCCGTCAGCACCGGGGCTGGACGCAGAGTCAGCTCGCCGAGGCGCTCGCCACCAGCCAGAGCGCCGTCAATCGCATCGAGCGCGGCAACCAGAACATCAGCCTTGAGATGATCGCGCGCATTGGTGAAGCGCTCGACAGCGAGATCGTGTCGCTCGGCTACGCCGGACCCATGCATCTGCGCGTGGTCGGAGGACGTCGGCTCTCGGGCTCCATCGATGTCAGGACGAGCAAGAACGCGTGCGTGGCACTGCTCTGCGCCTCACTCCTCAACAAGGGCCGTACGGTGCTGCGCGGCGTCGCCCGCATCGAGGAGGTCTACCGCCTCCTGGAGGTCCTGAACTCCATCGGCGTACGGACCCGCTGGATCAACGACGGGACCGACCTGGAGATCGTCCCGCCCGCCCGGCTCGACATGGACGCCATCGATGCCGACGCCGCCCGCCGGACCAGGTCCATCATCATGTTCCTCGGCCCATTGCTGCACCGCATGGACTCGTTCAAGCTCCCGTACGCGGGCGGTTGCGACCTCGGTACGCGGACCATCGAGCCGCACATGATCGCGCTGCGCCGGTTCGGACTGGAGATCGCCGCGACGGAGGGCCTGTACCACGCACAGGTCGACCACGCGGTCACCCCCGGGCGCCCCATCGTGCTGACCGAGCGCGGCGACACCGTGACCGAGAACGCACTGCTGGCCGCCGCCCGGCACAACGGCACGACCGTCATACGCAACGCCTCCTCCAACTACATGGTCCAGGACCTCTGCTTCTTCCTGGAGGCGCTGGGCATACGCGTCGACGGCATCGGCACGACGACCCTGACCGTGCACGGCGTCCCGCACATAGACGTGGACGTCGACTACTCCCCCTCCGAGGACCCGGTCGAGGCGATGAGCCTGCTGGCCGCCGCCGTGGTGACGGAGTCCGAGCTGACGATCCGCCGGGTACCGATCGAGTTCCTGGAGATCGAGCTCGCGGTGCTGGAGGAGATGGGCGTCGACTGCGACCGTACAACGGAGTACGTCGCCGACAACGGCCGTACCAGACTGGTCGATCTCACGGTCCGCCCCTCCAAGCTGGAGGCGCCGATCGACAAGATCCACCCCATGCCGTTCCCCGGGCTCAACATCGACAACGTGCCCTTCTTCGCGGCGATCGCCGCCTCGGCACACGGTCAGACCCTCATCCACGACTGGGTCTACGACAACCGCGCCATCTACCTCACCGACCTCAACCGCCTCGGCGGCAGGCTCCAACTCCTCGACCCCCACCGGGTCTTGGTCGAGGGCCCGACCCGGTGGCGCGCCGCCGAGATGATGTGCCCGCCCGCGCTGCGCCCCGCCGTGGTCGTGCTGCTCGCCATGATGGCGGCCGAGGGCACGTCCGTGCTGCGCAACGTGTACGTCATCAACCGCGGTTACGAGGAGCTGGCGGAGCGCCTGAACTCCGTGGGGGCACAGATCGAGATCTTCAGGGACATCTAGGGATTCGGATAATCGGGCACCGCCCCTACCGGCGTCTTTCATCGCTCCCATCGCCTTATACAAGTACGGTGGAAGGCGGTACACAAGTACGGTGCAAGGCGCTGGCGTCCGGCTGACGGTTCGACAGATGCGATCACACAACTGAGCCCCGCCACTCTTCACGGAGGGGCATGGGGTCTCAGTGGTTTTCCAGCGCTTTCATCCTCGGTTCCGGAGGACGCGGGGCATCCGCGTGTACTTCCGCCGCCCCGACTCGGGCGTGGTCTGCGTGGCCCGACAGGAGACGGCCCGGCGCCCCGTAGGGCATCCTGGAATAGGCAGACGCAACGACCATGGCCGTCCTGGGCCTGGACGCAGAGCTCTCCACCCTTCGCTGCCTCCCGAACCACCTAGCGTCGTAGGGTGGTTCGGCACTCCTAACCCGAGGCATCGGATTTCAGAGGGACCCACCTCGTCATCGAGTCCCAGGCCTCCAGAGCGTCGGTCAGGACTTCCACGGTGGCTGGGGAATTAGGTCCGACGGTGCTCGCCACGATGAGCAGCATTCCTCCGTACTGCTGCACCAGTGCGATGAACTCCTCGGTTCCAGGAGCGGTCCAGAGCTGGCCGAACGTTGCCACCGCGACCTCACCAGGACCGGTGAATGCCCGAGCACGCCCGTCGGACGACCTGGGCGGCAATCCGGACCACAGCGGTTGGAGGTCGAGCGCTTCAGCGTGGGCCGACCGGGGCCCGAAAGCAGACGTGGCCGTCCAGCGGTCCCCGCTCTGGACCAACTGCGCCACCTCGAGAAAGGGGTTGACCACGAGAGCGGGAACGAGCAGGTCGTTCCGCTCCCCCACAGGCACTCCGGCGGTGAAGGCCGTCCAGCTGATACCCGCCTCTTTGGCCACATTGATCAGGGCCGAATCGTTCCAGTGCGGATACCGGCACAGTCCGAAGTGGAAGAGCCGTGCGTCGGCCCAGCTGTACTGGTCGTCCACATGGAGTGCCGGAACGCCGTCGCCCAGCGGGTATCCGCAGTCCTGGCAGTCGCCGGCCCAGAGCAACTGCATGAGGGAACGGGCTTCCTCGTGCCCGAGTCTGTTCAGGCAATCCTGGCTGAAGGCCAGGTGCGGGAGTCCGGCCGAGCCGTCCGCGGCTTCCAGGACCACCCAGTCCGATGGGTGGCCGTGCTCCCGTGCCCGGCTCCACCACTCCTCCCCCAGCCGGACGTTGCCGAAGGAGTACGCGGTCACGCCGGCCATCAGGCAGCCGATCGGGTCGCCCAGATTCCCCTGCTTGACCGCCGCATCGTAGGCACGCGCGACATAGGCGTTCGCCGTTTCGTGGTCTTCCCTGCGCAGGAGGACGCCGGCGTACGAGAGCGCGGCGAACGGGATCTCACCGTCCGCGGCAACTCTCAGGGCCTCGACGGCTTCATCCGACTGCCACTCCGACCTCAGCCAGTCCGAGTAGTGCAGTGCACTCCCGGGATCGCCAGCCTCGGTACCGCGCTTCCAGAGCGCTATCGCCTCGTCCTGGTTCCCCAGCTTTTCGTGGACCAGACCGAGGGCGCCGATCGACTCCCGTTCCCCGCCCGCGATCGCACGCTCGTACCACTCCCGTGCCGCTTCCAGATCCCCCCTCGCGAAGGACAGGGCACCCATGTTGTGAGCCCCGCTGGAGTCGCCCAGGCAGGAAGCGCGCTCGAAGCAGCGGCCAGCACCGTCATAGTCCTTCTCCGCGGCCAGCAGCGCCCCCAGGTTGATCAGGCCGTCGGGATCGTCCGCCTCCGCCAGGGGGCGGAGCACCTCCTTGGCCACGTCCGGCCGGCCCGCCACCTTGGCGACGGTCGACACCAGCACACGGCGCGAGTCATCCACGATGCGCAGGGCCTCGTCCCACACCTGTCCCGGGAGCTCACTCGGTCGGGACCGGCGCGCGGCGTCGGACACGAGGTAGTCGAACGGCTTCCACGTTCCTCCCCGGCCCGGTACCAGGGGGCTGGTCACGCCCAGCACGATCCTGGACGCCCAGTCCCAGGCTTCCTCCATGCCTTCCGGCCGCAGCGCCGGGCCGCCCTCCCGGTCGAGGAAGTACGCGTGGAGGCGTTCCAGGGACTCCGGCGCCAGCGCAGTGTCCACACCTGTGCGGGCGAGGGCGACGGCGGCCGCGACGAGCGCGGCACCCCGGGGGTTGCCCTTCACCCGGGAAGCGGCCTTCCACCGCTTGAGGACCTGCGGTCCCGCCGCAAGGTACTCCGCCACCCCGTGCGCCCTGTCGGCGTTCAGTGCCGCAACGACGCGCGGATCCTCGCTCAACGACGCAGCCCACCGCTCGTCGTCGGTCCAGATCCGGTCCAGGATGATGTGATGCGCTGCGCGGATCACTCTGCCCGGCGAGGACGGCAGGCGCGGCCCGGTGCTCCGCGAGAGCGACGGGCCGTCCTCCTCGTCCGTGTAATGCTCGTGGAACTCGGTGCGCAGCGTGGCAAGCACGACCGTGCCGCGGCGGACGAGCCGGTCGAGCAGGGACGGCGTCAGCCCGTCGGACCGCAGGTAGTTGTGCAGGTCGTCGAGCCATACGACCTTCTCGTGATCACTTCCAGAGGAGGAATACAGGGAGGACAGGTCGGCGTCGGGGTCCGGCTTGCAGACCGACCGGTCCCCGAGATTGCGGATCATACTTTCGAACAGGACCCTCGACTTGCCCGCGGCCGAATCCCCTGTCAGCAGCAGCATGCCGCCCGTTTCCGCCAGCGCTTCGAGCCGGGCGTCCACTTGCGCATCGACGCAGCGTGGCACGTATTGCACGACGTCCGGATGGCCGGAGGCATCCGGCGCGCGATGAACACCGAAGGAGACCGGGTCAGCGTCGGCGACAGGGAGCCAGTCGCCCTCGCAGGAGGCGGAGGCCTCGTGCACCACCTGCGGCGCCGACCTGCCGATCTCCACCACCTCGGGACAGAGCCCTGCAGCTGCCTCCACCGCCCGCCGGAAGCCGGCATCGGCCACCACGACGGAGATGGGAACGGCTTCCACCCGCGCGTGACCCCACTGCGCGGGATCCCCGGAGACCACGCCGATCAGGTATTCGCCGACGAAGAGCGCGGCGCCCGACATCCCCTGCCACGGCGATGCGCCGGAGGTGCCGGCCGCGGGCGGCGGGGCGTGGGAACTGTCCAGGACATAGCGGCCGCGCAGGACGGATGATCCCGGCTTCAGCGTGCCCACGATCTGCTCGGTGTCCGGCCGCATCCCGTCCCGGAGCGAGATCCGCGGGTAGCCCACCGCTTCGCAGTTCTCCCAGGCGGCCAGGCCGGAAATCCGACCCCACCGAACATCGGACATCCGGCACGTCGTGGCCTCCCTGGCCAGGCCTTCATCCGCTTCGAGCAGGGCCGCGTCGCACGACTCGTCGTAGCGGCGCCACACGAGGCGGCAGCTGCGCGTCCCCGTCCCTCCGGGGACGGCGACGCGAGCAGCCCCACCCTCCCCTTCGAACAAGTGCGCCGAAGTGAGCACCAGGCGGGAGTCCAGTAGGAAGCCGCTGCCCTGCCGCGATCCCTGGACGATGGCGATACGCTCGACGGACCGGGCGTTCATCCGGCGCGCAGTCCGGACGGATGCTCGAAGTCACCCATGTCGACCTCGGCCTGATTTCCGATCTCGATCGGCCCGCCGTTGGCCGAGTCCTTCGGCTTCAGCTTCACGGACACCTTGTGGACGGCGTTCTGCGCCATCCCCACCTGGGCGTCGCCGGAGACCACCCATGCCTTGAACCCCGCCTTGGCCGTCGCGTCGCGCCGCAGCTCGACCGAGAAGTCCAGAGTGATCTCGTCGACCTCGAACCTGATGCGCTGGCCGTCCGCGGCGTGCACAGAGGCCATCAGCTGATCCCGCAAGCCCTGTACGGCCTCAATGAGTTCCACGTTCTCCAACGGATCGCGCACGTCTCCGACTCCCCCGTTCGGTCCACCGTCAACCGCTACCACTATCACATTGTCCCTGGCACGAAACGGCGATCCGGACAGTGCCTCCAGACACGGCGGGACGCTGCGTGGCCACGCAGCACCCCAGCCGACGCCCACCCGCCCTCGACTGCCCTCCTACACACCAGAAGAGCGCCAGGAGCCGCACCCTCAGGCCCCCATGTGCCGCCATCACAAGGGGAATGTCGCAGTCCAAGGCGCACGGCCAGGGCAAGCGATGGCGGACCCACTGGAGCGACCCTGACGGCGTCCACAGACGGATCTGTTCAGTAGAGAGACTGACGCCAAGATGACCCTGCCGAAAGGCGTGAACATTTACACCCTCACAGACCGCCTCGGTCACGCCGATTCGGCGATTACTCTACGTACTTACGTCCACAGGCTCTCAGGCGCTGGCGCCAAGGTCCGCCGGGCGGTGTGCAGCATGTACGAGAAGGCCACCTGATGTGCAGACGGACCGCTCGTGCAGCGAACGTGCAAGATGATCTTGGGGGAGACTCATTTCCCCAGCTCAGAGAACATGCAGCACATTTCAGGGACATCTGAACAGCCTGCCGCTGCACCGCTCTCGCGTCCAGCTCTACGCGATGGCCGCCCGGCTCGGCGGCGGTACGCCCGCCCGCGTGAAGGGGGCACCGGCTCATCCGACGAGCAACCTCAGGGCCTTCTCCGTCGCCCGGTCGTCGGGAAGGTAGGCCAGCAGATGGTGGCCCGGCTCGTCGACGGCGGCGAGCTTGACGTACCGCAGCCGCAGATCGCCGGCCACGGGGTGTCGGAAATGGCGTACTGCGGGATGGAACGCCGAGGTCTCCCGGCGGCCGTACCAGCGCGCCGCATCCGGGTCGGCAAGGAGCTCCTCGGTGATCTCGGCGTACCGGCTGTCCTCCGGGTGCCGGGCTGCCTTCGCCCGGAACTGGCCGAGCAGACTCCGCGCCTCCGGCTCCCAACTGGCCAGCAGCGCACGGGCCGGCGGCCAGCGGAACACCAGCCACAGCAGATTGCGCTGCTTGGGCGCCAGCCGCGCCAGGTCGGTGAGCAGCGCCGTGTACCCCGGGTTCCAGGCCAGCAGGTCCCAGTGCGGGTCGAGCACCACGGCCGGGTTCGGCGCCAGCGACTCCACCAGCGACAGCAGATTCCGCGACACCCACCCCGGCGGCTGCTCGGCTGGCGCGGTTCGTTCCACGAACGACATCACATGCGCGGTCTCGTCCGGGGCCAGGCGCAAGGCCCGCGCCACCGACCGCAGCACCTGTTCCGACGTGCGGACCCGGCCCTGCTCCAGCCACGCGTACCAGGAACTGCTGATCCCGGCCAGCTCCGCGACCTCCCCGCGCCGCAGCCCCGGAGTACGGCGCCGTGGTGAGCCGGGCAGCCCCACATCGGCGGGCGCCAGCCGCTCGCGGCGAGAGCGCAGAAACGCGCCCAGTTCGCGGCCCGGGCCGTTGAGTCCGCCGCCGTTCATACCCGTCCCCCTTGTGACGCCGACCCGCCCCGGGGCCTGGCACCACGTCCACAACGTGTGAGCAAGGGTAATCGGCTACGGGGCCACCGTGACCGTCCGCGGTGTGAGCTGGAGCTGCCGGTCCGAAAGCACCGGCAGGCACGACATAAGGAGCCCCATGGACACCACCGACTCGGACCGCACCACCCCCGCGCCCCCTCCGGCCGCCGCCGCGGGCCCGACCGCCCCGCCGCTCCCCGCCGCCTCGCTGCGCCTGTTGCGCGCCGCCGGTTTCGTCAGCAACTTCGACCGCTTCTGCATCACCCCGATGCTGCTGCTCATCGGCACCCAGCTGGGCGTCTCGCTGCCCACGGTGATGCTCGCCGCCAGCGGCTACTTCCTCGCCTACGGCCTGATGCAGCCGGTCTGGGGCCTTGCGAGCGACCGTCTCGGCCGGGTGCGGGTGATGCGGCTCTCGCTGACCGGGGCCGTCGTCGCCGCACTCTGCTCGGTGATCGCACCCGACGCGACCGTGCTGATCGTGGCACGCGCCGCGGCCGGCGCGTTCTTCGCCGCGTCCATCGCCGCGTCCATCACGTACATCGGGGACACCGTGCCCGCCCCGGTCCGCCAGCGCCCGCTCAGCGAACTGATGACCGCGTTCGCACTCGGCACCGCTGTGGCCACCATCGTTGCCGGAGCGCTGGCGCACTACGTCAGTTGGCGCCTGGTCTTCGCCCTGCCCGGCTTGATCGCCGCATACCTGGCCGTCGCCCTGCGCCGGCTGCCGGAGCCGCCGCGGTCGGCGCCCGGTGCGCTGCTGGCCCCGTTCAAGGTCGTCCTGCGCTCCCGCTGGCAGTGGTACGTCATGGCCGTCGCGATGCTCGAAGGCGCCGTCCTACTGGGCTTCTTGACGTACATCGCACCAGCCCTGGAGGCCCAGGGCGCCTCGGCGACGCTGGCCGGTGCGGTGTCCGCGCTGTACGGCGTGGGCTCGATGGCCGCGGCGCAGACGGTCAAGCGGCTGGTCGGGCGCTGGACACCGGTACGGCTGATCGTGGTCGGCGGGGTGCAGATGGCGGTGGCGTTCGGCCTCGCCGCGGCCAGCCGGTCGGTGCCCGCGCTGGTGGTGTGCACACTGCTGCTCGGCGGCGGCTGGTCGTTCATGCACTCCACGATCCAGTCCTGGGCCACCGGCCTCTCTCCGGCAGCCCGCGCCACCGGCGTCGCCATGTTCGGCCTGGCTCTCTACGTCGGCAGCGCCCTCGCCAGCGCTTTCGCCGCCGGACCCGCCGAGCACCACGCCTACCGGGGAATGTTCCTGACGGCCGCGGTCCTCACCGTACCGCTGACGGTCGCTGCCGCGGCGGGCCGCGCCCGCTACCGGGGCTGACCCGGCCGCACCGGCGCCACACCCGGGTGGCGGACCACATCCGGTTGTGCCATGCGGAATTCGGGAGAAGCGGGCCGGTGCCGAGCGAAGAGAACCAACCGGTCCAGGGGTCCGGCGGATGTGAGGTGACCCCAAGACCTCAAGGCCGCGTTGCGCACGTCCGTCTTCCCTCCCCTCTCCCCGGCCGGCTGTCAGGCGATGGACGCCACTGCCGAACCGGGCGTCGGACCGTCCGGCCGGAGCAGGTCCACGGCCCGGAGAGCGGTGGCGTCCGCGTCCGCGGGCAGGAAGCGGCTTGCCTTGCCGCTTCAGGTGACGACGAGCTCGTCCCGGGCCCGGGTGGCGGCCGACGGCCGTCCGTCCGCGTCAGGGGGCGGACGGCCCGGTAAGCCCGCACTCGGCCCAGACCGTCTTCCCCGGCGCGTGCGACCTCGGATGCCAGCCCCAGCGGTCGGCGATCCCCTCGACGAGCAGCAGCCCCCGCCCCCCGCCGGCGAGCCCGGATCCCGGCGCGGGCACGGGGAGTTCCCCGGGCCGGAACGGCACTCGCTCGCCCCGGGTGTCGCTCACCTCGACCCGTACGGTCGGCCGGTCCTCCGCCGTCATGCGGAGTAGGAGGTGGAAGTCCCGCCCGGACACGTGCCCGTGCCGCACCGCGTTCGCCGCGAGCTCGGCGACGACCAGCACGACCGCCTCGTGCGGCCCGGTCCCGTACGGCACGCCCCACTCGTCGAGGCGGACGGCGGCCAGCCGACGGGCGAGCCGGGCACCACGGGCGGTGGAGGTGAACCCCATGGCGAAGACATGGGCACTCAAGTACGAGGACGAGCCGGAAGGTTGAGTCATGCGGCCGTGGGTGTCGACGTTGCTGTTCATGACCACCAGGCTCGTCGCGGTGGCGTAGCGTGACCAGCGGTGACGCACTGACGCGAACCTCTTGTACGCGCGGTGTCGGTGCCGGTACGTGAAGCACGGCGTGACCGCGCCCAGCGGTGGGCGTTGGTCCGGGGAGGCAGGGTGCGATGGCGGCAGAGCGGACGAAACCCGAGGCCGGGGCCGAGGCCAGGGCGGATCGGGACGAAGACAGCGGCGCACGGGCGGCGGACAAGTCCAGCCAGGGTGTGGTCACCGCGTTCGGGCAGAGCATGAAGACGCTGCGGACGCGGGCGGGGATGGAACGGGAGGAGCTGGGAAACCGGCTGGGCTACTCGGCGTCGACCATCGCGTCGTTCGAGCAGGGCCGGAGAATTTCGCCGCCGCGGGCGATCGACCGGACGGACCAGGTGCTGGATGCGGGCGGCCTGCTGACGGTGTGGAAGGAGATGCTGGAGAAGGCGCAGTACCCGGCGTTCTTCCAGGGGATGGCGCAGTTGGAGAAGCGGGCGATGGAGTTGCTCGCGTACGACACGGTAGTGGTCAACGGCCTGCTGCAAACCGAGGAGTACATGCGGGCGCTGCTCGCCATGCGATGTCCGCCTCTGGATCAGGAGACGATCGAGCAACGGGTGATGGCTCGGTTGGCCCGGCAGGACATCCTCGACCGTCGCCCAGCGCCGCTGCTGAGCTTCGTGATGGACGAGTCGGTCCTGCGGCACAGGTACGGTGGCAAGGAAGTTCTTCGAGGGCAACTGGAACACCTGCTCCTGACCGGCCAGCGGCGCAACGTCGAACTCCAGGTCATGCCGACCGACTGCGAAGACAACGCAGGCGTGAACGGCCCGTTCACGGTTGTCACGCGCAAGGACGGCAAGAAGTTTCTGTACGTCGAAGCGCAGAGCACCAGCACCCTGGCGACCGACCCGGAGCAAACGGTTCTCGCCGCCGCGCGCTATGGGATTATCCGTTCACAGGCTCTCACCCCGCGAGAGTCGCTGACGTTCATCGAGAAGTTGCTGGGAGAGCTATGAACAACACTGAATCCCTCGCCTGGTTCAAGAGCAGCTACAGCGGAACCGAGGGCGGCCAGTGCATCGAGGTTGCGGCGGGCATGGGAGCCGTGCACGTCCGGGACTCCAAGACCGCGACTGGGCCGGTCCTCCAGGTGTCGCGTGAGGCGTGGGTGGGGTTCGTCGGGCTCGCCTCGGCGGAGTAGTACAGCCGGTAGTTGTACGCGCGAGGGCCCTGCCCGTCCGTGTCGGACGGGCAGGGCCCTCGCCTGTGCAGGTAACTCGGTCAGTCCCCCGCCGCCTCCGGGACCAGCGCCGTCCGCGCCGCGTTCCGCCTCCGTTGTGGACGGCGGATGGCGGGCGGCGTGCGGCTGCCAGGCGTCAGGGCGCCGCGCCGGGCTCCGGGGCAGGAAACCAGCGGGTCATGGCGACGGGTTCGGGGCCGGTGCCGCCGTCGGTGGTGAACCACTCGCCAGGGCCGGTGCGTCGTTCCCACGCCTGGTGGAGTTCGGACAGCGCCTGGACGAAGTCCGTGGCGAGCGCCGCGGCTTCGTGGAGGTCCTGGTCGGGGCTCTGCGAGCTGGCCCCGACGATCTGGCCGCGTACCTCGGCGGAGTGGCCGTAGCGGAAGCCGCCGTCGCCGCACAAGTGCGGGTCCACCAGGACGGCGGTGCCCCAGTTGTGGCCGGTTCTTCGGTGCCCGGCCGCCTTGGCCGCGGCGTAGGGGAGGAAGTCGTGGCCCCGTTCCCCCAGGGTGACGGCCGCCAGGACGGCGTCCTCGTTGGGTACCCAGGGGCCCGCCGTGGCGTCCATCAGGACGAACGCCATGTGCGGCCTGGGGTAGACGCCGTGGGGTGCGCGCTCCGGGGAGATGTGGTGGTTGCGCCAGACGCTCTCCGCCCGGCGCAGCGCGAGCCGGGTGAGCAGTGCGTCGAACTGTGGGCCGGACATCAGGTACTGGTAGGGGTTGCGGCGGTGGGCGCCGCGGACGGGGAGACCGTCCGGAGAGATCGTTTCGTGGACCATCGTCGTTGCTCCTCCAACGGGCGGCCGGTGTACGGCCGGTGGTCAGGCGGTGGCCGTGTGCACGGCGCGGGAGAAGTGCTCCCAGGCGGTGAGTGTGTCCTGCTCGAACTTCTCCCGGGAGATCTCGGTGGAGATGTCCGCGCGCAACTGCTTGCCGAGCTGTTCGATGCCCAGATGGCTGTCGTGCACGCGGACGACGGCGTCGGCCAGCGCGTCACTGGTGGGTCCGAAGAGATGGGTCCGGGGGAAGAACCTGCGGGCCTCGACCTTGTCCGAGTCGATCATGAGGGTGCACACGCCGGAGAGGGCGGCCTCCAGCGGGGTGATCCCCAGGGTCTCGTAGCGCGAGGGGCAGATGAAGACGCCGACCGGTCTCGCCTTGTCGAACAGCGCGTAGAGCTGTGGTTTGGGCAACTTGCCGACGGCCATGAACGCGTCGGCGTACTCGGCGGGCACGCGCGAGCGCAGGCTCTCGCGGGCGGCGGCGTCGTCGACGCCGTCCCCGACGACCAGGATGCGCAGCGGGACACCGCGCCGGCGCGCCTGGACACAGCCGTCGACGAGCAGTTCGACGTTCTTGAAGTAGTCCAGCCGCGCGACCGCTGTGAAGGCGAGCACGGCCGCGCCCTCCACGAAGCCCTGGAGAACCGGGTCACGCAGGGGTTCGACCGTGTCCGGCAGCACGATGGGCGGTCGCACGGCCCGGATGCGACGCTCGTCGACGCCGCGGTTGATCAGGTGGGTGCGCTGCAGGTGGGAGTGTTGCAGGACGAACATGCGCTCGCTCGTACGGACCCTGTCCAGGCCGAGTTCCTGGTGTTTGAGCAGGTGCAGTGCCTTCGTCGCGTCGCCGAACGCGCGGCCGGTCGCGTCGGCCGAGAACGTACCGACGAAGTCGTGCACGAACGGGCCGTGATGGGTCACGCAGCAGGCGAACTCATCGGGGTGGAAGCCCAGGAGGGAGTCGGTCTGGTAGTAGAGCATGGCCTGACGCGTCTCGCCGTGCTCGGCGAGCAGGAGCCTCGCGGCCTCGGCGATGGCGCCGCTGACCACCCGCCGCGCCATCCGGAAGTTGAACTGCAGGAGTGCGCAGACGACTCCGGAGCGCCGGGCCAGGCGGATCCGGGGCTCGACGACGTCCTCGTCACGCTGGTAGAGCAGGACGCCCGCGGACAGACCGGCCCCCCGCAGGCAGCGCAGTACGGAGCGGGCGAAGGACGTCGCGCCGACATGGGCCGGGGCCAGTTCACTGTCGGGGAAGTAGCGTTCGTTGACGACGATGATGCCGGTCAGCTGAGGATCGTGCGGAGACACGGGGAACACTCCAGGTCTGTCGGCGTGGCAACGTGGTGGGGCGCAGGACGTGCGGGGTGTCGGTGCCGTCCGGGTTCAGGGGCGGCCCGGAGCCCGGTAGTTCCAGCCGGCGGTGCGCCATGCGGCGGCGTCGAGGACGTTGCGCCCGTCGACGATGTTGCGTTCGCCGCTGACGGCGCCGAGCGCGACCGGGTCGAGGCCGGTGAAGTCCGCCCATTCGGTGAGCAGCAGGGTGACGCGCGCACCGGTCGCCGCCTCCACCGCGGAGCCCGCGTAGCCGAGTTCCGGGCAGGACTTGCGGGCGTTGTCGAGCGCGGCCGGGTCGTAGACCGACACCCGTGCGCCTTCTCCCGCGAGCGCCTTCGCCACGGCCAGGGCCGGGGAGTCGCGGATGTCGTCGGAGTCCGGCTTGAAGGCCGCGCCCAGGACCGCGACGGGGCAGTTCTCCAGCGACCCGCCCGCCAGGTCGCGGGCCAGCTCCACGGCCCGTTCCCGGCGGCGGGTGTTGATCGCGTCGACCTCGCCCAGGAACGCCAGCGCGTGGCCCACTCCGAGCTCCTCGGCCCGGGCCCGGAAGGCGCGGATGTCCTTCGGGAGGCAGCCGCCGCCGAATCCGATGCCCGGGTGCAGGAAACGCTTGCCGATGCGGTCGTCGTGGGACAGGGCCTCGGCCAGTGCCACGACGTCGGCGTCGACCGCCTCGCACAGTTCGGCCATGGCGTTGATGTAGGAGATCTTCGTGGCGAGGAAGGAGTTCGCGGCGGTCTTGACGAGCTCCGCGGTGGCGAAGTCGGTCACGACGCAAGGAGGGTCGCCCAGCGGACGGTAGAGCTCGCGCAGGGTGCGTTCCGCCTGCGCGGTCCGCACGCCGAGGACGATCCGGTCGGGGCGCAGGGTGTCCTCGACCGCGAACCCCTCGCGCAGGAACTCGGGGTTCCAGGCCAGGTCGGCGCCCGTCCCGGCGGGTGCCATTTCCTGGAGCCGGCGGGCGAGCCGGTCGGCCGTGCCGACCGGCACCGTCGACTTGCCGACGACGAGGCACGGCCGGGCGAGATGGGGGGCCAGGGCGTCGACGGCCGCGTCGAGTTGGGAGGTGTCGGCGGCGTGCCCGTCGGCGGACTGAGGGGTGCCGAGGCAGAGGAAGTGCACGTCTCCGAAGGCCGCCGCCTTCTCGAACGAGGTGGTGAACCCCAGCCGTCCCGACTCCAGCCCGTTGCGCAGGAGGGCTCCGAGTCCGTTCTCGTGGATGGGCAGGTCGCCGTTGGCCAGTCGGCGGACCTTGTCCACGTCGATGTCCAGGCCCAGGACCTCGTAGCCCAGTTCGGCCATGCAGGCCGCATGGGTGATTCCGAGGTATCCGGTGCCGATCACGGTGATTCTGCGGGGCGCGTGCAAGGTCGTGGTCCTTCCTTCAGCGGTTTTCGGGCACGGGTGAGGAGCGCCTCGGGCGGACGGGACCGGAGGCGCCGCGGATGGCCGGCGGGTGCGGAGTGGCCGGTGGCCTGCGGGTGCTGGGTGGCCGGCGGGTGCTGGGACGGGGGTCGGTCAGGGACGGGCGCGTGGCAGGTTGCGGATGGCGGGGATGGCGAGCAGGGCGAGGGCGCAGGCGACGGCCGCCACGGTGGAGGCCAGCAGGAGCGACCGCAGGTCGGCGAGGTGGGTGGCCGGACCGGCGACGACCTGGCCGAGGGGGACGGCGAGGATGGATCCCGCGACCTGGTAGGCGGCGACCCGGTTGAGCCGGTCCTCGGGGATCTGGGTCTGGACCGTGGTGGACCACTGGACCCCCCAGAACGCCCAGCCGATGCCGCTGATCGCGTACCCGGCCATGAGCAGGGGCTGGACGGGGACGAGGGCGGCGGCCAGAGGCATGAGGGGGAACAGGAGCATGGCGATGCCGCCCGCGCGCAACGGACGCGCGGCGCGGACGCGGATGGCGACGAGACCGCCGATCGCGCAGCCGGCGCCGAAGGCGGCCTCCGCGTAGCCGAAGGCGGCCTTGCCGTGCTCCGCGATGATGGCGGCGGAGCCGAGCGGGACGATGGGGCCCCAGACGAAGACGCCCAGGACCCACCAGATGAGGATGACGGACCACAGCCAGGCGCGGGAGCGGAACTCGTGCCACCCGGTGAGGAGGTTGGTGAGCGTGGAGGCGTCCCGGTCGGCCTGGACGGGTGCGAGGCGCAGTGCCAGCAGGCAGAGCCCGCTGACCGCGAAGGTGACGGCGTCGAGAGCGAAGACCCAGGCCGGTGACGCCATGGCGACGAGCGTGCCGGCCAGCGCCGGACCGGCCATGGTGGCGAAGCCCTCGCTGACCCGCAGGACACCGTTGGCCTTCTGCGGGTCGGCCGCGACCTGGGGCACGAGACTGGAGGTGCCGGGCTGGAACATGGCGGTGGCCACCCCGCCGATCAGCGATCCGACGATCATGACGGCGAGGGGCGGGTGCCCGAGCCACAGGTAGGCGGCGAGCAGCAGTTGCACGAGGAACCGTGTCGCGTCCGCGCCGATCATCAGGGGACGGGGATGGAAGCGGTCCGCGAACACGCCTCCGAAGACGACGCAGAGCGCGAAGGCCCCCATCCAGGCGCCCAGCGAGTAGCCGACGCCACTGACCCCGTAACCGAGGGAGAACATCGCCACGGCCGTCGCGACCGGGATCATGGTGTCGCCGACCTGCGACGCGACGCGGGCGGTGAAGTAGAACGCGAAGTTCGGCGTCCACAGACGGGACGGCATGGCGAGGGACAGGCTCATCTGACTTTCCAGGGCTGTGGGCAGGAAGGTTTCCAGGGCTGTGGGCAGGAAGAGGGTGCCGCCGCAGGCGGGTTCCCGGCGTGCTGCGCGTGGCCGGGGCACCGCCTGCGGAGGCAGGGGCTCACAGAGCGACGCGGACGTCGTAGGAGGTGAGCCAGGTGTCGAGTTGGAGGGCGGTCTCCAGAGCGGCCCGGCTCACGCCCTGCCGCAGCCCGTCCGCTCCGTGCGACGCCACCGCCTGCTTGAGTTCCTCCGAGAAGAGCGGTGCGCTCGGGCTGTGCGGATCCCGCACGATCCCGGCGAGGCGCTCGCGCAGGACACGGTCGTAGGCGCCGGTGCGCAGATTGGGGTACGGGGTCTTGATCCGCATGGCCACGCGTTCGGGGAGCAGATCGCGCATGGCCGCGCGCAGCAGGCTCTTCTCCCGGCCGTCGAAGCTCTTCATGGCCCAGGGGACGTTGAACGTGTAGTCGATGAGCCGGTGGTCGGCGAAGGGGATGCGGATCTGCAGGCCGCAGCTCATGCCCAGCCGGTCGAGCCGGTCGAACAGGACGCGGGAGTGGCGGGTCAGCGCGAGGTAGGTGACCTCACGGTGCCGTGCTTCCTTCGGGTCGGAGATCTGCCCGGCCGCCCCCAGCTCCGCCAGCGCGGCGCTGTGCGTGTCGAGTTCGTAGGCGGTCAGGTCGAGCTTGGCCAGCAGGCCGGCATCGAAGATCTCGTCGTTCCCGACATAGCGGTCCCGCCCCTGCGCCACCCAGGGATACGTGCCGGCGAAGACCCATTCCGGCAGTCGCTGCCAGTTGTAGCCGCCGAAGACGTCGTCCCCGCACTCGCCGGACAGGGCCACCGTGGCGTGCCGACGAGCGGTGCCGAACAGCCGGTACAGGGAGGCGTACTGGTCGCCCTTGTTGATGGGCAGGTCGTAGGCGCCCAGGACGGACGCCCGCAGGGCCGGGTCGAGCAGGTCCAGCGAGCCGAGCGGGATCTCGGTCAGGTCCGAGCCGACGTGGTCCGCCATCAGCCGGGCGTAGATGTGGTCCTCGTTGCCGGAGGTGCCGTCGGGCAGCGAGGGGTCGTGGTCGTCGACGGCGAAGGAGCGCAGGGTGCCCAGTCCTTCGCGCCGGGCGACCTGGGCCGCCAGCGCCGTCAGGGAACTCGAGTCCAGCCCTCCCGACAGCAGCGCCGCGGGCGGGATCTCGGCGACCATGTGGTCGCCGACGACCGTTTCGAGCAGTTCGCGCACGGTGGAGACGGTCCGCTCCAAGGAGTCGGTGTGCTCCCCGAGCCGCAGGCCCCAGTACCGTTCCTGCGTCGTGCCCTCCCGGGTGACACGCACCGTGCAGCCGGCCAGGACCTCCCGCATGCCGCGGAAGACGGCGTGGCCGGGGACCCTGGCGACCGACAGGATGTCCCGCAGCCCGTCCGCGTCCAGGACGGGGGAGAAATCCGGGTGCGCGAGGATCGCCTTCGGTTCGGACCCGAACACCACGCCGGTGTGCGCGGGCGCGTAGAAGAGCGGCTTGACGCCCAGGCGGTCGCGCACGAGGAGCAGCTCCTGGCGCCGTTCGTCCCAGAGGGCGAAGCCGTAGACGCCTTCGAGCCGCCCGACGAAGTCCGCTCCCCACTCCAGGTAGGCGTGGAGGGCGACCTCGGCGTCCGTGCGGGTTTCGAGGATCCGGCCGAGCGAGCGGAGCCGGGTACGCAGTTCCCCGGCGTTGTAGAGCTCGCCGTTGAAGGAGATGACGGCGCGGGTGCCGGTGCCGTCGGCGGCGGTGAGGGGCAGGCTACGGCCCTCCAGGCCGTGGGCCGACAGGACCCGCTGTCCCAGGGCGGCGTGTTCGCAGGTCCAGGTGCCGCCGACGGCCGGCCCGCGGCGTGCCATGGTCCGCGTAGTTGCGTCGGCGACGTCCTGCCGTGCCGACACGTCGCGCGAGAAATCTACCCATCCGGCTATACCGGACATCGAGTGCTCCTAGGGGTGTGGAGGGAGGACGGTTGTCGAGGAAGCGGTTGGTCAGGAAGGGAGCCGGGGCGGGAGTCAGGGAAGGAGGTCGCCGCCGTGGATGTCGCAGGCGTACCACTGCGCGAGATCGCGCAGCCCCTCGACCAGGGAGGCCGAACTCGTCCAGCCCAGCTCGGACTCGATGAGATCCGTCGTCATGTGCCGGTTGCGCGGCGCCGTGTGCGGTCCGGTCTCCCGGGGGGTGCGGCGGGAGACGTCGGCGACCAGGCCGGCCAGTTCCTCCTCCGCGCAGGCCGCCGTGGCGATGTTGAACACCGGCCGCGACGGCTCGGCGGCGAGGACGGCCCCGATCGCGTCGGCCATGTCCCGGTAGTCCAGGATCTGGTGGATCTCCCCCGGGGCGAGAGCCAAGGATTGTCGTGTCCATGCCAAATGCACCCATTGTACGCACGCGCCGTCGCGCGGCGCGTACGGCCCCACCGGCTCGCCCAGCCGCAGCACCTGCACCGGGATGCCGGTGCGCTCGCCCCATTCCCGGCACCGCTGCTCCTCCTGCCACCAGGCCAGCGCGACGGGGTCCTGCGGCGCCGCGCTCAGTGCGTCCTCGTCGATCCGCTCCGCCGCGCTCCCCCGGTACACGGCGTACGAACCGGCGTACACCAAGCGCTCCACGCCGGCGGTCTCCGCGGCCTTCAGGACACCGTCGAGCCTCTGGTCGTCGCCCTGGACGGCGCCACCGAGATACACCACGTACCGCGCCCCGGTGAGATCCGGTACCGACGGCGGCTCCGCCCGGTGCACGGCGTCCAGGCCCCCGTCGCCCAGCAGACCCGCGAGTTGCCGGGCGAAGCGGCTCGAACCCCCGGTCACCACGGTCCTGCTCCCGGCCGGGGCCGTCGGCCGGGCGGCGTCGGCGCGGCGCGCCCGCCTCCCCGCCGCGAGTGCGTCCGTCGCGAGACCGGCGATCGGGCGGGCCAGGGCGAGCAGTTCGTCGACGGGGTAGTCCTCGCACAGGCCACCGGGCCCCAGTGTCCGCATCGCCGCTTCGGCGGTGGCCGCGTCCGGGGCCGGGGAGCCGGCCGTGACGACTCCGATGGCGTAGGCCGTGACCCACACCGCCCTGCGCGTCGCGTCGGACAGCGGGGACGGAGCGGCCGACGCGAGAGCGGCGAGACAGTCGTCCAGCAGCCCGATCCGCTTCAGGTGACGCTCGGTCTCGACGTATTCCCAGCCCTCCTCGTGCCGGACGGCACAACGGGCCAGACCGTACTGGTAGAAGGGCACCACCGGGAAACGGACCGCGTCGTAGGGCTCCGGATCCCCGGCCCGCTCCGCGAACCACGTCGCCTGGCGCAGCCCGTGGTAGGCGTTGCCCGCGAGACTGGGCATGTCCATGTGCTGCACCAGGCTGGGTGTGCAGAACCTGACCCGGACCCCGCGGGCGTTGAGATAGCGCTGCACCACGACGTCGTAGGGCCAGCCGGGCTCGTCCTCCGCCTGGAACCGGGCGTAACCGCGGGCCAGTTCGGCCGGCAGCATGAGCGCGTAGCACGGCACATGCTCCTGGAGCGTGTAGGCCCACGGATCCCCGGTCAGGGCCGCGAGCCGCGCCACGGCGCCGTTGCGGGTCTCCCAGCCCGCGTAGAACGCGACCGCTTCGTCACCGGCCGCGGCCGCGACCTGCTCGGCGTAGGCGAAGAAGCCCTCGGCGATCGCCACGTCGTCCTGCAGCACCATGTGGTGCGTGGCGTCGGGGGCGACGCAGTCCCAGGAGAGCGGTGCCACCCGCAGCGCGGTGGGGCGTCCGTCGGGCTCGGGGTCGACGACCACCGTGATGCGGCCCCGGGGGTCGGTGCCCGCGACCTCGCGGGCCTCTTCCAGTCGGCGCGGGTGGGTCATCACCGCGCCACTCAGCTTCACCGGGCGGTCCGGAGTGTTCATGGGATACCTCGATGGTGTCAGGGGGTGGAGGGGCCGGGGCGTTCAGCTCTGCGCGTCGAACTCGCTGTTGCGGACGAGCCTTACGTTCTCCGTCAGCCCCACGTCGTAGCCGCGTTCCCGCTCCAGCCGGAGCATCCGCGCGGGCCGGAAGTTGAGGATGTAGGCGCGGCGCACTCCGTCCGTGGTGTTGCCGCGCGAGTAGTGCAGGGTGGTGCCCGAGTGCGCGACGCCCTCGCCCGCGGACAGCGGCACCGCGGTGGCGCCCGGCTCCGTCTCCGCGCAGTCGCACTGGATGTTCTTGCCGTCGCTGGTCGCGTAGTGGGGCCGGATCGGCTCACGGTGCGAGCCCCGGACGTACCACATGCAGCCGTTGTCCAGGACTGCGTCGTCCAGCGCCACCCAGATGGACACGGCGCGCTTGTCGGGCAGATCGATCCAGTAGGCCGCGTCCTGGTGCCACGGGGTCGGCACACCGGTGCGGGGGGCCTTGTGGATCAGCATGTCGAAGTCGAACACGGCGTCGTCGCCGATCAGTTCCTTCGCCGTCTCCAGTGCCCTGGCGTGCAGCGGCATCTCCCGCAGGGGTTCGTGGAGCGCGGAGGGCCACATGATCTGGGTGATGTTCTCCTGGCCGCCGCGGCGCGGCTCGTGCGACCCGAGGTCGGAGCGCTTGTCGCCGCTCTCGATCTCGCCGCTGAGGAACCGGTCGTAGATGTCCCGGTAGGTCCTCACCTCCTCCATCGACAGCAACGGGCCCGTGGTGACGAATCCGTCGTTCGCGAAGGTCTGCGCCCGGGCGATCTCAGTGTTCACTGTCATGGGAAGCCTCCGTGTGACGTGATGCTCAGGTGATCTGCGGTGCGGGTGAGGGCAGTTGCGCATGCGACACCGACGGGACGACGGGCAGGGGCGTCGAACGGAAGGCCGCGGGACCAGGACGGTCGCGGCCCGGAAGATGGCACCGTCGACGTTGACGGAGCGCCGGGATGGGCAAGGAGCGCCGGTCCGGGGCACACCCCGCAACCGGGGACGGCGCACACGGGACGGCGCCGGAAGACGCGTCGGGAGCGTGGAGGTGCGACGGCCCCGAGGGGCTGGCACGGACACGTCTTCGTGCTGGTCCTCAGCCGTCGGAACGGCTCATGGAATGGCCCGGTCGATGCCGGGCGGACACAGCGACCCCGGCCATCGGAACGTTCGCCCGTCGAAGAGACGTCATGAACTCGGCGTGCGCGGCGCCACACGGCGGTGCCGGCCGTCGAAGTCCCTCCCCCTCCTTCCGGTCCTTCGCGAGCGAAACGCGCGCAGGTGCACCCGGCCCGTTCGAGCCCTGGGGCGCCCGCGCCCATGAAACATACAGAACCCGCGCTTTGTTTACTAGGGGATCAATACTGTCCGCTCAGGATCGGTGACCGGAGCGTGCGGAGCCCTGCCGCCGGTCGTCCGATTCGCCCGGTGTACGGGCGGCACCGCCCAGCACCACCCGCCACATGGATTCGAGCTGGTCGACAGCCCCGGCGGGAGCGGTTCCGTCCGGCGTCCGGGCAAGGGCCTCCGCCCCCGCCAGCAGGCAGGCGGCCAGCGCGACCACCGTGTCCGGATCCACGCCCGGCCGCAGCTCCCCCTCGCGGTCGGCCCTGAGGAGAAGCTCGCGCACCACGGGGATCCACGCGGCCGTCCAGTCGACGGCGCCACGCGGATCGTCCCGGGCCAGACGCGCCGCGGAACGCACCACCGCCTCGCCCTCCAGCAGACGGGCGAGCCCGACGGTCAGACCGACGGCGGAGCCCAGGGCCGGCGACGGGTCGTTCGCCACCTGTTCCGTCCGGGCGTCCACGAGCGCGCGGGCATCGGCCCGAACGGCGTCCGCCAGCTCGCTCTTGGAGGCGAAGTGAAAAGTCAGAGCTCCCATGGACACATCGGCCAGTCGGCAGATGCGGGCGAGCGTGGCGCGCTCGTAGCCGTTCCGGTCGATCTCGACCGCCGCGGCCCGGATCAACCGCCTCCGGGTGCGATCGGACTTCTTCTCGGTCCCCATGTCACCTCTTCCAGTGGGCCGGAACGCTGCGGACGGCGACGGGCGAGCGATCGGAGGTCCGGCCGAGCAGCAGCAGAAGCAAACCAAACGCTCGTTATATTTTTCCAGAGGTGTGCGGACCCCAATACCCCGGTACCGGAGCGAGCGGGCTCCCCCACGGCGAGGGGGCGGCCCCCTCTCGGGACCCCCCTCGCCGTGCGCGCCCGGGTGCGCGGTGTCAGACCGCGGTCCGGCCGCCGTCCACGGGCATCGCGATCCCCGTCACGAACGACGCCCGGTCGCTGCAGAGCCAGGCCGCGGCCTCCGCCACCTCCTGGGCGGACGCGATGCGCCCGCGCAGCGTGTGCGACCGGAAGCGCTCCTCCAAGTGGGGCGAGCGGGAGATCAGTTCGTCCATCATCTCCGTTCTCGTGCTGCCCACGACCAGGGCGTTGACACGGATGCCCCGGTGCCCGTAGTCCTGTGCGGCGGCCCTGGTCAGCCCGATCACGGCGTGCTTCGCCGCGATGTACGCGGCGGAGGCGCTGGTGGCGCGCACACCGGCCACGCTGGAGGTGTTGACCACCGACCCGCCGCGGCCGGAGGCGAGCATCACCGGGATCTGGTGCCGCAGGCAGTTCCACACGCCGCGCACGTTGACGTCCATCGTCCGGGCGTACACCTCGTCGTCGATCTCGTGCAGCGGGGTGCCGGCCGTGGCGAACCCGGCGTTGTTGAACGCGGCGTCCAGCGAGCCGAAGGTGTCCACGGCCATCGACACGGCACGCTCCACGTCCTGCGGGACCGTCACGTCACCGGGGACGGCAAGAGCCCGGCCCCCGGCGCCACGGATCTCCTCCTCGATCCGCGCCAGGGACTCCCGCCGACGGGCCATCAGCACCACCGCCGCGCCCTCCCGGGCGAACAGGCGCGCGGCCGCGGCACCGATCCCGCTGGACGCCCCCGTGATCATGGCGACCTTGCCGTTCAGCATCTCAGTCCCCCCGGCCCCGGTGGTCCGCGCCACCGGGAGAGCCGGGGCTGAGGATCTGGTTGATGCTCGAACCGGCGTACCCGTGCTGGCCGAACGCCTCGGCCGCAGCCCGCAGGAGCGCTTCGCGCGTCCGCGCGGCCCGTTCTTGTCGTGGCCGACCCATCGGCCGCCCCTCTCCACTCCAAATGAAACGTCCCTTCTTATCCTAGGAGCGGTGCACAAGGAGGAATCCGGGCTGCCACGGGGCGTTCGCGACTCCCGGGCGAGTCAAGGTCCTTGACCGAACTCGCGGCACAGCAGAGCGAGTTCTCTGTAGGTTGCGCCCATGACATCGAGCCACTTCACGCCCGGCAAGGTCAGACCCGTGCCCGCATCGGGGAGGTCCATGTGATCGACGACGCTCCGGGGGTCGACGGCCTGGGCCGGGCACCCGGCCTCGTCGACCGCGTACCGGGTGTCTACGTGCACAAGACCGACGAGTCCGAAATCCTGCTCGCCGCCTACCGGCGCTCGGGCCCCGACGCCTTCCGTGTCGTCGCCCGCTGGCCCACGCGCCATCGCTTCTATCGCCCGGTGCACGGCGGCTACGATCCGCTGCTGGTCGCCGAGTCCGTACGGCAGGCGGTGCCGCTGCTCAGCCATGCCGGGTACGACGTGCCCTTCGGGCACAGACAGTCCTGGGACTACTTCCGCTGCACGGCCGACATGGCCGCCCTGGCGGCGACCGCCGACCGTCCCGAGGTGGAACTCCACATCACCTGCGCGGACGTCGTCCGGCGCGCCGGACGACTGGTGTCGCTTTCCATGCGGGTACGGATGATCCGCGGCGGGCGGACGATCGGCCGCGCCGAACTGGGCTTCCACAACCACTCTCCGGCCATCTACGCCTGGCTGCGCGGCCGTTACGGGGACCTGGACGCCGCACTCGCCGGCGCCCTTCCCCCCGCCCCGCCCATGGCTCCCGCCGACGTCGCCCGTGACAGCCTCACCGATGTCGTCCTCTCCCCGGCCGGTTCCCCGGCCCGCAGTCGGCTGCGCGTGGACCTGACCCATCCGGTGCTCTTCGACCACCCCGTCGACCACATCCCCGGGATGCTGCTGCTCGAGGGCGCCCGCCAGGCGGCGCACGCCGCACTCGCCCCGACGCCGATGGCCGTGATCGGCATGGACGCCTCGTTCCACCGCTATGCCGAGCTGGACGCGCCCTGCTGGATCGAGGCCGAGTCCGAGTCCGGTGCCGGGACGGCGGACGGCGCGGCGGCCCGCCGTACGGTCCGGGTGACCGCCCGGCAGGGAGCCGTACGCCGGTTCACGTGCACCGTTCTGCTCGATCCTCCCTGACGGCCGCCCGGCTCCCGAGGCGGACCGACGCGTTCCGCGGCCCGGCAAGATCACCCCCGCCCGTGTCGGGAGCACGGTCCGCCACCGCATCGGCGCAGGCACGCGGGACGGCCGCGGGACGGTCTGCGGGAGCCGACGGGCCGTGCCCGGTGCTCACAGTGTGTTCGCGCCGACCGCGGCCAAGGGCTGTCGCGCAATCCGTGGTGGATCGGCGCGCGGCGTCGGATGGGTGCATCGCAAGGCGGAGGGGCGCCCGCATACGGGACGTATGCGGGCGCCCCGACAACGCGGCGAGGCGCCGCAGCCGTCGTCGGGCGCCCACCAGGGGTTACGGGACAGCCCTTAGCGCGGTGGTGTCCCGGCTCACCAGGAATTCCGGCCGGGTCAGCCGCTCGGGGGCGTTGCTCACGGCGTTGTAGGTCACCAGCAGCATCGCCCGGCGGTCGGGCGAGAGGTTGTTGGACGACGCGTGGACGATCGTCGGGTGGAAGGCGTAGAGCGTGCCCGTCGGTCCCGTCACCAGGGCGGTGCCCAACTCCTGGGCCAGGTCCTCGGCCCGCTTGTCGGGGACGGTGTGTTCCAGGTCCGCGGAGACGTGCTTGCGCCAGTCGCCTCCCGGCCCGCCGGAGGCGCCGCCGGTCTCGGAGTCGATCAGCCCCTGGCGGTGACTGCCGGGGATGACGCGCAACGGGCCGTTCTCCTGGTGGACCTCGTCGAGCAGGACCGCGATGTTGACCGCCTTGTCGGCGGGCATTCCGTCCTCCCGGCTCCAGAACGCGAAGTCCTGGTGCCAGGGCCACGCGGCGCCCTCTCCGGGCTGCTTCATGTTGACCTTGAACTGGTAGACGTAGACCGGCTCGCCGAGCAGTTCCTCGGCCAGTCCCAGAAGCGCGGGCAGCCGGACGAGACGGCGGCACACGTCGTCGAACAGGTGGCATCCATGGATGCCGCGCACGGTCCGGTTGTCCTTCTCGTACACGACCTCGGGCCGTTCCTGGGTGCTCAGGGCTTCGATCCGCTCCGTCACACGGGCGATCACCCCCTCGTCCAGGACCTCCGATGACCGGAACCAGCCCTCCCGCTCGTAGCGGCTCCTGATGCTCGCCGATGTCTGGATCGAGTCGTTCACGGCGCCTCCCGGCACTCGGGCTTGAACTGCATGGTCGTCATCGGGCGCGCGCCCCCGGAGCGGCCCGTACGGAGGACGGCGCTCTTCCGGCCGCCTCGCGTCCGCGGGAAGGCCGTCGTCGGGCCGACGGGGGCGGACGGCCGCCTCGGTGGCACGCGTCGCACGCCTCTGCGAAGCGGACCGCGCACATGGGTTCTCGCGCGGGAACTCGCCGTTCCTCGCGTTCATCTCGCCGGATCGGGCCGGCCCGCGTTGCGTACCGGCCTTCTGCGCACGGCCGTGAGCCCGCGGGGGGACCGTGTCGGCTCCAGGGGGTCCCCCGGACGGGCCGCGACCGTACGCAGCAGCTCCACGAACCTCTCCACGAGGTCCTTGACCGTGGAGTGCTCGAAGAGGTCGACGCTGTAGCGCAGTTCTCCGACGACTCCCTCGCACTCCCCTTCGGCCGACTTCGACTCCGTCAGGCCCAGCCACATGTCGAAACGCACGACGGGGAAGTCGACGGGCTCCTCCGCGCATCGCACGCCGGGCAGTCGCAGCACGTCGCCCGACTCGTTCAACATGAACATGATCTGGAACAACGCGTGACGGGACAGCGAGCGGTGGGGGTTGAGTTCTTCCACGAGGCGGTCGAAGGGCACGTCCTGGTGGCTGAACGCCTCCAGGTCCACGTCCCGCACCCGCTTCAGCAACTCCTCGAACGTGGGATTTCCCGAGGTGTCCACCCGCAGGACCAGGGTGTTGACGAAGAAGCCGACCAGGTCGTCGAGGGCTTGGTCGGTGCGGCCGGCCGTGGGAGAGCCGATCGGGATGTCGTGCCCCGCACCCATCCGGGTCAGCAACGCGGCGAACGCGGCCTGGAACACCATGAACAGGCTGGTCCCGGTGCGCCGGGCCAGCCCGGTCAGCGCCCGGTGCAGCTCCGCGTCCAGGACGACTGGGACGAGATCGCCGCGATGCGAGCTCACCGCCAGACGCGGCCGGTCGTACGGCAGCGCCAGCCCATCGGGTATCCCCGCCAGTGCCTCGCGCCAGTAACGCAGTTGGCGGCCGGCCAGGCTCTCGGGATCGGACTCCTCGCCCAGCACCCGGCGCTGCCACACCGCGTAGTCCGTGTACTGCACCGGAAGCGGCGCCCACTCGGGTTCACGCCCCGCCAGCCTGGCCGTATAGGCCGTCGAGAGGTCCCGGAACAACGGCTCCAGCGACCAGCCGTCCATCGCGATGTGATGCATCGACAACAACAGCACGCTCTCCCGGGGGCGGATCTCGAACAGCCGGGCCCTGAGCGGGAGTTCCGCGGAGAGGTCGAAACCCCGGCTCGCCTCGGCGGCCAGCTCCCCCTCCAGGTCGTCCTCCGTCACCGCCACCACGCTCAACGGAACCTCGAACTCCCCCGGCTCCAGCACCCGCTGCGAGGGAACACCGCCCTCGTCGACGAAGACCGTCCGCAGACTCTCCTGCCGGACCATCGTGTCCCGCAACGCGGCCCGCAAGGCTTCCCGGTCCACGCTCCCGCGCAGCCGCAACGCGACGGGCACGTTGTAGGTGCCGCTGCAGTCCTCGAGCTGGTTGAGGAACCACAGCCGCTGCTGCGCCAGCGAGAGCTCGACCGGCCCGGTGCGCTCCTGACGCCGCAAGGGGGGACGGGATTCCTCGTTGCCGCTGATGACTCCCATCAGTGAGGCCACCGTCGGCGCCTGGAACAGTGCCTTGAGCGGAAGCTCCACGGAGAACGTGGAGCGCACGCTGTTGATCAGTCTGGTGGCCAGGAGCGAATGGCCGCCCAGGGAGAAGAAGCTGTCGTGCAGGCCGACCCGTTCGAGGCCGAGCGCCTCGGCGAACAGGCCGGACAGGACGCGTTCCCGTTCGGTGGCGAGCGTACGGTGCGAACCGGCGGGCCCGGCCCCGGAGCCGGCCGCGGCGCGGCCGGGCGCGGGCAGTGCCCGGCGGTCCAGCTTGCCGTTCGCGGTCACCGGTACGGCGTCGAGCACGACCACCGCGACGGGGACCATGTACTCCGGGAGCCGTGACGCGGCGAACCTCCGTACGGACGAGGAGAGTTCGTGGTCGTCGACGGTCCGCGGCGCGGCATCGCCGCCCGTTCGGGGCCGGCCCGTCGGGACCACGTACGCGACGAGGCGCCGGTCACCGGGGGCGTCCTCGCGCACCACGACCACGGCCCGGCCCACCCCCGGTGTCTCCAGGACCACCGTCTCGATCTCGCCGGGCTCGATCCGGAATCCACGGACCTTCACCTGGTCGTCGGCGCGGCCCGCGAACTCCAGTACCCCGTCGGGGCTCCAGCGGACCAGGTCCCCGGTCCGGTACATGCGGGCGCCCGCCGGGCCGAAGGGGCAGGCGACCAGGCGCTCGGCGGTGAGCCCGGGGCGGTTGTGGTAGCCCCGGGCCAGACCGGTGCCCGAGGTGTACAGCTCGCCGACCACGCCCGGCGGCACGGGGGCGAGGTGTTCGTCGAGCACGTACACCCGTGTGTTGCCGATGGGCCGCCCCACGGGCACACCGGCGCTCCCGGTCAGGTCGGCGGCTCGTACGGGGTGGGTCGTGGTGAACGTCGTGTTCTCCGTCGGCCCGTAACCGTTGATCAAGGCGACCGAGGGGGCGGATTCCAGCAGCGCCCGGCACTGCGACGCGGCGAGCACATCGCCTCCGGCCAGCAGATACCGCAGACCGGCGAACGCCTCGGCGTCCGCGTCGACCGCCTGGTGGAACAGCTCGGCCGTCAGCCACAGCGCGGTCACCCGGTGCGTGGCCAGGAAGGCGCGCAGTTCCGCGGTCGAGAGGAGTCCCGCGGGGGGAATCGCCAGGGTCGCGCCGTTGAGGAGCGTTCCCCAGATCTCCAGGGTGGCCGCGTCGAACGACACCGAGGACATCTGCGCGAAGACGTCGCCGCGGCCGAGTTCCATGAAGCCCGAGCCGCGCGCCAGCCGGATCACGGCGGCGTGCGGGACGGCGACCCCCTTGGGCCGGCCGGTGGATCCGGAGGTGTAGACGATGTAGGCGAGGTGACCGGGCAGCAGGGGGAGGGCGCGGTCGGCCCCGGCCGGCTCGTCCGGTACGGCCCCGGCCGGCTCGGCCGTCGTCCCGGGAGCGTCGAGCGTCAGCACCGGGGTGCCGGTGTCGTGCGCCGCCCGCCGAACGGTGTCGCGCACGGTGCCCGCCGTCACGATCAGGGCCGGTCGCGCGTCGGCGAGCATGAACGCGACGCGATCCGTCGGGTACCGGTCGTCGACGGGCAGGTATGTGCCGCCCGCCTTCAGCACGGCCAGGAGCACGGCGAGGAGCTCGGCCGAGCGTTCCATGGCGACCGCGACCACCGCCTCGGGGCCGACGCCGTGAGCGGCGAGGGTCCGCGCCAGACGGTCGGCCCGTTCGTCCAGTTCCCGGTACGTCCATGTGGTCCGCCCGTCCACCAGCGCGATCGCCTCCGGGGTGCGGGCGGCCTGCGACTCGAACAGGTCCGGGATCGTGCCCTCGGGCAGCGGGCGGGTGGTGTCGTTCCACGTGTCGAGGATGCGTGCGCGCTCGTCCGGGGCGAAGAGGTCGATGTCACCGATCGCCCGCGTCGGATCCGCGCAGACCTCTTCGAGGACTCTCACCAGCCGCAGCGCCAGAGCCTCGGCGGTGGCGCGGTCGAACAGGTCGGTGGCGTACTCCAGGTATCCGGTCAGGGCGCTCGGGGCGCCGTTGTGGCGGGGCGTCACGGTCAGGGTCAGATTGAGATCCCACCGGGCGCTGGGGAGGTGGAAGGGCCGTTCCTCGCAGACCACCCCGGGCAGCCGCAGGGTCCCTTCGTTCTCCTCCAGCGAGAGCATCACCTGGAACAGCGCGTGGCGGGACAGCGAGCGGTCCGGGTTGAGTTCTTCCACGAGGCGGTCGAAGGGCACGTCCTGGTGGCTGAACGCCTCCAGGTCCACGTCCCGCACCCGCCTCAGCAACTCCTCGAACGTGGGATTTCCCGAGGTGTCCACCCGCAGGACCAGGGTGTTGACGAAGAAGCCGACGACGTCGTCCAATGCCTCGTCGGCACGGCCGGCCGCGGGAGAGCCGATCGGGATGTCGTGCCCCGCGCCCATCCGGGTCAACAGCGCCGCCAGCGCCGTCTGGACCACCATGAACAGGCTCGTCCCGGTGCGCTGCGCAAGACCGGTCAGGGCCCGGTGGCGTTCGGCGTCCAGGACGACCGGCACCAGATCGCCGCGACGCGAACCCACCGCCGGACGCGGCCGGTCGTACGGCAGGGCCAGCTCCTGCGGGACACCCTCCAACGTCGCCCGCCAGTAATCCAGTTGCCGGCTCACCGGGCTCTCGGGGTCGGACTCCTCACCCAGCACCTCGCGCTGCCACACCGCATAGTCCGCGTAACTCACCGGAAGCGGCTCCCACTCCGGCTCCCGCCCCTCCAGCCTCGCCGCGTACGCCGTCGACACATCGCGGAACAACGGTTCCAGCGACCAGCCGTCCATCGCGATGTGATGCGCCACCAGCAACAGGACGTGTTCCTGCGGCCCCACCTCGAACAGCCGGGCCCTGAGCGGGATCTCCGAGGACAGGTCGAAGCACCGGCTCGCTTCGGCCGCCAGCTCCCCCTCCAGTGCGCCCTCGGTCACTGCCACCACGTCCAGCGGCACCTCGAACTCCTCCGGCTCCAGCACCCGCTGCCAGGGAACACCGCCCTGGTCGACGAAGACCGTCCGCAGGCTCTCCTGCCGGAGCACGGTGTCCCACAGGGCGGATCCCAACGCCTCCCGGTCCACCGGCCCCCGCAACCGCAGCACGAAGGGCAGGTTGTAGGCGGCATCGGCGTCCTCCAACTGATTGAGGAACCACAACCGCTGCTGCGCCGGAGACGACTGGATCATGCGGGCTCTCCCAACTGGCGGGCCTGAAAGGACCAAGGCGCGTGCGATCGAAACCGTTAGCTTCCTGCGAGACCACGGCGGGCGCCGATGCGGGCCGTCCGACGCCGCCGGGCCCTGCGACGCGAGGGACGAGCGCCGTCCGGCGCCGACGAACACGCCGTACGGCTCCCTCGGCCCGGCACACGCCCGGTCCGACGGGCGAAGTCCCTGGCCGGCCACACGAATCCGCCCGGCCTCCCCCGACCTGCCCCACGGCGCACGCGATCCACCGCACCGCCGAGGCGCGTCGCCCCCGAGCATCCGTGGGCGTGGAGAACCGCCTCCTGCCGACGCTTCATCGCCTCCGAACGGGCCCAGAGTAGGTGGGCCCAGTTCTGGTTCGGTTACGAGCCTCGATCGACGGCTTCGACGGTCGCACGGCGCTTTCCGGCGGAGCCGTCCGCCATCGGAGAACGTCCCCCGAGCCGGGCTCGCGCGGCCGTCGGCTCCCGCACCCCGTACCCTGCCGGGTCCGGAACCGAGGGGCTTCCTCTCACGCCGGAAGGCCGGTTCGGCGCCTTCCGCCTGCATAACCGTCCGATAACCAAGGTGGGTTACTTTCACCGCTGCTACGGCGCAGGAGGGGGCCACGCCACGTTCGGCGACCACCCTCGTATTTCTACCGGCGAGGGCTTATGGACAATGTGGTGTCCGCACGGCAAAAATGGTGGTCGTTCGCTGTCGAGCGGCCGAACTTCCGCAGACTCTGGTGCGCGCAGTCCATCTCGGTCTTCGGTTCCCAGATCACCCTCATCGCCTTTCCTCTCATAGCGATCTCGCTGCTTCACGCGAGTGTGTCGGAAGTGGGCATCCTCTCTGCGCTGGAGAGGGCGCCCTTTCTGGTGTTCGGCCTGGTCGCCGGCGTTCTCGTCGACCGCTGGCGGCCGCGGACCGTGCTGATCGTCACGGACTGGATCCGTGCCGTGCTCCTGGGACTGATCCCGGTGGCGGCGTTCTCGGACGCCCTGACCATCGAGTGGCTCTTCTTCATTGCTTTCGCCGTGGGTTCCTGCACCGTCTTCTTCGACATCGCCTATCAGAGCGTCCTCACCTCCCTCGTGGAACCGGGTGATCTGCTGACGGCCAACCGCTGGCTGGAGACGAGCCGTTCGGTGGCGGAGATGTCGGGGCCGGGTGTCGCCGCGGGCCTCCTGAAAGTCGTTTCCGTACCGGTCTCCATTGCGGTGGATGCCCTTTCGTTCGTATTCTCGGCACTGTTCGTCCACTCGACGCGTCCCACCGAGCCGGTTCCCCGGGCGCCACGCGATTCCTCGCTCTGGTCGGATTTCAAGGCCGGCCTGCGCTTCGTCCGCGAGACCAGTTTTCTTCGCTGGAACGCCGTCATCGGCGCGACGTGGAACCTGCTGTACCAGGCCCTGCTCGCGGTCTTCTTCGTCTACCTCGCGCGTGAGCTGCGGCTGAGCGCCACGAACATCGCGATCGTCGTGCTCGCGGGCAGCGTGGGCGCCGTACTGGGAGTCCTGGTGATGGGCACCGTCAACAGGTGGTGCGGACTTGGCCGGGGCATCGTGCTCTCCATGTGCTCGGCCGGCGCCGGCGGAATTCTCCTGGTCGCCGCCGACGGTTCGTCGCTCCTGGCGATCGTCGTCGTCGCGTCCGGCTTCATGCTCATCAATGCCAGTCAGCCGCTCTTCAATGTCAATGTCATCAGCATCCGGCAGATGATCACCCCCGATCACCTGATGGGGAGAACAACGGCCGCCATTCGATTCCTCGTATGGGGAACGCTCCCCGTCGGGGCACTCGTCGGCGGATTCCTGGGCGAGGCGTTCGGAACCCGTTCCACGATCGCCGTGCTCGGCGGCGGATACCTGATTCCGGCACTCATGACAATGAGCTCGCCCCTTCGGCGAATTCGAGACATCTCTGATGTCGGAATCGAGAAAAGCAAGCAAACAGCCAGCAAGGAGTGTTAGGTGCTTGACGCTCAGGAATACCGGAGCGACCTCGTGCGGTTAGGGATGCACAAGGTCGCGCATCAGGACGTGACGTTGATGGACCACATGCTTCGCGCATGTACCATCCTCCAGGACATGAAGGCGAAGGAGCACATCTGCCTCGCCGGGCTCTTTCACGGTGTCTATGGAACGGAAGGGCTGCACAACGACGACGTCGAGTCCATTCCGGACTGGAAGCGCGTCGAGGTCCGGGAGGTCGTCGGACCGCAGGTCGAGCAGGTCATCTTCAATTTCTCCGTCATGAGTTACGCGTCCCTGGGGAAGAGCTTCCGCAATGTGATGCGTCCGACCGGGAAGCCGGATATCAAGGACCGCCGGACCGGCGAGGACATTCCGATGGACCGGGACGAGTTCCTGGACCTCCTGCGCATGAAGCTGGGCGATGTCCTGGCCCACATGCCCCCGCAGGTCGGTCACTCCCTGGTGGACCTTCCGACGGAATACGGAGGGTTCTGGAAGATGGCCGCCGAATACCTCGGTCCGGACGCGATCAGCACGTGGAACAAGTTCACGGGAGGCGAACTGTGCATCGACACGGAACAGAAATGACTTCCCAGACGTGGGACGGATTCCGGCTCTCCAAGCAACAGGAGCACGTCCTCGGCCTCGTGTCCGGCGCGTCGTCGAGCAGAACGGTGGCCGGAGTGCGCCTCGCGGCCCCGTGCGACCGCGAGGTGCTGGAGCGGGCGGCGCACGACGTGGCGTCGGTGCACGAGAGCCTGCGCACCGCCTACCGCCAGGTCCTCGGCGAGAACAGCGGCGTGCTGATGGTCGTCGAGGACGAACCGCGGATCCTCGTGTCGGAACGCTCCGGTGACGAGGACGCGCTGGGCGCGCTCGTCCGCGAGGAACTGCGCGCGGACGCCGACGAGGACGACGCGTGCACGGTGCGTCTGACCCTGTTCACCCACACCGACCGGAGCCGGTCGCTCGTCCTGTCCGCTCCGCGGCTGAGCGTCGACGCGGCGTCGGTCGAGATCTTCTTCCGGGACCTGCGGCAGGCGTACGCCTCGCGGCTGAACGGCACCCCGTGGCACCGCGAGGACGTCGTCCAGTACGCCGACTACGCCCAGTGGCAGTTCGAGGAGGGGCCGCCGAGCAAGCGGCAGAAGGAGATCGCGGCCGACCGCGAGGCCCGGCTGGCGGCCCTGCCTCCCCTGCACCTGCCGCTCGAACTCCGCTCCGACGAGGCGGGGCACGAAGAGGTGCGGTGGACGGTCCCGGCGCCCCTGGCCCAGAAGCTGCGGAGCCTCGGCGGCACGTCCGACGGCGGGCTGCGCACGGTCCTGCTGACCGGCTGGATCACGGCCCTCTGGCACGCCACCGGACGGCCGGAGGGCCTGGCGGTCGACACCTTGATCACGCGGCGGCCGTTCAGTGAAATGGCCTCGTCCATCGGGCATTTCGAGAGCCCCATGCCGGTCTTCGCCTCGATTGCCGAGGAGACCACGCTGAGCGATCTGCTGCGCACGGTGGGCGTGGAGACCGACTCCTACGAGCACGCGGACGAGAGCTCCATGGAGCCGGCCAGGCAGCACACCGCCGCCATCCCGGGCTTCCGGTTCAATGACGCCGCCGGTCTCGCGGCGCAGGACGCCCCGGCCTTCTCCGGTCTGTGGATCGAACCGGCCGACGACGGCCGGAAGGTCGGTCTGTGGGTGGAGTCCTCCGGCGAGGAGATCCGCATCCGGCTGCGTCATCAGCGCCTGGGCATGGCCGAGGGAGGCGCCGAGGCGCTCCTCGCCTGCCTGCGGGCAGCCCTCTCCGCGCTGGGCGACGACCCCGCGGCCCTCGTGCGTGCGCTGCCCATGCTCGACGAGGAGGGCGCGCGGGCGGCCGTCGCGGCCACGAACGGCGCCGAACCGCCGCTGCGGCCCGCCGAGCACTGGCACCGGCGCGTCGAGCGGACCGCCCGGCGCACGCCCGACGCCGTGGCGTTGCGGTCCGATACGCGTGACTGGAGCTACCGCGAACTCGACGAGGCCGCCAACCGCCTGGCCAACGAGCTGATTGCACGCGGCGTGACCGCCGGGGCCCTGGTGGGTCTCTGTCTGGAACGCTCCGACGTCGCCCTCGTCTCGATGCTCGCGATCGCCAAGGCGGGCGCCGGCTACGTCCCGGTCGACCCGAACCTGCCCCCGGGGCGTCGTGCCGCCATCGTCGACGCGGTCGGCTTCACTCATGTGGTGGCGACCAGGGAGACGGCGCCGGACCTGCCGCGGGACCGCGACGTCGTCCTCGTCGACGCGGAGCCGGCGGTCTGCGCCGACCGCGACGCCACGTGCCCCGACGTGGTGACGGCCGACGACGACCTCGCCTATGTGCTGTTCACCTCGGGCTCCACCGGGACACCGAAGGGGGTGCTGGTCGGCCACGGACAGCTCGCCGCCTACCTGGACGGCGTGCTCGACCGGCTGGACCTCGACGGCCCGATCGACTCGGTCGCGCTGAGCACCCTGGGCACCGACCTGGGCAACACCGCCCTCTTCCCTCCGCTCATGACGGGCGGCCGGCTCCGGGTCGTCGCCGCGGACATCTCCTCGGACGCGCAGGCGCTCGCGGAGCTGCTGGCCGAGGAGAGCTACGACCTCCTGAAGATCACGCCCTCGCACCTGGAGGCCGTCTTCGCCGTGGCCGACGCCCCGGACGAACTGATGCCACGTCAGGCACTGGTGGTGGGCGGCGAACCGGTCGGCTGGGGCACGTACAACCTGTTCCGCGGCTTCCTCGGCGACTGCCGGCTCTACAACCACTACGGCCCGTCCGAGACGACCGTCGGCGTGCTCTGCGGGCGGATCACCTCCGACGACCTGGCCGGTCTGGCCTCCACCCTGCCGCTCGGCAGGCCGATGCGGCACGCACGCGCCTACATCCTGGACCCGGAGCGCCGGCCGGTGCCCGCCGGCGTCCCCGGTGAGCTGTGGATCGGCGGGTCCTCGGTGTCCCAGGGCTATCTCGCCGGGACGGCGGACCAGCGGGAGCGGTTCACCGACGACCCGTTCAGCCCGGTCCCCGGGGCACGGATGTACCGATCCGGCGACCGGGCGCGGCTGCTCCCCGACGGCAGCATCGAGTTCCTGGGCCGCGTCGACCGCCAGATCAAGGTGCGCGGGTTCCGGGTGGAGCTGGGCGAGATCGAGGCGGTCATGCGCCGGCACCCGAGGGTGACGGGCAGTGTGGCCGTGGTGGCGGGCGAGAGCACCGCCCGGCACATCGTGGGCTACGTGACCGATGCCGAGGGAAGCCGCGGGTCCGCGGAGTGGCTGCGCGAGTTCCTGGCGGAGCATCTCCCGGAGTTCATGATGCCCGCGCACTTCGTGGCGCTGGACGCCTTCCCGCTGACCAGCACCGGGAAGATCGACGCCTCGATGCTTCCCGCGCCCGGCTCCTACAGCGAGGTCCCCACCTCGTACGTCGAGCCCCGGACTCCGACCGAGAAGAAGGTCGCCGACATCATGGCGCAGCTCCTGCTGCTGAAGTCCGCTGGTGCCGACGACGACTTCTTCGAGATCGGCGGCCATTCGCTGCTGGCGACCCAGCTGATCGCCAGGCTGCGCGACGAGTTCAAGGTGAACATCAAGCTGCGCAACCTCTTCGAGCGGCCCGTCGTGTCGGAGCTCGCCGAGTTCATCGACCAGCTCCTCGACAAGAAGGCGGGAGGCGAATGATGTCCCGGGGGACCGCGGCGAGTCCGAAGGGGCGCTTCGGCAGCGCCCGCAAGTCCATCTCGGTCAGCAGCGAGGCACTGGTCCGGGTGGCCCCGCTGTTCGACGGCACCCGCGCGGTGTCGTGCACCCCGGCCGTCTCCCGGCTCGACGCGCGGGAGTGGCTGGCCGGTTCGGGGAGCACGCTGGCGCGGCTGCGTGACGAGCACGGTGCCGTGCTGCTGCGCGGCTTCAGCCCGCTCGACGCCGAGGGGCTGGGCGAGCTCGCCACGGCCCTCGCCGGTGAGCTGCGCGACTACGACAACCGCTCCACCCCGCGCACGCGGGTCAACGACCGGGTCTTCACCTCGACGGAGTACCCGCCGGACCAGACCATCCCCCTGCACAACGAGATGTCGTACACCGACTCGTGGCCGGGGACGCTGTTCCTCGCCTGCATGGTCCCGGCGGCGACGGGCGGCGAGACCCCGCTGGCCGACAGCGCCCGCGTCCACGACCGGGTGCCGGCCGCGACGCGCGAGCGCTTCGAGCGTCACGGCGTGATGTACGTGCGCAACTTCGGGCACGGTCTGGACCTGAGCTGGCAGGAGGCGTTCCAGACCGAGGACCGGGACGAGGTCACCGCGTACTGCGAGCGGCACGGCATCCAGGCGGAGTGGCTGGGCGGCGAGCGGCTCCGTACCCGGCACGTGGTGCAGGCGACCCTGGAGTCGCGGCGGACGGGCAGGCGGGTCTGGTTCAACCAGGCGCACCTGTTCCACGTCAGCTCGCTGCCCGGGAGCGTGGAGCGCGAGCTGCGCGAGAGCTTCTCCGAGGACGAGTTGCCGCGCAACGCCATGTACGGGGACGGCAGTCCGCTGGACCCGGCCGACCTGGCCGCGGTCCGGGAGGCCTACGCGGCGGAGGAGATCGCGTTCCCGTGGCAGGAGGGCGATGTCGTGGTCGTCGACAACGAGCAGTTCGCACACGGCAGAAGGCCCTACACCGGGACCCGTTCAGTGCTGGTGGCCATGGCATGACCGACGCGACCGTGTTCGAGGCCGTGCGCGAGGAGATCGCCTACGCGTACGACAGCACCGTCTTCTTCCGCGAGCACATGGACGCCAACGGCCTGCGGCCGGAGGACATCCGGGACGCGGAGGACTTCCGGCGGATCCCGCCGACCTCGAAGCCGCACTACCGGCGCAACTTCCCGGCGGGCGTGCTGGCCAAGGGGTACACCCTCAACTCGCCCAACGTGATGCGGTTCCAGAGCTCCGGTACGTCCGGGGACCGTCTGAACAGTGCCATCCTCTCCTTCGACCTGGCACGCCGTCAGGCCACCGCGATCAAGGTCAACCGTCGCTTCGACACGCTGTGGCGCCCCGGCAGCCGGCCGAGGATCTGCCGGTTCGCGCCGCCCAACTGCTCGGACGTGGAGTGCGCGACGGGGTTCTCGACCCTTCAGGACCGTACGCTCCCGGACGGCACACTGGTGCTGACCGTCGCCCACGACCTGCTGGCGACCCCGGAGTGGCAGATCGTCAAGGCGCTCGACGAGATCGAGATCTACCAGCCCGACATGCTGGTGGTGGATCCGACGCACTTCGCCTTCCTGACCCGGTGGGCGCGGCGGCTGGGTCGGCGGATCACCTCGCCCCGCACGTTGCACATGGTGTGCGGCTACACCCTCATGACCCGGGTCGCCCGGCGCCAGATCGAGGAGTTCATGGGTGCGGACCTGCCGATCGGCGACATGATCGGCATGTCCGAGCTGGGGTACCTGGGATTCGAGTGCCATCACGGGAACCGGCACGTCAACGACCGTGACTTCTACATGGAGTTCGTCCGGGACGGCAAGCCCGTCGAGGAAGGCGGGACGGGCGAGTTGTACGTCACCACGCTGGACGACGGCCTGATCCCGCGCATCCGCTACGCCACGGGCGACCACTTCACCCCGCTGGGCAGCGCGTGCGACTGCGGCAGTGATCTGCCGGTGGTGCGGATCGAGGGCCGGGCCACGCACATGGTCCGGCTGCGGGACGGCCGCGTCGTCACCCCGGGCGCCGTGGACGCCGTGGTCGGCGACGCGCCCTGGCTCGATCTCTACAAGCTGGAACAGGACCGCAGCGGTGACTGCGTCCTGCGGTACGTCCCGAACGACGGGGCACGGGACGAGGACGCCGCGGCGCTCGCGCTCCGGCTGGCCGAGGCCCTGGCCCCGAACGACGTCCACCTGGAGGCCGTGGACTACATCGCCTGCGAGCGCAGCGGGAAGTTCCAGCCGTGCGTCTCCCACATCTCGGCGGAAGGTGCGTGATGACCATGCGGAAGAGCCGACGGGACGACTTCCCGGCGCTGCGGCGGGAGATCGACGGACAGGCGATCTCGTACCTGGACAACGGCGCCACGACGCTGAAGCCGCGCCAGGTCGTCGATGCCGTCAGCGAGTACTACGAGACGAACGGCGCGAACATCCACCGCGGGAAGCACCGGCTGTCGGAGGAGGCGTCCGACGCGTACGAGGCGTCCCGCACGGTGCTCGCCCGGTACATCGGTGCCGCGGCGAACGAATTGGTGCTGGTCCGCAACACCAGCGAGGCGCTGAACCTGGTCGCGAGCGGTCTGGGCCTGGGGCCGGACCCGTACGTCGTGGGCTGTCTGGACGCGCACCACTCGCAGATGCTGCCGTGGCGGCGGGTCGGGCGTCTCGACCTGACGCGGGTGGACGCCCACGGCCGCCTCGACCGCGACCACTTCCGGTCGCTCCTGCGCGGCCGGCCGCAGGTGGTGGCGCTCACGCACTGCTCGAACGTCACGGGGGTCGTCCACCCGGTGGAGGAGTTGATCGCCGAGGTCCGCTCCGCCTGCGACGCGGTGATCGTGCTCGACGCCGCGCAGTCCCTGCCCCACCAGCGGGTCAACGTCCATGAGCTGGACGTCGACTTCATGGCGTTCTCCATGCACAAGATGCTCGGCCCCACCGGGGTCGGCTGCCTCTTCGGCCGCAGCGAGCTCCTCACGAAGCTGCGCCCCCTGTCGGTCGGCGGGGGCATGGTCGACTGGGTGGACCTCGACGGCAGCGTCGACCGGCGCATCCCGTTCAAGTTCGAGACGGGGACGCCCGACATCGCGTCCGTCATCGGATGCGCCGCGGCGATCCGCTACCTGGAGGCGGTGGACGGCCCGGAGCACCACCAGCACGCCCGGGAGCTGTGCGCCGCGCTGGTGGGCGGGGCGCTCGCCCGTCCCGGGGTGCGCCTGATCGGGCCCCCGGACCAGCACGACCGGATCGCGCTCGCGACCCTGCGCCTGGAGGAGGGGGTGCCCACCGGCGAGATCGCCCGTCTGCTGAGCGACTCCTACGGCTTCATGGTGCGCAGCGGTCATATGTGCGCGCAGCCCCTGGTCACCGAGCTGGCCGGTGGGGAGACCCTCCGGGTCTCGGCGTATCTGTACAACGAGGTCTCGGAGATCGAGGGCTTCTACCAGGCGTTGGACGAACTGCTGAGCCTGATGGCCCCGGTCGCGGTCGGTGCGGGCCGGTGACCGGTCGAGACAGGAGCGAACCCATGAGCACCAACCCCTTCGACGGCGAGGGCGCGTTCTACGTGCTGGTCAACGGTGAGGACCAGCACTCCCTGTGGCCGTCCCACGCGGACGTGCCCGCAGGCTGGAGCGTCGTCTTCGGCCCTGGTGACCGCGAGGGCGCCGTGGAGTACGTGGAGGCCAACTGGACCGACATGCGGCCGAGGAGTCTGCGCGCGCTCACGTCCCACGGCTCGTGACCCCGCGGGAGCGGCCGTGCGCGTCCCCGGACGGGTACGGCCGCTCCCGGCGGGGAGCCGCGGGGCGGGCGGGCCCTCCCGGCGCGCGCCTGCCCGCCGTCGGACGGCGGGGACCGGGCCGGCCGGGTCCGTACGCGGCGGCGAGGGCCTGTCCTCGAACCGCCGCCTGCCGTGCGACGGCGGTTCGAGGACGGGCCCGGCACGCACGGCCCGGCCCCCGGCCGGACGTCGGCGGTTCGAGGACGGGCCCGGGGCCGGCGGGCCCGGCGGCGGGACCGCGCACCGGCCGTCGCACCACGACGCAGTTGACCGTGTCCGGAACGGAGCAGCCCGGCTGTCCGACCCGTCTCAGCCCAGGAGTACGTCTGTGAGCACGCCTTCCTCCCCCCGACCCCACACGTCCCCGACCGATGCGCCCGGGCCCCGGGCCGCCGAGTGGCACCGGCCCGGCGGGATCCCGGAGGCATGGCAGGGCCCCGTCGTGCCGGAACCGGGCGCCACCCTGCCGGAGCTGTTCGAGCGGCAGGCCGCCCTGACCCCGGACCGGGTCGCGGTGGTCGCCGGCCGGGCGGAGATCCGTTACGGGGATCTCGACGGCCGGGCCAACCGTCTGGCGCGCCTCCTGCTGGCGCGAGGCGTGCGGCCGGGAGACCGTGTCGCGCTGGTCCTGGGCCGCTCGGTGGACCTGCCGGCCTCTCTGCTGGCGGTGCTCAAGTGCGGTGCGGCCTATGTGCCGGTGGATCCGGCCTATCCGGCCGAGCGCGTCGCCGACGTGCTCGGCGACGCGGCCCCGGCGCTGGTGGTGGCGCAGACGGCGACGCGGGACCGGCTCCCGGTGTCCGGCGCCGCCCGACTGCTGCTCGACGACCCGGACAGCGTCCGCGCGCTCGCCGGGCTCGACGGCGGCACACTCACCGACGCCGAACGCGGCGTGCCGCCGCACCCCGCATCGGCCGCGTACGTGATCTACACCTCGGGCTCGACCGGCCGCCCGAAGGGGGTGGTGGTCACCCATGCCAACCTGTCGAACTTCCTCACGGACATGGGCGCCCGGTTCCCGCTCGACGGGAGCGACGGCTGGCTCGCCGTCACCACGATCGCCTTCGACATCGCCGCACTGGAGCTGTATCTGCCGCTGGTCAGCGGTGCCCGGGTGGTCCTGGCGGACCGGGCGGCGGTGCTGGATCCGGCGGAGCTGATCGCGCTGCTCCACCACCACAAGGTGACGATCATGCAGGCCACGCCCTCCCTGTGGCGGGTGCTGTCGGCCGAGCTGTCGGAGCGCGACGAGGTGCCTGTGGCGCTGCGCGTCCTCGTCGGCGGCGAGGCCCTGCCCGCGCGTCTCGCCGACGACCTGCGGCGGCTCGGCGGGACGACCAACCTCTACGGCCCGACCGAGACCACCATCTGGTCCACGGCCGCGCGGATCGACGCGGGCGCCCCGGACGGGCCGCCGCCGATCGGCCGTCCGATCGCGAACACCCGCGCCCATGTCCTGGACGACCGGCTGCGGCCGGTGCCGCCCGGGGTGACGGCGGACCTGTACCTCGCCGGGGCGGGGGTGGCGCGCGGGTATCACGGGCGGTCCGGGCTCACCGCGGAGCGTTTCACGGCCGATCCCTTCGGGCCGCCGGGGTCCCGCATGTACCGCACGGGGGACCGGGTCCGCCGGAGGCAGGACGGGGAACTGGTCTTCGTCGGCCGCGCGGACGGCCAGGTCAAGGTCCGGGGTCACCGGATCGAGCCGAGCGACGTGGAGGCGGGGCTGGCACGCCATCCGGACGTGGACCAGGCCGTCGTGGTCGCGCGCGCGGACGCGGCCGGCGACCAGCGCCTGGTCGCCTACGTCACCTCCGCGGCGACGGACACCGGCCGGCTGCCCGCCGCCGTCCGGGACTTCGCGGCGGAGCGGCTGCCCGAGTACATGGTGCCGGCGCTGGTGGTGGTCGTGGACGCGCTGCCGCTCACCGCCAACGGGAAGGTGGACCGCAAGGCCCTGCCCGACCCCGATTTCGCCGGGAGCGCCGGAGCAGGCCGGTCGCCCGCCACCCATCGGGAGGAGATCCTCTGCGGGCTGTTCGCGGAGGTCCTGGGCCTGCCGCGGGTGGGGGTCGACGACGACTTCTTCGCACTGGGCGGGCATTCGCTGTCGGCGTCCCGGCTGGCGAGCCGGGTGCGGGCCGTGCTCGGTGCGGAGCTGCCGATCAGGACGTTGTTCGAGGCGCCGACCGCCGCCGGGCTCGGCGCCCGTCTCGACGGCGCGGACGAGGCCCGTCCGGCGCTGTCGCGCGCGGACCGCCCGCGGGCTGTGCCGCTGTCGTTCGCGCAGCGGAGGCTGTGGTTCATCAACAGCCTGGAGGGGCCGTCGGCGGTCTACCACCTGCCGTCCGTGCACCGCCTGAGGCGGGGCACGGACCGCGCGGCGCTGGAGGCGGCGCTGGGCGATGTGGTGGAACGGCACGAGGCGCTGCGCACCGTGTATCCCGAGACCGACGGGGAGCCCCGCCAGCTGGTGCTGGACCCCGCGTCCGCCCGTCCCCCGCTGCGGGTGGTCCGGTCCGTCCCCGAGCGGCTGGAGGCCGAACTGCGGCGGGCGGCGGCCGTACCGTTCGACCTCGCACGTGAAGTGCCGTTGCGAGCGGTGCTGTTCGAGGTGGACGCCGATGAGTCCGTGCTGCTCCTGGTGTTCCACCACATCGCGTCCGACGGGTGGTCCGACGGTCCGTTCGGCCGCGATCTGGAGCACGCCTACGCGTCGCGGTGCGCCGGAACGGCTCCGGACTGGGCCGAACTGCCGGTCCAGTACGCCGACTACACCCTGTGGCAGCGTGCACTGCTGGGCGGGGCGGCCGATCCGGCGAGCCGGTTCGCGGCCCAGCTGGATTACTGGCGCGAGGCGTTGCGGGATCTGCCCGAGGAGCTGAAGCTCCCCTTCGACCGTCCGCGCCCGGCGGTCGCGAGCCGTCGTGGGGAACGGATCGCGTGGCGGATCGACGCCGGTCTGCACGCCCGCCTGGCCGGGCTCGCCCGCGAGAACGGCGGCACGCTGTTCATGGTCGTGCAGGCGGCACTCTCGGCGCTGTTCCACCGGCTCGGCGCCGGTGACGACATCCCCCTGGGGTCGGCGGTCGCGGGGCGGCCCGACGAACTGCTCGACGACCTGGTCGGGTTCTTCGTGAACACCGTGGTCCTGCGCACCGATGTCTCCGGGCGGGCCGGTTTCCGCGAACTGCTCGGACGGGCGAGGACGGCCACGCTCGCCGCCCTGGACCACCAGGACGTGCCGTTCGAGCATGTCGTGGAAGCGGTCAATCCGCTGCGTGTGCAGGCGAGGCATCCGCTGTTCCAGACCATGCTGGTGTTCCAGGACGCGGGCGAGACCGGCCTCTCGCTTCCCGCGCTGGCCCGGACGTCCGAGGAACTCGGCACCGGCACCGCGAAGTTCGACCTCCTGTTCAACGTCTCGGCGCACCGCTCCGAGGAGCGGGAGTGTGCGGGGATGACCGGCACGGTCGAGTACGCCACCGACCTGTTCGACCGTGCCACGGTGGAGCGGATCCTGGAACGGCTCGTCCTGCTGCTGGAGGCCGTGGCCGAGGACCCCGACCGGCCGGTCGCCTCGATCGATCTGCTCGACGACGCCGAGCGGCATCAGGTGCTGATCGGCTGGAACGACACGGCCGCGGCGCTGCCGTCCGGCTCCTTGAGCCGTCAGGTGGAGGAGCAGGCCGCCCGCACCCCGGACGCGGTCGCGGTGACGGATCCCGGGACCACGCTCTCGTACGGTGAACTGAATGCCCGGGCCAACCGTCTGGCCCGGCTGCTGGTCGAGCGGGGAATCGGCCCCGAGGACCATGTGTGCGTGCTGCTGCCGCGTTCCGCGGAGCTCCTGGTCGCCTTTCTGGCGATCTTCAAGGCGGGCGCCGTGTACGTGCCGGTGGACCCGGCCTTCCCGCCGGACCGGATCGCGTACATCACCGAGGACTGCCGACCCGCGCTCGTCCTGACGCGCGGCGCCGCGAGCGGGTTGCCGCCCACCGCCGCGGCGCTCCGGCTCGATGCGCCCGGAACCGCCGAGGCGTTGCGCCGCCACTCGCCGGAGAACCTGACGGCTGCTGAAGCCCCTGCGGCCGACCCGCAGTCGCCGTCGTACGTGATCTACACCTCCGGTTCGACGGGCCGGCCCAAGGGCGTCGTGGTCACGTACCAGGTGCTGGACAACCTGATCGCCTGGAACCGGCACGCCATCCCCGTCGAACCCGGGGCCCGGGTGGCCCAGTTCAGCTCGATCACCTTCGACGCCTCCATCCACGAGTTCCTGGCGACGCTGGTCAACGGCAAGACCCTGCTGGTCCCCACGGAGGAGACCAGGCTCGACCCGGCGGAGCTGGCCGCCTGGCTGGAGCGGGAGCGGGTGACCGAGTTGTTCGCACCCGATCTGGTCATGAGCGGTGTGTACGAGGCGGCCAACGAGCGGGATCTGGAGCTCGTTGCGCTGCGCCACGTGCTGCAGGCGGGAGAGGCGCTGCGACTGTCCGAGAACGTCGCCGCGTTCCATCGGCGCCGCCCCTGGGTCCGGCTCCACAACCACTACGGGCCCTCGGAGACCCATGTGGTGACCGCGTACACCCTGCCGGAGGACGTGGACGACTGGCCCACGACGGCCCCGATCGGGGCACCGGTGTGGAACAGCGGGACGTATGTGCTGGACGCATCGCTCAATCCGGTGCCGGTCGGCGTGGTCGGCGAGTTGTATCTGGCGGGCGACGGTGTGGCGCGCGGCTACCTCGGTCGCGCCGGGCTGACGAGCGAGCGCTTCGTCGCGGACCCGTTCGGACCGCCCGGCTCGCGCATGTACCGCTCGGGCGACCTCGCCCGTTGGCAGCCCGACGGGCAGCTCGACTACCTCGGGCGCGCCGACGGCCAGGTGAAGATCCGGGGTGTGCGCATCGAGCCGGACGAGATCGTGAGCGTGCTCTCCGGCTGTCCCGGGGTGGCGCAGGTTGCCGTGGTGGCGAAGGCGTCGCCCTCCGGGGAGAAGCAGCTGGTGGCCTATGTGGTGCCGTCGTCAGGGGAGCGCTGCCCGGACACGTCGGTACTGCGTGGGCACGCCGCCGCGGCGCTCCCGGAGTACATGGTCCCGTCGGCCTTCGTCGCGCTCGACGCGTTGCCTCTGACCGGAAACGGCAAGCTGGACCACCGGGCCCTGCCCGAGGTCCGCGCCGCCGTCGCCCCGGGCGGCACGCCGCCGCGCGACGAATGGGAGCGGAAGGCGTGCCTGCTGATCGAGCACGTCCTGGACGTCACCTCGGTCGGCAGGGAGGACAACTTCTTCTCCCTCGGCGGGAGTTCGATGGCGGCGGCGAAGCTGGTGAACCGCGCCCGCTCGTCGCTGGGCCTGGAGCTCACGGTCCGGGCGGTGTTCGAGGCACCCGTGGTGGCGGATCTGGCGCGGCGGCTCGCCGGTGCGGCTCCGGCACGGCCGCTGGGCGTCTCCATCCGGGATCTCGCGAGCCGTCGGCGGTCCATGACGACCGACGGCTGAGCGGTCAACGGGGCACCAAGGGCCGGTAAAGCGGATTCCTTCCTCCCTCGAGGCGGGGGCCGGACATCGATTCGCCTCGCAAAGGAAAAGCCCGCCCCCATAATCGATCACCACTGAACTCGGGGAACGGTTTTCACCGTTCCCCGAGTTCAGTGGGTTCGGATTGTCGCGACATATTCCGAAGGGCAGGGGGCGGTATTGCCCGCCTGTGAATCCGCTGTGATTCGTGTACGGCCCGCCCGTGATCGTAGGACGCACCTCCGGTTGTTTTCGCGTCCCCGGAACCGGAGGGCGCGGGAGACCGATCGACCATTGCGCACCGAACGGACGGAACGGGACCGTACCCCCTTCACGGCATGGACCGAACATTTCTCCGGGAGGTCGGGATTCATGGAGTTCGCGGCCCCACGCGTCCATGCCCGAGCAACCCGTGACCGGTTTCTTCCGGCGCTGCCGCGGCGGCCTCCGAAAACTCCGGAGGGCCGAGCATGCGGAATGGGAGTGTTTGCACCGGGAGAAGACGCGCTCCACCGCTCGGACGACTCCGCGACGAGGGCGATGGAGAGAAGATCCCCACAGCTCGGGGGGATTGACACAGACGATGCGGACGAGCACGGTGATGCCAACGGGGAGGTTGGGGTGGACAGTGCGTTGTCGTGGGCCGGTCGGCGGTCCCCGGATTCCGTCGAGGAACCAGCGCCACGCCGGAAGGGACTGCCCCCGGCAGCCCCGGGCGCGCGGATCCGGACGCCATCGGGCCGAGTACGGCGCCCTCCCGACCGCCGGGCCGGATGCCTGGTGATGAAGCGGTCGATGTCCAGCGCAGCAGCGTAGGTGACACCCCAGGTCCTGCGGAGCCCCTCGGTCGGACGCGTCCTCGGCGAGATCGTTCCTGCCAGGGGCCTTCTGCTGTGAGGAATTCGAGAGCCTGAGCGGCACACGGGCCACGAGCCACGAGCCGCGATCGGTGTCACCGAGCATGTCGAGACGTTACCGAGAAAGGTTCACGGGTAGTTTCATGAGTGGCGACTGTACTATTTCGGTACGCGCTTTGGGCGCCTTCAAGGTTACGTTCAACGGAGACCCCGTTGAAAGGTGGCAGGCCGGAAAGGCGCGGAAATTACTTCAGTTCCTGTTGCTGCACCGGGATCAGGTGGTGTCACGCGACAGCCTCTACGACGCACTCTGGCCGGACGCATCGACGGCGGCCAACTCCAGCTCGCTCAAAGTCGCGGTGCACGCACTCAGGAAAATATTGCAGCAGGCTCAGCGCCTGCACAGCTCGGAGCATCTGAACTCCTCACTGCGTGTTCACACATACGAATCCGGCTACAAGCTGGAGACACGCAACGTCTGGACCGACTTCAACGAGTTCGAATCACTGGTCGACCGGGCGTACAACGCCCAGAAGAACCACGAACTCCACCGCGCGGACGAGCTCTACAGCAAAGCGAGCGAAATCTACGAAGGTGAATTCCTGCCGGGCCTCACGGACGACTGGGCGGCCACCCAGCGCGAGTGGCTGAGGAGCCGTCAACTCGTCGCGTTGAACTTCCTTTCCGAGAGGCACCTCAAACAGGGCGATCACCTCGGAGTCATCGATGTGTGCCGCCGTATGCTGGCCGTCGACTCCCTGCACGAGGATTCGTATCGCATGCTCATCTCCGTGCATGCCGAACTGGGCCAGCTGACGCAGGTCCAGCGGTGGTACCGGCTCTGCGTCAAACGGCTGCGCGACGAGCTCCAGGTGCCCCCGAACGACAAGACCCAACGCATGTACGAGCACGCTCTGCGCGGTGAACAGCTGAGCTGGTGACCACGGCGCCCCGACGGTGATCGACCTCCGCATCCCCTCCCGCCGTCCCCGATGCCCACCGCGACCGGTCCACCGGTCGGCGGGCGGGCGGCCCCCGCCCCTCCCACCGACTGCCTGACCGCGGTCGCGCTCCGCCCCGGACGCCACCGCACGGCCCCGCCCCTGCCGGCGCCGACACTGGTGGGCGTGCTCCCCTCGGCCGTCGCCGACGTCCGAGGGGACGGACACCCGCCGCGCCCCAGGCGCAGGACGGCCGGTTTCAGCCGTCGCAGGCGCATCGCTCGATCGACGGCGCGACCGCCCCGGCCGCGAGGTCGGCGACACCGGTCCGGCCGGAGCAGCAGGCGCCGTCGAGGACAGTGCCCTTGCCCAGCCGGTCGGCGTCGGCCTTGACGACGTAGACCTCCCACGGCTCCTTGCCGGGGCCGTGCACCCACACCTTGTCCTGGAGCGCGTAGCAGCAGGACGTGTCGTTCTCCTCGAACGTCGCGAGTCCCGCGTCCTCGAGACGGGTGGCCGCCGCGGCGACCTCGTCGGTCGTGGCGACCTCGACGCCGAGGTGGTCCAGGCGGGTGGCGCGACCGGGCTCGCCCTCGATGAGGACGAGCTTGAGCGGCGGGTCGGTGATGGCGAAGTTGGCGTAGCCGGGGCGGCGCTTGGCCGGCTCCACGCCGAACAGCTTGGCGTAGAAGGCCACCGATTCTTCGAGGTCGGCGACGTTGAGCGCGAGCTGGACACGGGACATGACGGTCTCCCCGATCACGTTGTATCGATGTCGGTCGATGCAACCTTGCGCCTTGGGTCGAAGAACGTCAACATAGAAGCATGTCGAAACAAGAGCTGGTGGTGCTCGACGGGGACGGCGCCGGAGAGTGCTGCCCCACACTGCTGACCACCCCGCTGGACGAGAACCGGGCCGAGACGCTGGCGAAGGTGTTCAAGGCGCTCGGCGACCCGGTGCGGCTGCGGCTGCTGTCCCTGATCGCCTCCCGCGAGGGAGGAGAGGTCTGCGTCTGCGACCTCACCCCGGCCTTCGACCAGTCGCAGCCGACGATCTCCCACCACCTGAAGCTGCTGAAGCAGGCCGGGCTCATCGACTCCGAACGCCGCGGCACCTGGGTGTACTACCGGCTGCTGCCCGAGATGACCGACCACCTCGCCCGGATCCTCGCGCGACCCACCGGGCAGCGGCATGCCGAACCCTCCCCTGCCGGGGCCGCCTCGTGAGCGAGGACGGGATCCCGGCCATGCCGGTGGCCGGGCGGCTGTCGTTCCTCGACCGCTTCCTCGCCGTGTGGATCCTCGCCGCCATGGCCGCCGGCCTGGGGCTGGGCCGCCTCGTGCCCGGCCTGGGGGACGTGCTCGCCGGGGCCACCGTCGCGGGCGTCTCCCTGCCCATCGCGCTCGGCCTGCTGGTGATGATGTATCCGGTGCTCGCCAAGGTCCGCTACGACCGTCTCGACACCGTCACCCGCGACCGGCGCCTGCTCGTCCCGTCGCTGGTCCTGAACTGGATCGTCGGCCCAGCGCTGATGTTCGCCCTGGCCTGGGCGTTCCTGCCGGACCTGCCCGAGTACCGCACCGGGCTGATCATCGTCGGCCTGGCGCGCTGCATCGCCATGGTCATCATCTGGAACGACCTCGCCTGCGGCGACCGTGAGGCGGCCGCCGTCCTGGTCGCCCTCAACTCGGTGTTCCAGGTCGTCGCGTTCGGTCTGCTCGGCTGGTTCTACCTGACCTTCCTGCCCGGCCTGCTCGGCCTGGAGCGGACCTCGCTCGACGTCTCCGCCCAGGAGATCGGCGGCTCCGTGCTCGTCTTCCTCGGCGTCCCGCTCGCCGCCGGGTTCCTGACCCGCCGCCTGGGCGAGAGGGCCCGGGGCCGTACCTGGTACGAGACGAAGCTCGTGCCGCGCATCGGCCCGTTCGCCCTGTACGGACTGCTGTTCACCATCGTCGTCCTGTTCGCCCTCCAGGGCGAAGCCGTCACCTCCCGGCCGCTCGACGTCGCCCGGATCGCCCTGCCGCTCCTGTTGTACTTCGCCGTGATGTGGGCCGGGTCCATGGCCGTCGGCCGCGCGGCCGGACTGGACTACCCGAAAGCCACCACGCTGGCGTTCACCGCGGCGGGCAACAACTTCGAGCTGGCCATCGCGGTAGCCGTCGCCACCTTCGGCGCCGCCTCCGGCCAGGCCCTCGCCGGAGTCGTCGGCCCCCTCATCGAAGTCCCCGTCCTGATCGGCCTGGTCCATGTCTCCCTGGCCGCCCGCCGCTGCTTCCCCCGACCCCGTCCCGCCGGACCGGCGGCGTCCCCGGAAGGTTCCGCCCGTGTCTGAGTCCGCGAAGCCGTCGGTGCTGTTCGTCTGCGTCCACAACGCCGGGCGCTCCCAGATGGCCGCCGCCTTCCTCACCCATCTGGCGGGCGACGCCGTTCAGGTCCGCTCCGCGGGATCCGCTCCGGCCGACACCGTCAACCCTGCCGTGGTCGAAGCGCTGGCAGAGGTCGGCATCGACATCTCCGCCGAGACCCCCGAGGTGCTGACCACGAAGGCCGTACAGGCATCCGACGTCGTGATCACCATGGGCTGCGGCGACACCTGTCCCGTCTTCCCCGGCCGGAAGTACCTCGACTGGGAACTGGACGATCCCGCCGGACAGGGTGTCGAGGCGGTCCGTCCCATCCGGGACGAGATCGAGCGGCGCGTCCGCGGCCTGCTCGCCGGCCTCCTGCCCTGAGGGCCGTCGCCGGACCGCCGCCCGCCACGCACGGATGCCCCCGACGGCTCGTCAGTGCCCGACGTCGCGGGCGAGGTCCAGGCCGAGGACGCGGTCGAGATGGGCGAAGGTCTCGAACTTGGCGCCGGACCGCACGTCGCCCCGGGCCGCCGCGTCGGCCAGCAGGTCCAGGACGGCGTGGACACCGAGGTCGTCGACGAGCGCCTGGTGCGAGCGGCGCAGCAGTTCGGCGGGGATCGGCGCGGACGGCTCGCGTGCCCAGCCGGCCACTTGTCGGCGCCACTCGCGCAGGGTGTGCCGGGCGGCGGCCAGGGCCTCGCCGGTGACCGTCACCGGCGAGGCGTAGGGGCACCCGAGCAGGAGCAGGCGCAGGGCGAGCGGATCGGCCGCGTCCGGTGCGCCCGCGGTGCTCGTGCCCGGCACGGTGGGCACGGCCGGGTCGACGGGTGTGTCGGGCGTGGTCGGCGTGGCGGCCTCGGCTCCGGCCGGGGCCGGGCCGTCCGGGGAACGGGGGCCGTCCGGCGGGGTGCTCTCGCCCGACGGGGCCGTGGTGACCGGCCCCACCTCGATCCGGACCCCGCTCGTGGCGTCGGCCGGACCCTCGCCCCGGGCGGTCACGTGGACGTCGGCGGGGCCGCCGAGCGCGGCGTCCGGATGGCGTGCTCCCACGACGACGGGCGGGTGGATGCCCAGCACGTCCATGACCCGGTCGAGCGCCCGAGACCGGTCGTCGGCCGGAGGCGCGGTGGTGGTGAGGACCGTGACGACCTGCAGGCCCTGGAGCTCCGCCACGCGCGCGAGCAGGTCGCCGATCAGCAGCACGCGCAGATGGACCGGCCGGATCCCGGTGCCGTTGTCCGTCCCCGTGTCGAGGGCGGGCAGGTGGACGCGGCTGCGCAGCAGCCGGCGCGGCGGGGCGGGTACCTCCACGAGGCGGCCGGTGCGGGTGTCGGTGACGCGCAGCATGATCAGTTCCCCTCGGTCAGTTGCTCGTCGAGTTCGTCGAAGAGCAGCTCGCTGTGGTCGATCTGGCCGGTACGGTAGGCCGCCCGCGCCACCAGGTGCGCCGCGACCGGTCCGGTCATCAGCTGGAAGAACGCGATCAGCGCCAGGGTGGCGAGATCCATGCCGCTGCGCAGCCGCAGGGCGACTCCGACGAGGACCAGGATCATGCCGAGGGTCTGCGGTTTGGTGGCGGCGTGGCTGCGGGAGAGCACATCGGGCAGCCGCAGCATGCCGATCACGCCGAGCAGGCAGATCGCCGCGCCGGTGAACACCAGTGCCGCACCGGCCGTGTCGAGGACCTGGACCCAGACGTTCACCGTGTCTCCCCCTCGACGCCGTCGCGTCCGCCGCCGTGCGCGGCCGGGCCCGTTCCGTTCCGGGGCACCGGGCGGTCGCGGGCGGCGATGAAACGGGCGATGCCGACCGATCCCGTGAATCCCAGGAAGGCCAGCACCAGCATGATCGGGAAGTAGAACGGGTCGCGCGCGAAGGCCGATTTCGCACCGAGACCCGCGATGATGAGCGCGGCGGCCACGTCCAGCGAGATGGCCCGGTCCAGCATGGAAGGGCCTCGCAGGATGCGGGCGAGCAGCAGCGCGCCGGCGATGACGATCACGACCACGGCGGCGGTGAGCAGCACCCGGTCGACGGTCTCCGGAACACTCATGCGCCGTGCCTCCTCCTCATGCGCCGTACCTCCTCATGTACCGTCCCCCTGTTCGTACGAGGTGGCTCCTCACGCTTCGTGCCTCCCCCGGTGGGCGACGGATGGCGGTGGTCCGGCCACCCGGGCGATCTCGTCGGGGGTGCCGAAGGCCCGTACGACCAGCCGCTCCAGGCGCCACACGGATCGCCGGGCCGCGTCCAGCGCGGCGGGCCGGTCCGCGTCGAGGACGTGCAGGAAGACGGTGGTGGTGGCGCGGCGCACCTCGACGATCGATCCGCCGGGCACGTTCGAGACGGCGACCGCGGTGGCCGCGAGCATCAGGTCGGAACGGCAGCGCAGCGGTACGGCGATGACCGCGGCCCGGTGCGGGTGGCCGACGAAGATCTGCCGGGTGACCCGCACGCCCGAGGTGTACATGTCGTGGAGCAGGGAGCCGGTGAGCACCAGGATGCCCCAGGGGTGCAGGCGGAGCCCGAGGTCGACCCGGGGCAGTGGGAAGGCCAGGCACACGGCGATCGCGACGACCGCGCCGGTGACCACGTTGGCCCAGTTCGGCCCGGACCAGAGCAGCACCCAGATCAGGGTGAGCCAGGCGATCAGCGGGAGGTCCAGCACGCGTCGCCGCGCGTACCAACCCCGGTAGGGCGGCGGTCCGTTGTGCCGGAAGGACAGGGCGATGACGCGTTTCACCGGCCGAACACCGCCTCCGTGTAGGGGGAACGGCCGAGGAGTTCGACGGCTGAGCGGTCGGCGTACGAGGTCAGCGGCCCGGCGAACACGGTGAAGGCGAGTCCGAGGGCGACGGCCGCGGCGGTGGCCGCCGTCATCGGGCGCGGCAGCCGGGTGGTGGTGGTGACGGCGTGTCCGTGCAGGGTGGCGGCGACCGCGCGCCCGGCGGGCTCGTGGCGGTGCGGGACCGGTTCGTCGCCGCTGCCGGGGATGTGGTCGGGGCCCGGACCGAGGTCGATGTCGCCCTCGTCGGAGCCGGACTCCAGGACGGTGCCGTACGCCGCCTGCCCCGGGGGCGCCGCCCGCCAGAACGCCAGGTTCCAGACCTTGGCCACCACGTACAGCGTGAGCAGGCTGGTCACGGCCGACCCGATGACGAGGAGCCAGGCCCAGGCGCCGCCGTCCTCGACACCGGCCCGCATCAGTCCGAGCTTGCCGATGAACCCGGACAGCGGCGGAATACCCGCGAGGTTCATGGCGGGGACGAAGAAGAGGACGGCGAGCAGGGGCGCGGCCGCGGCCAGACCGCCGATGCGGGTGAGTTCGGTGGTGCCGCCCCGGCGTTCGATCAGCCCGGTCGCCAGGAACAGCGTGGTCTGGACGGTGATGTGGTGGGCGACGTAGACGATCGCGCCGCCGTACGCGTCCCGGGTGGCGAGGCCGATGCCGAAGACCATGTAGCCGATGTGGCTGATGAGCGTGAAGGAGAGGAGCCGCTTCAGGTCGGTCTGGGCGACGGCCCCGAGGATGCCCACGGTCATCGAGGCCAGGGCGACGGCCATCAGCAGGTCCCCGAGCCGGTTGCCGGGGAAGAGCAGCGTCTCCGTACGGAGCATGCAGTAGACACCGACCTTGGTCAGCAGCCCGGCGAAGACCGCGGTGACGGGGGCGGGCGCGGTCGGATAGGAGTCGGGGAGCCATGCGGCGAGCGGGAAGGCGGCGGCCTTGAGGGCGAAGACGGTGAGCAGCATCGCCTGGATCAGGGTCTGGACGCCGGTCGGCAGTTCGGCGATCCTGCCCGCCAGCTGGGCGAAGTTGGCGGTGCCGGTCGCCGCGTAGGTCATGGCGATGGCGGTGAGGAACAGCATCGACGAGAGCAGCGAGACGATCACGTAGGTGGAGCCCGCGCGGACGCGGGGGCCGGTGCCGCCGAGGGTGAGCAGGACGAAGCTCGCGACGAGCATGATCTCGAAGCCGACGAAGAGGTTGACGAGGTCACCGGCGAGGAACGTGTCGGAGACCCCGGCGACCAGGATCAGATAGGCGGGGTGGAAGACCGCCACGGGCGTCTGCTCGTCCCGGTCGGCCATGCCCTGGCCGATGGAGTAGACGAGCACGCAGAGCGTGATGGCGGAGGAGACGGTCAGCATCAGCCCGGACAGCCGGTCGGCCACCAGGGTGATGCCGATCGGCGGTGCGAAGTCGCCGAGATGGACGGCCAGCGGGCCGTGCAGATCGGTGACGATCATCAGGGCGACGGAGAGCGCCAGTACGACGGTGAGCACGGCGACGCTGACCAGGCGCTGGACCTGTTTGAGCCGGGTGCCGAACGCGAGGCTCAGGCCGGTGGCGCAGAGCGGCAGCAGCACCGGCAGCGGGACGAGTGCGTTCATCAGCGGGACGAGGACGTTCATCCGGTGGCTCCCGGGTCGGTGTCGTCGGGGCGGGTCGGCCGGGGCGGACCGTCCCCCGGGCGGGACCGCCGCGAGGGGCCGTCGTCGGGGCGGGGCTCCTCCGGGTACGGATCCTCCGGGTGCGGCTCCCCGGGGCGGGGCGGTCGCTTCGGGGAGCCGCGCGGGCCGGGCGCGCTCGGTGCGTGGTTCTGGGGGCGGGCCCGTCCCTCCGCGTAGTCCTCGGGGTCCGCGCCCAGGACGTCGTGCCAGAGGTCCCCGGTGGCATACCGGCCCCGGGCCTGGAGCGCGCGATCGGCGCGCAGCCGGGCGCGCAGACGGCGGCGCTGCTCGCGGTACCGTTCGCGGTCCTCGGCCGTGACGTCGGCGGCGGCCCGGTAGCGTTCACGCAGTTCGTCCCGCTTCTCCAGCACCTCGGCGCGCAGGGCGATCCGCCGGTCCTCGTCATCGTCATGGACCTCGTCCGTGCCGTTCAACTGGTGGCTGCGGTAGGCCATGGCCAGGAGGAACGCCGTGGTGGCGAGGGTGATGACGATGGCGGTGAGCGCGATGGCCTGCGGCAGCGGGTCGGTGACGAGTCTCAGGGGGACGCCGTAGAGGAGTGGTTCCCGGCCGGCCGGTCCGCTCGCGGCGAGAACGAGCAGGTTGATGCCATTGCTGGCGATCACCGCGCCGAGCAGGATGCGGGTCAGGGGCCGGGTGAGCATGAGGATGCCGCCGACCGCGCACAGCACCGCGGCGGTGGCCAGGAGCGAGGCGCTCACCCTCATGCGGGGGCGCCTCCCGTCCCGGGCTCCCGCCCGCCTCCCGCTCCGGGGCCGGCGCCCGGCTCGGGCCCCTGCTCCGGTCCCCCCGCGACGGCCGCCGCCCGCTCGATCTGCCGGTCGATCTTGGCGCCGAGCGCGCGCACGATGTCCAGCACCACGCCCAGGACCAGCAGATAGACCCCGAAGTCGAAGAGGACGGGGGTGGCGAGGTGGTACTCGCCGAACAGGGGCAGCCGCCCGTGGTGGGACCAGGAGTGCAGGACCGTTCCGTCGATGAGACCGAGCAGGGCGACACCGGTGGAGACGAACAGCCCGAGGCCGGTGAAGAGTCCGGGTTGCAGCGGGGCCGCCTCGGCGAGTTCGAAACGGCCGCCCGCCAGATATCGGGTGATCAGGGCGAGTCCCGCGACGAGACCGGCGACGAAACCGCCCCCCGGCATGTTCTCGGCGCAGAACAGCAGGTACACCGAGAGCACCAGGACCGGATGGAACAGCAGCCGCGTCACCACCTCGAAGACGATCGAGCGGTGCTCGGGGGCGAGCGTCGAACCGGCCGCGAGCCAGCCGCGTTCTGGCGCGCCCTCGTCGCCGCGCGGCAGACCCGTCATCGCGGGCGCGGACAACGACCAGGCGGTACGCCCCCGCACCTCCTCCCTCAGCCACGGCTCCTCCGTACGGCGGTGCAGATAGATCAGGCTCGTCACCCCGATCGCCGCCGCGGCGAGCACGGCGGACTCCCCCATCGTGTCCCAGGCGCGCAGGTCCACCAGGATGGTCGCCACGACGTCCTTGAGCCCGTGGTGGGCGGTCTCCTCGACCATGGCCGCACCCGCCGGGGCGGCGCTCCGGGCGGCCGCCGCGACCCACACCACCACGCTGAGCGTCGCCGCCGCGGCCAGCGCCACCGGGATGCGCACGGCCCGCCGCCGGCTGCTGACCGACTCCTGGAAGCGCACCGGCATCCGGCGGAGCACCAGCACGAACACGATCATCGCCACGGTCTCGACGCAGAACTGGGTGAGTGCCAGGTCCGGCCCGCCCTCGACGACGAACAGCAGCGCCGCGCCGTATCCCGTCAGCCCGGCCAGGACCACGGCCTTCATCCGGCGTCCGACGGTGAGGCAGAGGAGCGCCGCCGCGCAGGTCAGCACGGCGACGGCGCCCTGCAGCGGGGCGTCCCAGAGGCGCGGGGCCACGGCCCCGCGCCAGGGCTGGTCGAACACCAGGACGGTGAGCTGGCCGGCCAGCATCACCAGCAGGGTGGTGGCGAGGTAGACGGAGAGCGAGCCGCGCTGGACGAGGCCGGTGAGCTGGAGGGAGAGCCGTTCCAGGCCGAGCAGCAGATGGCCGAAGACGCTGTCGGCGGTCGGCCAGGCGATCCGCCGGGAGAGCCGGGTGACGGTGGCGCGTCCCATGAAGAGCAGCACCCCGCCCGCCGTGGCGAGGGTCGAGAGCAGCACGGCGGTCCCCATCCCGTGCCAGAGCGCGAGGTGGTACGGGTGCGCGGGCGCGGGGAACGCGTCCGCGTACGCGCCGAGCAGCCGGTCGGCCCATCCGGCACCGGGCCCGAGCAGCAGCCCGCACACCGCGAGGAGCGCGGGCGCCGCGAGGAATGCCGGACCGACCCGGTGCACGGGCGTGTCCTCGACCCCGGGTTTGCGGGCGAAGGCACCCCATACGAACCGCAGGGTGTACGCGACGGTCAGGGCGGAACCGACGACGAGGGCGGCCAGGAGCAAGCGCTCCCCGGTGTCGCCGTGCGGCAGCGTGTCGAACGCGGCCTCCTTGGCGGCGAAGCCGAGCAGCGGGGGCAGGGCCGCCATGGAGGCGGCGGCCGCCACCGCGACCGCGCACACCTGCGGCAGCGCCCGGCCGACACCGGACAGGGCGCGCAGGTCACGGGTGCCGGCCGCATGGTCGACGATGCCGGTGACCAGGAACAGCGGGGCCTTGAACAGTGCGTGGGCCAGGATCATCACGGCGGCGGCCAGCGCCGTGTCGCGGCTGCCGAATCCGGCGAGCACGGTGAGGAAGCCGAGTTGGCTGACGGTGCCGTAGGCGAGGACGAGCTTGAGGTCGTTCAGGCGCAGCGCCCGCCAGCCGCCGAGCAGCATGGTCGCGGTGCCGAGCACCAGCACCACCGGCCGCCAGACCGGGACGTCGGCGAAGGCGGGGGCCAGTCGCGCGATCAGGTAGACGCCGGCCTTCACCATCGCGGCGGCGTGCAGATAGGCGCTGACGGGGGTGGGCGCGGCCATGGCGTTGGGCAGCCAGAGACTGAACGGCCAGATCGCCGATTTCGACAGGGCCCCGCACAGGATCAGCACCACAGCGGTCGAGACGGCGGCGTCGGCCGGGGGCGGGTCGGCGAGGATGGCGGAGATCCGGTAGGTGCCGGTCACCTGACCGACGATCAGGAAGCCGACGAACATCGCGAGGCCGCCGAGCGTGGTCACCACCAGCGCCTGGAGGGCCGAGCGGCGGCTGTGCTTTCGCTCGCTGTCGTACCCGATCAGCAGGTACGAGAAGACCGTGGTCAGTTCCCAGAAGACGTAGAGCGTCATCAGGTCGTCGGCGAGGACCAGTCCGAGCATGGCGCCCGCGAACGCCAGCAGGTTTCCCGCGAAGCCCGCCAGGCCCGGGGTCGAGTCGGTGAAGTACGAGGCGCAGTAGAGCAGGACGAGCGTGCCGATTCCGGCCGCGAGCAGCACCATCAGCTCGGCGAGCGCGTCGAGCCGCAGGCCGGCGCCGACGCCGTACGCGGGCATCCACGACCATGTCCAGGTGAGCACGTCGCCCGACGCGGTGGCGTTCCACCGCGTGGCCGCCCACACGGTGGCGGCGGCCGGTGCCGCCGCGAGCACGAGGAAGGCGCGCCTGCCCAGGAGCCGTACCAGCGGGCGCGCGCAGGCGGCGAGCACGAAGTGACAGACGATGAGCGCGGTCATGCGGCCCCGGAGGGCGCCGCGCGCCCACCCCGGCCGGAGATCCGGAAACCGGACGATGCATCAAGGACAAAAGCCACTCAATACAGATATATCCCCGAACGCATCCCACCCCTACGGCGCGCCGCACCCGCCCCGGCGCACTGCGTCCGCCGCCGGGCGCGGTCCGGGTACGCCGGAGCGCGGCGGCCCGACGCGCACGGACACCACCCGCGTCCGCTCCCGGCCGACCGCCCCGCCACCCGAACCGGCATGGAACGGGCACTTCCGGACCACGTGATGACACTGTGCCTGATCAGTAATGCACCCGTGAGACCACTTTCTTTTCATTTTTTGCGGTGTGACTACTATCTACCTGTCGAAGTTCTCAACGGATCTGGCCAGTCCTGAAACTGGCACCATCGTCTAGGAGCACGCCCTGCGCACGCGCGTCTCACGGCGTACCAAATCGACCACCATGTCGCTGCGGACAGCCCTTCTCGTACTGGCCATCGTTCCGGGCGTCGCGCTGGCCGCCCTCTGGGCCGTCACCAGTGGACAGACCCTGTGGGACTTCCAACGGCAGGCGGCCCAGGGCAAGTCGGCCGAGAATGCCGGTCAGCCGTCCACCGTCGTGTACTACAGCCTCCAGGAGGAGCGTCGGCTCAGCGCCGACGTACTGGGCGGACACAAGGCCGCCGAGGAACCGTTGCGACGGCAGCGCCTGCTGACCGACGACGCCATCAAGAGCTTTCAGGCGCTCTCCGACGTGGTGGCCGACGACGACCGGTCCGAGGTCCGGGACGCCGTTCGTACGGCACACGACGCGATCGCCCAACTCCCCGCCCAGCGCACCCTGGTCGACGAGAGCGGGGCCGAGCAGCAGCAGGCCGTGTACACCTACTACTCGGACCTGATCGCGGCGGACCTCGAACTCTTCGGGGCGCTCAGCCACGTCGACGACGGCCGGATCAGCACGCTCTCCCAGCCGCTCGTCGACCTCTTCTACGGCAAGGAGATGATCTCCCGCTCGGACGCCCTGCTGGCGCGCGGCTGGTCCGACGGGAAGCTCGGCGTCGAGGAGTTCGCCGCTGTCGAAGAGGCCATCATGGGCCAGCCGCTCCTGTACACCACCCAGGTCGTCCCCTATCTGTCGGCGGACGAGAGGGCCATGTGGGAGAAGCTCGTCCGCAGCCCGGCCTGGAAGACCAAGACGCGGCTGGAGAACCGGATGCTGCGTCCCACGCAGGCCGACAGCTCCGGCTTCATCGCCCTCGACCCCGACGACGAGAAGACCTGGCGCGGTGCGATGGACGGCGTGAACGCCCAGCTCAAGGAACTGCTGGAGAAGCGCGTCTCCTCCGTGGTCGAGGAGGGCAACAAGAGTGTGCGGTCCCTGCTGTTCACAGTGGCGCTGACCACGCTGGTCGGGCTGCTCGCCGTGATCGCGGTCATCTGGACCACCTGGCGTCTGACCCGCAACCTCCGAGGCCGGATCAGCAGCCTCCAGGAACGGGCCGAGGAGCTGGAGAAGGCGCTGCCCGACGTGGTCGACCGGCTGGCCCTGGGCGAGCGCATCGACCTCGAGGCCGAGGCCGGCGCCATCGAGCACGACGCCAAGAACGGCGACGGCGACGAGCTGAGCCGGCTCGGCGACGCCCTCAACCTAGCGCGCACCAGCGCGTTGACCGCGGCCGTCAAGCAGGCCGACCAGCACCGCGGGTTCGAGCGGCTCCTCCAGCGGATCGCCCGCCGCACCCAGCAGTTGATCGGCCAGCAGCTCAGGAAGCTGGACGATCTGGAACGCAAGCACGAGGACCCCGAGATCCTGGAGGATCTCTTCGACCTCGACCACCTCACCGCGCGTCTGCGCCGGTACGAGGAGAACCTCGTGATCCTCGCGGGCGGCACCCCGCACCGGCGCTGGCGCAAGCCGGTCCCGCTGCTGGACGTGATGCGTTCCGCCCAGGGCGAGGTGCAGGACTACCGGCGTGTGGCGCTGGACCTGAACGACAGCCCCTGGTTGTCGGAACGGGCCGTCGGTCCGGTGACGCACGTACTGGCCGAGCTCATCGAGAACGCGCTCACCTTCTCCCGGCCGCCGAACCCGGTCGAGGTCCGTGCGGCCAAGGTGAGCCGCGGTCTGGCCATCGAGGTCGAGGACCGGGGCCTGGGGATGGACGACGAGCAGCTGGCCGCGGCCAACGAGCTGATGGCCCGGCCGCCCCGGATGGACGTGCTGGCCCACTCCGAGGACATCCGGCTCGGCCTGTACGTGATCGCACGGCTCGCGAACCAGCACGGACTGCGGGTGGAGTTCCGCTCCTCGGCGTACGGCGGCACCCGCGTGGTCCTGCTCGTCCCCGACGAACTCACCGTCCCGGGACCGAACTCCGGCCCGGTGGTCGTGGCGCCCCCGGCCGCCGCGCTCGCACCCGCGCAGGCACCCGCGCCCGCGCCGGCCGCGTCCCTGGCACCGGAGACGGTCGACGGCCAGCCGCTGCCCACCCGCGTCCAGGGCCGCGCCCTGGCCGACGTCACCGCGATCAACACGGCGAGCACGCCCTACGCCCAGCAGCCGCACCAGACCGCCGAACAGCCCCAGCAGCCGTCCGGGACCGCATACCCCGCCGCCCAGGAGCACCCCTACGCGGCCCCGGAGAACGAACAGCCCTACACCGCCCCGGAGACCGCCGCTCCCGCCCCGCACCACCCGGCGCCGCGGGAGCAGCACGGGGCTCCCGCGCCCACCGGCGACACCTACGCCGCCGCGCCCGGCGGGCCGTATGCCTCACCCCCGTCCCCGTCCCCCTACGGCACGGACGAGCCCTACATGACGGCCGCCGGGCAGTACCCGGTGGACCCGCCGCCGTCCTGCCCCACCCCCGCGGGACCGGAACAGCCCCACCCCGCTCCGTACTCCGCCGGTGCCGAGTCCGGTCACCCGCCGCTCGCCGGGCCCGCAGGTCCCATGGGCCCCGTGGACACCATCGGCCTCCCGGTCCCCGGCTCCTACCGGTCCGGGCAGGACGACCACCGCCCGGCGCGGCTGCCGGTGTCCGAGCCGGACCACCCGGCGCCGCCGGACCCGGAAGCCGTCCGCGCGGAGAACGGCTCCGGCCCGCCCGCGCTGCCCGCCGGGGGCGCCCTGCCCGCGCCCGGCGCGGAACCGCCGCTGCCGCGCCGCGTGCGGCAGGCCAGCCTGGTGGACGAGCTGCGGGTCGGCCCGGCCACCCGGAACACCGTGCCCCGACCGCCGGGCCCGGAAGAGAACCCGCAGGCACGACCGGCCCCGCACCGGGCCGGAGCGGCGATCGGTGCCTTCCAGCGCCGGTCGCGCGCGGCCCGCGCGACCTCGGAGACGACACCGCGGCCCGCGCCGCCCGCCACCCCGCATCCCACGAGAGAAGAACGGTCATGACACGCACAACCGCCACACACCAGGACCTCGACTGGCTGCTCGACGGCCTGGTGGATTCGGTGGCCGAAACCCGCAACGCCGTCCTGCTCTCCGACGACGGTCTCGTGGTGAGCCATTCGCGCAGCATCGAGCGCGCCGATGCCGAACGGCTGGCCGCCATCTGCACCGGCCAGCAGAGCCTGGCCCGCGGCGTCGGCCAGCTCTTCGACGGCGGCGTCGTCCACCAGGTGATCGTGGAACTCGCGGACCTGTGGCTGTTCATCATCTCGGCCGGGCAGGGCACCCATCTGGCTGTGATCGCCTCCCAGGAGGTGGACGCCGAGATCATGTCCCTCGCCATGCACAACCTCGTCCAGCAGGTCGGCCAGAAGCTCTCCACCCCGGCCCGCGGCGAGTTCGACGCCTTCGGTTCCGGGGACGGGCAGCGCGCGTGACCGAGTACTGGGATGAGGACGCCGGGGAGGACGGGGCGGGCACGATGGTGCGCCCGTACACGATCACCCGGGGCCGGACCGCGCCCGAGCGGGACGACTTCAGCCTCATCACCGTGCTGACGACCGCGCAGGACCCGCGGGACGAGCACGGTGCGCCGGTCCTGCCGGGGCGGCTCCAGCCGGAGCACCGGCTGATCCTGGAGCGCTGCCGTCGGCCCTCCGCGGTCGCCGAGGTCTCGTCCGACCTCGGCCTCCCGGTGTCGGTGACCAAGATCCTGCTGGCCGACCTCGTCGCCCAGGGGCTGCTGACGGCCCGCGCGCCGCTCTCGGTGGCGCGGGCGGCCGGCGGCGCCGACATGGGCCTGCTGGCCGCCGTTCGTGACGGACTCCGGAGACTCTGAACCAACATGACAAGCAGTCAGGCGGCTCCCGCCGCCGTCAAGATCCTCATCGCCGGAGGCTTCGGCGTCGGCAAGACCACCATGGTCGGTGCCGTCAGCGAGGTCACCCCGCTGAGCACCGAGGAGTATCTGACCCAGGCCAGCGTCGGCGTCGACGACCTGGCCGGCGTCGACCAGAAGGACACCACCACCGTGGCCCTGGACTTCGGCCGGATCACGGTCAATGACGAGCTGGTGGTCTACCTCTTCGGCACCCCCGGCCAGGAACGCTTCTGGTTCATGTGGAACGACCTGGTCAACGGGGCGCTGGGTGGGGTGGTGATCGCCGATACTCGCAGGCTGGAGACGAGTTTCGCCTCGATCGACTTCTACGAGAGCCGGAACATCCCGTTCGTCGTGGCGATCAACTGCTTCCACGGCCACAACACCCGTACCCCGGACGAGATCAGGGCCGCACTCGACCTCGATCCACAGGTGCCGCTGCTGATCGGCGACGTCCGTCAGCGGCCGTTCTCCCGGGACGTGCTGCTGGCGCTGGTGGACCATCTGATGGGACTGCCCGCGGCGGCCGGCTGACACCCCGGTACTCGACGCGTGGGAGGCCCGCCGCCGCCCCCGGGCCATGTGGGTGCAGGCCATGTGGGTGCAGGCCATGTGGGTGCAGGCCATGTCGCGTGCCGTGCTCAAGCAGGAGACGGGCCTGGAGACCACGCCCGAGGAGGACGAGCTGCTGAAGATCGGGATACCGGGCGCGGCCCACGCACTGGTGAAGCCCTACTGACCGGCGACCGCCTCCCGTCCGTTCCGTTCCCGGTCTCCGCCCCCGCCTCTTCACGGGAGGGGGCGGAGGCGTCCGGGACCGCCCGGCCGGTTCGCGGCCGCCCGGCTCGCTCAGGGCAGGACCGCCACCCCGTCGAGTTCGACGAGCGCCTGCTCGTCCCAGAGTCTCGCCACCCCGATGACCGCCATCGCCGGATAGTCACGGCCCGCCAACCGGCGCCAGATCCTGCCCAGTTCACCGGCCCGGGCCCGGTAGTCGGCCACATCGGTGGCGTACACCGTCACCCGGGCCAGGTCCGCCGGGGCGCCACCCGCCGCGCGCAGGGCGGTGAGCAGGTTGGCGAGCGCCGTTGCGAACTGCTCGGGCAGCGTGGTACCGACGACCTTGCCGTCCACGTCGAGCGCGGTCTGCCCGGCCAGGAAGACCAGTTGGCCGCCGACGGCCGTCGTGGCGTGCGAGAACCCCGCCGGGGGCGACAGTTCGGCGGGGTTGATCCGGTGCACCGGACTCATGCGGACGCCTCCCTGTTCGCGTACGACTCCCGGGCGATGATGGTGCGCTGCACCTCGCTGGCGCCCTCGTAGATCCGTGGGGCGCGGACCTCCCGGTAGAGGTGTTCGAGGAGGTGGCCGCGGCGCAGGGCGCGGGCGCCGTGCAGTTGGACGGCGGTGTCGACGACGTACTGCGCGGTCTCGGTGGCGTACAGCTTCGCCATGGCCGCGCGGCGCGGCACGCCCTCTTCACCCGCGTCGTGCGCGGCGGCCGCCGCGTAGACCAGGAGCCGGGCGGCCTCGGTGCGGGTGGCCATCTCGGCGACCTGGTGGGAGACGGCCTGGAGGTCCTTCAACGGGCCGCCGAACGCGGTGCGTCCGGCGGTGTGGGCGAGCGTGGCGTCCAGTGCGGCGCGGGCCATGCCCACGGCAAACGCGCCCACGCTGGGGCGGAACAGGTTCAGGGTGTCCATGGCGACCCGGAAGCCGCGGTCCGGTTCGCCGAGCACGTCCTCGACGGTGACGGGTACACCGTCGAAGCACAGGGTTCCGATGGGGTGCGGCGAGAGCATGTCCAGGGCGGAGCCGGTGAGTCCGGGACGGTCGGCGGGCACGAGGAACGCGGTGACGCCGCGTGATCCGGCGCCCCGGGTCGTACGGGCGAAGACGGTGTAGAAGTCGGCCTCCGGGGCGTTGGAGATCCAGCACTTCTCACCGGTGAGCCGCCAGCCGCGGCCCGCGCCGGAACCGGGACCGAGGCCCCCGTCGGGAGCGGCGTCCAGGGCCAGGGCCGCCGCGTCGGAGCCGGCACCCGGCTCGCTGAGCGCGAAGGCGGCCACGGCACGCCCCGCCCGCACCTCGGGCAGCCAGCGCGCCCGCTGGGCGGGCGTGCCGGCCCGGAGCACCGGGTGGCTGCCGAGACCCTGGAGGGCCAGGGCGGTCTCCGCCTCGGTACAGCCACGGGCCAGGGACTCGCGGAGCAGACAGAGGTCGAGCGCTCCGGAGTCCAGCATCCGGTCGAGCAGACCCGACGCGCCGAGCGCGGCGATCAAGGGGCGGTTGACGTGGCCCGGTCCGCCCTTTTCGGCGAGGGGGCGCAGTTGCTGTTCGGCGAGGGCTCGCAACTCCTCGCACCACGAGGTCTGTGCCGGATCGAGCGAGAATGCCGTCATCGCGGCGTCTCTCCTGTCGCGTCTCGTCTGAGTCGTCCTTCTGTTCTGTCGTCTTCCCCGTTCTTGCGTCTCGTGCTCGCCGGACTTCCGCCCTGCGCCCCTCGGACCTCTCGGTACGTCATGTTCCGTACCCGGTCCGCACGTCGGCCCTCGACGGTTTCGCGCCCGTTCGTCCATCGCGGACCGTTGACTACCGTCACCCGAACGATACGCTCCAGAGGCGACAAGGGGGCGATCCTTCATGGACCCGAAGACCTCAGCGCACCTCGACACCTTCGCCCGGGAGCACCTCCCTCCCCCGGACCAGTGGCCGGACCTGCTCTTCGATCTCCCGGAGCTGCGCTATCCGGCCCGGCTCAACTGCGCGGCGGAACTGCTGGACCGGACCGTCGACCGGCTGGGCCCGCACCGCCCCGCCTTCCGCACCCCCGACGGCGGGGTGTGGAGCTACGGGGAGCTGCGGGAGCGGGTGGACCGGATCGCCCACGTCCTGACCTCCGATCTGGGGGTCGTCCCCGGCAACCGGGTGCTGCTGCGCGGTCCCACCACCCCCCGTCTGGCCGCCTGTTGGCTCGCGGTGCTGAAGGCGGGCGCCATAGCGGTCACGGTCCTGGACCGGCAGCGGGCGGCCGAACTCGCCACCATCTGCTCGATCGCCCGGGTGAGCCACGCCCTGTGCGACGTCCGGTCGGTCGACGACCTGGTGCGGGCAGAGGTGCCGGGGCTGCGGATCACGGTCTACGGGGGTGACGCACCGGACGATCCGCTCCGCCCGACCGGGGCCGTCACCGAGGACGGGGCCGAGGACGGGAGAGGACCGTACGTCCCGGTGGACACCGCGGCGGACGACGTCGCGCTGATCGCGTTCACCTCGGGCACCACCGGGCGTCCCAAGGGCTGCATGCACTTCCACCGGGACGTGCTCGCCATCGCGGACACGTTCTCGCGCCATGTGCTGCGCCCCACGCCCGACGACGTGTTCGCGGGAAGTCCCCCGCTCGGTTTCACCTTCGGGCTCGGTGGTCTGGTGGTCTTCCCGCTCCGGGCCGGTGCCAGTGCGCTGCTGCTCGAACAGTCCGGCCCGGAACGGCTGCTGCCCGCGCTCGCCGCCCACCGGGTCTCGGTCCTGTTCACCGCGCCGACCGCCTACCGCCTGATGCTCGACCACGTGGACGCGCACGACCTGAGCGCGCTGCGGCGCTGCGTCTCCGCCGGGGAGAACCTCCCGGCCGCCACCTGGCGGTCCTGGTACGCGCGGACGGGGCTGCGCATCATCAACGGCATCGGCGCCACCGAACTGCTGCACATCTTCGTCTCCGCCGCCGACGACGCGGTCCGCCCCGGCACCACCGGGGTTCCCGTGCCCGGCTGGCAGGCGCGGGTGCTGGACCGGGAGGGGCGACAGGTGCCGGACGGGGAACCCGGTCTCCTCGCGGTGCGCGGTCCGATCGGCTGCCGCTACCTCGCCGACGAACGCCAGCGGGAATACGTGGCGCACGGCTGGAACATCACCGGCGACACCTATGTGCGCGACGCGGACGGCTACTTCCGTTACGTGGCCCGCGCGGACGACATGATCATCTCCTCCGGCTACAACATCGCGGGCCCCGAGGTCGAGGACGTCCTCCTGCGCCATCCCTCGGTCGCGGAGGCGGCGGTGGTGGGCAGGGCGGACGAGCTGCGCGGCCGGATCGTGGTGGCGTACGTGGTGCTGCGCGCGGGCGCGGAGCTGTCGGCCGAGGCGTTGCGTACGTACGTGAAGGGCGAGCTGTCCCCGTACAAGTGTCCGCGCGTCATCGAGTTCCTGCCCGCCCTCCCCCGCACGGCGACCGGGAAGCTGCAGCGATTCCGTCTCCGCGAGGAACGTCCCGAAGGGGCCTGAGGGAAATGCGGGTGCCTTGTCTTCGGCGTTCCCGGCAGGATGAGGCATGACCTGGACCCTCACCCATGACGTCGAGGTGTTCCTCGACGCGGCCGGGGCCTCGCTGACCGCCCGGCCCGCCGAGAACACCCTGGTTCTGACCGTCACCGCCGCCCTGCGGCTGGGCGGCCCCCGTGCCTTCGGTGACGCCGATCCGCTGCTGGGGTGGTGGCGCGGCGCGGACGGGCGGGTTGCGGGGACGCTGGTGCAGACCCCGCCCCGGCCGCCGGTGCTCGCCCTCGTCGCCCCGGAGGCGGTCGGTCCGCTGGCCGCCGCGCTCTCCCGGACGGGCACCGTCCCGGCGGAGGTCAACGCGGACCGGGCCACCGCCGAGGCCCTGGCCACCGCGCTCTGGCCCGGTCACCGGGTGGTGCAGGAGCAGCGGCTGTACCGCCTGGGGACGCTGACCCCGCCCGTCATCGCACCGCCGGGCCGGGCCAGGGCGGCCACAGGAGCCGACCGGGAACTGCTGGTGCGCTGGCACCACGCGTTCGGCGAGCGCACCGGCCAGTCCGTTGCCCATGTCGAGCGGCTGGTGGACGAACGGACGGCGTCCGGCAGGCTGACGCTCTGGGAGGACGGCGGCGTCCCGGTGTCGATGGCGGGCGTCTCGCCGCGCATCGCCGGCATGGTGCGGATCACCGCGGTCTACACGCCTCCCGAGCACCGCCGCCGCGGCTACGCGGCGGCGGCGGTGGCGGAGACGAGCCGTGCGGCACGGAAGGCCGGCGCGGCGGAGGTGCTCCTCTTCACCGATCTCGCCAATCCGACGAGCAACGGCGTGTACCGCCGCATCGGCTACCGCCCGGTCTCGGACCGCCTGCTGCTCGCCGCGGTGGACCGATGAGCGGGCCTCCCGGACCCCGGCCGTCCGAACCCCGGCCCCCCGAACCCGGGCCGTTCGCACCCCGGTGGCTGGTCACGGCGACCGTCGTGCGGTGGCGGCGGTACGGGGACCTGGGCCGGGAGTTCCGCCCCGGGACGAAGGCGTACCGGGGCGGGGCGAGGGTGTACGTCGTCGACACCCACCCGGGGACGGGGCACGGGCAACTGACGGCGGTGGGGCACGCCCGGCGCACCGGCCGCTGGATCGCCATCGACATGGGGACCCGTCATCTGCACACCTTCCGGGCCCGTCTGGTGTACGTCCCGGCGGTACTGCGCAGATGCCCGGGGCAGGTCGGCGCCACACGGGAGGAGGCCGAGGAGCTGGCCGTCCTGCTGGAGCGGGTGGCGCGGGAGGAGCGGCACGCCCACCACGGGGCGCCGCACCCCGATCCGTGCCTCTGCCACGAGTGCAGACCCGTCACCCCAGGGTGAGCCGGGGTCTCGGGGCGTCGGTGCGGCCGGTCGGCGGGGTGCGACTGCCCGCGCGGTACGGGGGCGGCCAGGGCGCGCCGGGGCCGCCGTAGTCCTGTTCGGCCGCGGCGTGCAGCGTCCAGTGCGGGTCGTAGAGGTGCGGGCGGGCCAGGGCGCAGAGATCGGCGCGGCCCGCGAGCAGCAGGGAGTTGACGTCGTCCCAGGAGGAGATCGCGCCGACCGCGACGACGGGCACGCACACCGTGTTGCGGATCCGGTCGGCGTACGGGGTCTGGTAGGAGCGGCCGAACTCGGGGCGTTCCTCGGCGACGACCTGCCCCGTCGACACGTCGATGGCGTCGGCCCCGTGGGCGACGAAGGCGCGGGCGATCTCGACGGAGTCCTCGGCCGTGGTGCCGCCCTCGGCCCAGTCGGTGGCGGAGATGCGGACGATCATCGGGCGGTCGTCGGGCCATGCGGCACGGACCGTGTCGAAGACCTCCAGCGGGTAGCGGAGCCGGTTCCTCAGCGGCCCGCCGTACGCGTCGGTGCGGTGGTTGGCGAGCGGCGAGAGGAAGCCGGACAGCAGATAGCCGTGGCCGCAGTGGAGTTCGAGCAGGTCGAATCCCGCGTGGTCGGCGCGCCGGGCCGCCGCCGCGAACTGTTCGCGCACGGCGGCGAGCCCGGCCCGGTCCAGGGCGTGCGGAATCTGGCTGACTCCGGCCGTGTACGGGATCGGGGAGGCGGCGGCCACGGGCCAGTTGCCGTGGTCGAGGGGCTGGTCGATGCCCTCCCACATGAGCTTGGTGGAGCCCTTGCGCCCGGCGTGGCCGAGCTGGACGCCGATGGCCGTCCCGGGTGAGCTCGCGTGGACGAAGTCGGTGATCCGGGCCCAGGCCGCGGCCTGTTCGGCGGTGTAGAGCCCGGCGCAGCCAGGAGTGATGCGGCCTACGGCGCTCACGCACACCATTTCCGTCATGACGAGTCCGGCCCCGCCGAGCGCCCTGGCACCCAGGTGGACGAGGTGGAAGTCGCCGGGAACGCCGTCGACGGCCGAGTACGTGTCCATCGGTGAGACGACGACGCGGTTGCGGAGCGCGAGACCGCGCAGCCGCAGCGGGGTGAACATGGGCGGGGTGCCGGGAACGGTGCCGAACTCCTCCTCGACGGCGGTGGTGAAGGAGACGTCACGCATCCGCAGGTTGCCGTGGGTGACGCGGCGGCTGCGGGTGAGGAGGTTGAACGCGAACTGGCGGGGCGGCTGGTCGACGTAGGTGCCCAGTTCCTCGAACCAGCGCAGGCTGGCCGTCGCGGCCCGCTGGGTCGACTCGACGACCGGCCGGCGTTCGGCCTCGTACGCGGCCAGCGCGGCGGGCAGGCCGGGCTGCTCCTCGACGCAGGCGGCGAGCGCGAGGGCGTCCTCGAAGGCGAGTTTGGTGCCGGAGCCGATGGAGAAGTGCGCGGTGTGGGCGGCGTCGCCGATGAGCACCGTGTTGCCGTGCGACCAGCGGGCGTTGGCGACGGTACGGAACGTGAGCCAGGCGGAGTTCTTGGACCGCAGCGGCCGGCCGCCGAGCGTCTCGCGGAAGACGTCGGCACAGCGTGCGATCGAGTGCGTCACGTCGGCGGTGTCGAATCCGGCGGCGCGCCACACCTCCTCGCGCATCTCGACGATGACCGTGGAGGCGTCGGCGGAGAAGGGGTAGCCGTGGAGCTGCATCACCCCGTGCGCGGTCTCGGCGATCTCGAATCGGAACGCGTCGAGGGCGAAGTCCGCGGCGAGCCAGATGTAGCGGCAGCGGTGCGGGGTGAGGCGGGGGGCGAAGACGTCGGCGTGGGCGGCGCGAGTGAGGCTGTGCACCCCGTCGGCGGCGATCACCAGATCGTGCGCGGCGGCCAGTTCGGCGGCGGGCGGGGCCTCGGTGCGGAAGCGGAGCCGTACGCCGAGGGAGTCGCAGCGCGCGTGCAGGATCGCCAGCAGCCTGCGTCTGCCCAGCGCCGCGAAGCCGTGCCCGCCGGAGGTCTGGGTCACCCCCCGGTGGACGATGTCGATGGCGTCCCAGCGGACGAACTCGTCCTGGAGGGCGGCGTGGACGACGGGGTCGGCGTGCTCGATGCCGCCGAGGGTCTCGTCGGAGAGGACGACACCGAAGCCGAAGGTGTCGTCGGGGGCGTTGCGTTCCCAGACCGTGATGTCGCGCTCCGGGCCGAGCCGCTTGAGCAGGGCGGCGGCGTAGAGGCCGCCGGGCCCGCCGCCGATGACCGCGATCCGCCGCACGCCGGCCGGCTTCGCACCGGCCGTCACCGAGCCGAGGGGCGCCGCCCCGCACACCGCCGCATCGGACGCCGACGCTTCGGGCACCGTCGCATCGGGAGGCACGGCGCTACCGCCCCTGCCACTTCGGCGGCCGTTTCTCGGTGAAGGCGGCATGGAATTCCGCGTAGTCCTCGCCGTTCATCAGCAGGGCCTGGGTCGCGGCGTCCATCTCCACCGCGGCGGCGAGGGGCATGTCGAGTTCGGCGGTCAGCAGCGCCTTGGTCCGGGCGAGGGCGAGCGCCGGTCCGTCGGCGAGGCGGCGGGCCAGCGCCGCCGCCCGCGCGTCCGCGCCGCCCTCCTCGGTCAGCTCGCTGATCAGCCCGATCCGCTCCGCCTCCGGTGCGCGAACCGGTTCGCCGAGCATCAGCAGCCGGGTGGCGTGTCCGAGGCCGACGACGCGCGGGAGCAGATAGGCGGCGCCCATGTCGCCGCCGGAGAGACCGACCCTGGTGAAGAGGAAGGCGAAGCGGGCGGAGGGGTCGGCGATCCGGAAGTCCGCCGCCAGCGCGAGAACCGCCCCGGCGCCGGCGGCCACGCCGTGCACGGCGGCGACGACGGGGAACGGCGCTTCGCGCAGGGCCCGCACCACCTGGCCGGTCATGCGGTTGAAGTCGAGCAGTTGGGCGGTGTCCATGGAGAGGGTGGCGCCGATGATGTCGTCGACGTCCCCGCCGGAGCAGAATCCGCGCCCCTCCCCCGCGAGGACCAGAGCGCGTACGGCACGCTCGCGGGACAGTTCGGCGAGCAGGTCACGCAGATCGGCGTAGGCGCCGAAGGTGAGCGCGTTGAGTCTCTCGGGGCGGGCGAGGGTGACGGTGGCGACCCCGTCGTGGGTCGTCAGCCGCAGATGACGCCAGTCATCCGTTCGGGGGGCGGAGCTGGGAAACGGACTCATGGAGGGGACTCCCCTTCAGCCGTCGGGCCGCTGCCTGCACACGAACGTATCACTCGCCTGTGACTCCCGTCATGGAAACGAGATAAGCATGGCCGTGAGAGCGTAGTGCCGAACGTCCCCCTTCGTACCGGTCGGCGGACCCTTGTCTGTGTTGTTGCGCTTCGTAAGGTTGAAGCTCAGAAGTTATTGACCTCGAGAGAGTCCCCGACTCCGGAACGGAAACGCTGCCGTGCCCTCCGATGCCCCCTTTCCCGCCTCCTGGCGGATCGCCCTGCCGCACTCGACGGTGGCCGTACCGGTCGCCCGCGCGCTGATCCGTACGGCACTGGCGGACATCGGGGAGGCGGCCGACTCCGGGACCGCCGAGCTCCTCACCGCGGAGCTGGTCGCGAACGCGGTGGAGCACACGCGCGGCGACGAACCCATCGAGCTGGTGGTGGAGCTCTGTCCGAGCGGCTGGCAGGTGGAGGTGCACGACCGCGATCCCACACCGCCGGGCGCCCTGTCCCGTCCCGCGTCCGGCGGCGACCTGGACCCCTGGCAGGAGCACGGCCGGGGCCTCCTGCTCATCCGTACGCTCAGCGCCTCCTGCGGTCATCGCACGACGGAACAGGGCAAGGCCGTGTGGTTCACCCTGCCGTCCCAGGCGTCGCCCCGGGACTGACTCCGCCGCGACGGCCGCCGCCCGGCGAACCGGGATCCAGGGAAGGGGAGCCGTCCGGGCCCTATCGGGGCTCCGTCGCGCCCAGCCGGGAGCGGCTGCGGCCGTAGCAGGCGTACACCCCCGCGCCCACCAGCAGGAACACGGCGAACTGCACCCAGGTCGCCCAGCCCGTCCCGTACATGAGGTACAGGCAGAAGACGACGCCCAGGAGCGGGCTCAGCGGATACAGCGGCACCCGGAACGAGCCCCGCACCTCGGGGTTGCGGCGGCGCAGCATGATCACCGCCAGGTTCACCACGACCATGGTGCCGAGGGTGCCGATGGTGGTCAGGTTCACCACCACGTCGAGCGACGAGAAGGCCGCCGGAACGGCGAAGACGACCGCCACGATCCAGGTGTTGGCGACCGGCGTCGACGTGCGCGGCGAGACCCGTTCGAAAACGCGCGGGATCAGGCCGTCACGGGACATCGACATCAGGATGCGGGTCTGCCCGTACATCACCGCGAGCACGACGGAGGCGATCGCGACGACCGCCCCGAAGGCGATGATCGCGCCGCCGACGGCCGAGCCGGTCACCTGGTCGACGACGATCGAGAGCGCGGCGGGCTTGTCCGCGACGTCCCGCGGGCCGAGCGCTCCGATCGCGGCGAGCGCGACGGCGCAGTAGAGCAGGGTGACCAGGCCGATGCAGACCATGATCGCGATCGGGATGTTCCGGCGCGGGTCCTTGACCTCCTCGCCCGCGGTGGTGATGGCGTCGAAGCCGATGTAGGAGAAGAACGCCAGCGACGCGCCCGCGGTGATCCCGCCCGCCCCGTGCGCGACGAAGGGCGTGAGGTTCTCGTGCTGGTAGGCGGTGAAGGCGATAGCGCAGAACAGGGCCAGAATGCCGATCTTGAGCACGGCCATCGCGGCGGTGGCCCCGGCGCTCTCCCGGACGCCGCGCACCAGCAGGACGGCGGCCATCATGATCACCAGCACCGCGGGCAGATTGATCAGCCCGCCGTCACCGGGCCCCGCCGAGAGGACGGCGGGCAGCTGCCCGCCGAACAGGCTGTCCAGGAGTTCGTTGACGTACTGGCTCCAGCCGACGGCGACCGCGGAGACCGAGACCCCGTACTCCAGCAGCAGGCACCAGCCGACGAGGAACGCGACGCGCTCGCCGAAGGTCGCGTAGGCGAAGGAGTACGAGCTGCCGGACACCGGGATCGCGCTGCCCAGCTCGGCGAAGGAGAAGGCGGTGAAGACACAGGTGATCGCGGCCAGCACGAAGGAGAGCACCACGGCGGGACCCGCCTCGGCGACGCTGTCGGAAAGGCCGACGAAGATGCCGGTGCCCACGACGGCGCCGACACCGAAGCACACGAGTTGAAAGAGACCCATGGTGCGCTTGAGACCGTGCCCCTCCAGGTCCGCGCCGGATTCGGCGATCAGCTGGTGGGGGTTCTTGACGCGCGGACCGGACGGGATCGAGCGGTTCGGCGGGCGCAGCGCACTCACGGGGGATCTCTTCTCTGGTGGAGCATGTGGGGGCGGCACGCGGGGGCCTGTGGGGACCTCGGTGCCGGTGGGACTTCGCAGCCGCCGGGGGGTTCGTGGCCGCCGGGGCTTCGGAGCCGGACGGGAGTACGGCGGCCGGTTGGGGACGGGGCTGCCGGACGGGGTCGGGATGCCGGGTGGGCGGCACTCACGCAAGGGGGGTCCGAGCGTCCGGGCCCGAACCCCACCAAGAAGCACGATATTAATCACCTCTGTGCATGTTCACCCAATTGGGCGCATGATCATGCGGTCACGTGCCTTCGGCCGGGGTCGCGGCACCGGCCGCCGGGCCGGCGAGGGTGGCCACCAGGACGGCCTTGATCGTGTGCATCCGGTTCTCCGCCTCGTCGAAGACGATCGAGTGCGCGGACTCGAAGACCTCGTCGGTCACCTCCAGCTCCGTCAGACCGTGGGCCGCGGCGACCTCCCGCCCGACCGCGGTGCCGAGGTCGTGGAAGGCGGGGAGGCAGTGCAGGAACTTCACGTCCGCGTTGCCGGTGGCCCGCAGGACGTCCATGGTCACGGCGTACGGGGCGAGAGCCTCGATCCGCTCGGCCCAGACCTCCTTGGGCTCCCCCATGGAGACCCAGACGTCGGTGGCGACGAAGTCCGCGCCCCTGACGCCCTCGGCGACGTCCTCGGTGAGCGTGACGGTCGCGCCGCTCGCGTCGGCCAGCCTGCGGGCCTCACCGACGACCTCGTCGGTCGGCCAGTACGACCTCGGCGCGACGATCCGCACGTCCATGCCCAGCAGCGCGCCGGTGACCAGGTACGAGTTGCCCATGTTGAAGCGGGCGTCGCCGAGGTAGGCGAAGGCGATCCGGTCCAGCGGCTTCTCGCAGTGCTCGGTCATGGTCAGGACGTCGGCGAGCATCTGCGTCGGGTGCCAGTCGTCGGTGAGCCCGTTGAACACCGGAACGCCGCCGTGGGCGGCCAGCTCCTCGACGGCCGCCTGGCTGTCGCCGCGGTACTCGATGCCGTCGAACATGCGGCCGAGGACGCGAGCCGTGTCCTTCACCGATTCCTTGTGCCCCATCTGGGAGCCCGAGGGATCGAGATACGTCGTGGAGGCCCCCTGGTCCGCGGCGGCCACCTCGAAGGCGCAACGGGTGCGGGTCGAGGTCTTCTCGAAGATCAGCGCGATGTTCCTGCCGCGCAGCCGCTGCACTTCGGTCCCCGACCTCTTCGCGGCCTTGAGCTCGGCCGCGAGATCGATCAGGCCGCGGAACTCCTCGGCCGTGAAGTCCAGCTCCTTGAGGAAGTGGCGGCCTGCGAGGTCTATGGCCATGGGAGAGCTCCTGGGTAGGGCGGTGATCGAACGTACAGCGACTTTGGAAGTCTATACGACGCTATGCATCGATATACAGGCCCTCCCGGAAAGCCGGCGGGGGAGAGACCCGCAGGCCGGCTGGCGCGGAGAGGCGTGGGGGGAATCGTCGCTCACCGGGGGCGCTCACCGGGACCCACCCGGTCACCGCACGGCGTCGCGTTCCACGGGGCAGCTCATGCAACGGGGCCCGCCCCTGCCCCGGCCCAGTTCGCTGCCGCGGATCTCGATGACCTCGATGCCTTCCTTGCGCAGATACGTGTTGGTGGTGGCGTTGCGCTCGTAGGCGACGACGACGCCCGGCTCGACGGCGAGCACGTTGCAGCCGTCGTCCCACTGCTCGCGCTGGGCGGCGTGCACGTCCTGGACGGCCGTCAGCACCCGGATCGAGTCCAGGCCCAGGGCGTGCGCGATCGCCTGGTGCATGTGCTCGGGCGGATGATCGGTGACCTTCAGGTCCCTCGGCCCGTCGCCCGGCTCGATGGTGTACGAGCGCAGCATGCCCAGACCCGCGTACTTCGTGAAGGTGTCGCCGTCGACCATCGTCATGACCGTGTCCAGATGCATGAACGCCCGGCGCTTGGGCATGTCGAGCGCCACGATCGTGCGCGCCGACCCCGCGTCGAACAGCCCGCGGGCCAGCATCTCGACCGCCTGCGGGGTGGTGCGCTCGCTCATCCCGATGAGCACGGCGCCGTGCCCGATGACCAGGACGTCACCGCCCTCGATGGTGGAGGGGTAGTCGTCCTGCCCCTCGGACCAGTGGTGGAAGGCACCGGCGTCGGGGCCCGTGAAGAGGGGGTGGTGGCGGTAGATCGCCTCGAAGTGGACGGTCTCGCGCTGCCGGGCGGGCCAGCGCATCGCGTTGATGGACACCCCGTCGTATATCCAGGCGGAGGTGTCCCGGGTGAAGAGATGGTTCGGCAGCGGGTCGAGCAGGAAGTCGTCGAGGTCCATGACGTGGAAGCGGACGGAGGTCGGCTCGCTGTGCCGCTCCAGGAACTCCCGTTTGGTCATCCCGCCGACCAGCGCCTCGGTCAGCTCGGATGCGGGCAACTCCTCGAAGGCGGCCCGGAGGTGCTCGGTGGCGAGCGGCCCGTACTCCTTCTCGTCGAAGACCCGGTCCAGGACGAGCCGTCTGGCCACCGGGATCTCCAGCGACTCGCGCAGCAGTTCGCCGAAGAGGTGCACCTCCACCCCGCGGTCGCGCAGCACGTCCGCGAAGCCGTCGTGCTCCTGCCGGGCCCGGCGGACCCAGAGCACGTCGTCGAACAGGAGCGCGTCCTTGTTGTCGGGTGTGAGCCGCTTCAGTTCCAGATCCGGACGGTGCAGGATGACGCGGCGCAGCCGCCCGGTCTCGGAGTCGACGTGGAATCCCATGTCTCCATCCTCACCGTGCGGAGCGCCGTTCACCCGGCGAATCGCCAGCGGTTTCCGCACCGCGCGGCGCGCACGCCGCCCGTCCCCGCCACCGCGGGCCGGTACGGAAGACGTGCGCGCCGTGTCCCGGCGCGACGTGCGGGGCGGTGCCGGGTGCCGTGGCCGGCGGGTCGCCCCGCTCGTGGCCCCACCGCCGGACGGGGCCTCAGAGGCCGACGTCAGAGACGGGGGTCGACCGGCTCCGACTCCAGGGCGAGCACCGCGAACACCGCTTCGTGCACCCGCCACAGCGGTTCCCCTCCCGCCAGCCGCTCCAGCGCTTCGAGCCCGAGCGCGTACTCCCGCAGCGCCAGCGAGCGCTTGTGGCCGAGGAACCGGCCGCGCAGCCGCTCCAGGTTCTCCGGGCGGGTGTACTCGGGTCCGTAGATGATCCGGAGGTACTCCCGGCCGCGCACCTTGAGACCGGGCTGGACGAGCCGTTCCCGGGCGTCCCGCACGAGCGCGGCGAGCGGTTTGACGACCATGCCCTCGCCGCCGCTCCGCGTCAGCTCCAGCCACCAGTCGATCCCGGAGCGCACGGATGCCTCGTCCCGCGTGTCGACGACGAGCCGACGGGTGACCTGGAGCAGTCCGGTCGGGTCGTGCTCGACCAGCCGGTCGATCCAGGCGAGCTGCTCGTCGTGCGGTACCGGGGCCAGCGAGCGGCCCGCCACGGCGAGGACCTGGAACGGCGCGAGACGGACCCCGTCCAGGCCCCGGGTGCTCCAGCAGTAACGGCGGTACGCCTCGGTGAACGCGGCCGCGTCCTCGGCCCGCCCGCGCCGGCGGTCCGCGAGAGCGGTCACGTCCACACCGCGCGCCGCCGCTGCCGCGAGGGCGTCGCCGACCGCGGGAAGGGCCGCCCCCGCCGCGGCGCCGACGGCGGCGTACTGCGAGCGCAGCAGGCCGGACGCCTTGAGGGACCACGGCATCAGCTCGGCGTCGAGCAGCACCCAGTCGGTGCCCCACTCCTCCCAGAGCCCGGCTGCGGTGACGGCGGTGCGCAGTCGGTCGAGGACCGTCTCGGTGAGCGCGGCGTCGTCGAAGAACGGGCGTCCGGTACGGGTGTACAGCGCTCCGGTAGGACCGTCCGCACCGCCCGGGACGCGGGGGGTGTTCCCCACGCCGAAGCGCTCGCGGGCGGTCTCCGCGTCCCGGCAGACCAGGACCACCGCGCGGGAGCCCATGTGCTTCTCCTCGCACACGACCCGGGCGACGCCGTCCGTCCGGTACTGGTCGAACGCCTCGGCCGGGTGCTCCAGATAACCGTCCTCGCGCGAGGTGGCCGTGGGCGCCATGGTCGGGGGCAGATAGCCGAGCAGCCGGGGATCGGCGGCGAACCGGCTCATCACTTCGAGCGCCGCCGCCGCGTTCTCCTCGCGGACCGCGACACGACCCATGTGCCGGGTCTCCACGATCCGGTGGCCCTGCACGTCGGCGAGGTCCAGCGGCCGTCCCTCCCGGCCCCCGGGCGCCTCGGTGGCCAACGGTCTGACCGGCTCGTACCAGACCCGCTCGGCCGGTACGTCGACGATCTCGCGCTCCGGCCACCGCAGCGCGGTCATCCTCCCGCCGAAGACCGCGCCCGTGTCCAGGCAGAGGGTGTTGTTGATCCAGGAGGTGCGGGGCACCGGGGTGTGGCCGTAGACCACGGCGGCACTGCCGCGGTACTCCTCCGCCCACGGGTAGCGCACGGGCAGGCCGAACTCGTCGGTCTCGCCGGTGGTCTCCCCGTACAGCGCGTGCGAGCGGACCCGGCCGGAGGTGCGGCCGTGGTACTTCTCGGGCAGCCCGGCGTGGCAGACGACGAGCGCTCCCCCGTCGAGGACGTAGTGGCTGACGAGTCCGTCGATGAACTCCCGCACCCGTTCGCGGAAGGCCGGGTCCTTCTCGTCCTCCCGGTCCAACTGCTCGATGGTCTCGGCCAGTCCGTGGGTGTGCTGGACCGTGCGGCCCTTGAGGTACCGGCCGAGCTTGTTCTCGTGGTTGCCCGGCACGCACAGGGCGTTGCCCGCCGACACCATGGACATGACGCGGCGCAGCACGCCGGGGCTGTCCGGGCCCCGGTCCACCAGGTCGCCGACGAAGACGGCCGTGCGCCCGTCGGGGTGCGCGCCGTCGACGTATCCGAGCTTGCCGAGCAGTGTCTCCAGTTCGGAACTGCAGCCGTGGACGTCGCCGATGATGTCGAAGGGGCCGGTGAGGTGGCGCAGGTCGTTGTAGCGGCGCTCCAGCACGACCTCGGCGTGCTCCACCTCCTCCTCGGTGCGCAGGACGTGCACCTTGCGGAAGCCCTCGCGCTCCAGACCGCGCAGCGAGCGCCGCAGTTCGCGGCGGTGGCGCTGGACGACATGGCGCGGCATGTCGGCGCGGTCGGGGCGGGTCGCGTTGCGGGCGAGGCAGACCTCCTCGGGCAGGTCGAGGACGATCGCGATGGGCAGCACGTCATGACTGCGGGCCAGCTGGACCAGCTGTCTGCGGCCCTCGGCCTGGACGTTGGTGGCGTCCACCACGGTCAGCCGGCCGGCGGCGAGCCGCTTGCCGACGATGGTGTGCAGGACGTCGAAGGCGTCGCGGCTGGCGCTCTGGTCGTTCTCGTCGTCGGCGACGAGCCCTCGGCAGAAGTCCGAGGAGACGACCTGCGTCGGCTTGAAGTGCCGGTGGGCGAACGTGGACTTGCCGGAACCGCTGGCCCCGATGAGCACCACGAGGGAGAGGTCGGTCACGGGCAGGGTGCGGGACGTACTGGTCATGCGGCTTCTCCCTCCTTCTCGGCCCGGCACTCGGCCGGATTCCCGGTCCCGTTGTCGGATCCGTTCCGGGGCCTGCCCTGGGGTCCGTTGGCACGGTTGTCCCGGGGCGCGTTCTCGGGTGTGTCCCCGGCCCGGCCTCCGGACCGGTGTGTGGTGTCGGCGGCGGTCATCGTGAACACGGCCATCTGCGTCGGCGGCCCGACCTCCGGGTCGTCGGGCCCCACGGGGCGGAACTCGACGCTGTATCCGTGCCGCTCCGCCACGTCCCCGGCCCAGTCGCGGAACTCGGCCCTGGTCCACTCGAACCGGTGGTCGCCGTGACGCACCTGTCCGGCCGGGAGCGTCTCCCAGCGGACGTTGTACTCGACGTTCGGCGTCGTGACGAGCACGGTCCGGGGGCGGGCCGAACCGAACACCGCGTACTCCAGCGCGGGCAGCCTCGGCAGGTCGAGGTGTTCGACGACCTCGCTGAGAACGGCCGCGTCGTAGCCCTTCAACCGCTTGTCGGTGTATGTGAGCGAACCCTGCCGGAGCGTGACCCGCGCGGCCTGCCGCTCGCCCATCCGGTCCAGCTTCAGCCGCCGCGCGGCGATGGTGAGGGCGCGCATGGAGACGTCGACGCCCACGACCTCCGTGAACGCGGCGTCCTTGAGCAGCGCCTGCACCAACTGGCCCTGGCCGCAGCCGAGGTCGAGCACCCGGCACGCACCGGCCGTGCGCAGCGCCTCCAGAATCGCGGTACGCCGCTGCTCGGCCAGCGGCACCGGCCTCTCCTCGGTGTCCTTGGTCTCGTCCACCGCGTTGTCGACGTTCTCGACGTCGAGGTCGTCCGACTCGGCGAGCCGCACCAGTTCGAGCCGCTGTGCCGCCTGGCGGGTCAGGCCCCACCGCCGGGACAGATAGCGGCTGGTGATCACCTTCTGCTCGGGGTGCGTGGCCAGCCAGCCCTCCCCCGCCCGCAGCAGCTTGTCCACCTCGTCCGGCGCGACCCAGTAGTGCTTGGCGTCGTCGAGCACCGGCAGCAGCACGTACAACTGCCGCAACGCGTCGGCGAGTCTCAACTCGCCTTCCAGTGCCAGCCGTACGTACCGCGAGTCCCCCCACTCCGGGAACCGCTCGTCCAGCGGTACGGCCACGGCGTCCACGCTCGTCCAGCCGAGCGGCCCGAACAGCCCGCGCACCAGCTCCGGTCCACCGCGCGCCGGAAGCGCCGGTACCTCGATCCGCAGCGGGAGCGGCGTCCGGGCGCGCTCGGGAAGTGCCTGGCACACCCCTCTCAGCGCGGACTTGAAGACGGTGCTCATCGCCACGGAGAGCAGCGAGGACGCCGCGTACGGACGGTCGTTGACATACTGCGCGAGCGCCGCGTCGGGCGTTCCGCCCTTCCCCTTGCCCTTGCCTCGACGTACCAGCGCCACCGGATCCACCTCCAGCAGAAGCGCCGCGGTGCACCGCTCGGCGGACGCCTCGGGGTAGAAGACGTGGGCCGTGCCGTGGGAGGTGGAGAACGCCTGCGCCTTGTCGGGGTGCTTGTGCAGCAGAAAGCCGAGGTCGGTCGCCGGACGTTCCGGATCGCCGGTGGTACTGATCGTCAGGAACACGCGTACGAGTATGGTCCGGTCCACTCGCCCACCACCAAGCATTTTCAGGTGCCTCGACGCTGCCGTGCTTCCTGGTCGTTCCTCCCTTCCGCACGCTCGGCGTCGGCGTTGGCGTCGGCGTCGAGCATTCGGGCCAGCTCCGCGACGGTCGCCGGTCCTACCCGGCAGCACCCGCCCACCAGCCGGGCCCCGTCATCCCGCCAGGACCGCACCCTCCCCGGATCGAACGTGGCACCGCCCGTCCATCCCCGGCTCCGGACGTCCCACCGCTCGCCGCTGTTGGGATAGACGACGACCGGCTTCCCGGCCGTCTCCGCCGCCACCGGCACCGCCCGGTCCGCGTCCGCCGGCTCGCAGCAGTTCACCCCCACGGCAAGGACCTGGTCGCGCCCCTCGGCCAGGGCGAAGGCCGTCTCCAGCCGCTGCCCCGCCCTGGTGCGGCCCCCCGCCACGCTGTACGAGAGCCAGACAGGCAGGCCGCACCCCTCGACCGCGCGCAGCATCGCCTCGGCCTCGTCGACGTCCGGCACCGTCTCCAACGCCAGCGCATCGGGCCCGGACTCGACGAGTGCCTCGACCCTGGGCCGGTGGAACCGCTCCAGCTCCCGGACCGAGAGCCCGTACCGGCCCCGGTACTCACTGCCGTCCGCCAGCATCGCCCCGTACGGACCGACCGAGGCGGCGACCCAGATCTGCCGATCGGCCCCGGCCGCGGCCCGCCGCGCGAGGCGAACGCTGCGGGCGAAGAGCTCCTCCGCCCCGGCCCGTGCGACCCCTCGCCGCTCGAAACCCTCGAAGGTCGCCTGGTAGCTCGCCGTGATGAGCACCTGCGCGCCCGCCCGCAGATAGGCCGTGTGCGCGGCCACGATCTGCTCCGGCCCGTCCGACAGCAGCCGGGCCGACCACAGGGCGTCGGACAGGTCGCAGCCCTGGGCCTCCAGTTGGTTGGAGAGACCGCCGTCGAGCAGGACCGTTTCCCGGGAGAGAGCGTGTGCGAGTCCACGGGCGGGCGCCCCCTCGACCGGTCGTCTGACGGGTTGCACGGTGACCTCCTTCATCGACCGGGCCTCACCTCGGCCTCTCCTCCACCAGCGGCCTCGACGGCGCCCGGCCGGCCCGCCGGGCCCGAGCCGTCTCCCCCGCGTCAGCGCCGGGGCCGCTCTCCGGCGGGGTGGTACGAGCCGGAGACCGTCTCATCCGAGCTGGGGCTGGATCCGGGACGAGATCAGCTCCAGGTGCTCCAGGTCCTCCAGGTCCAGGACCTGGAGGTAGATGCGGGACGACCCGATCGCCGCGTACCGGCCGATCTTGTCGACCACCTCGGCGGGCGAGCCCGCGAGCCCGTTCGCCTTCAGCTCCGCCACCTCGCGGCCGATGGCGGAGGCACGGCGCGCCACTTCCGCGTCGTTCTTGCCGACGCAGACGACCAGGGCGTTGGAATACACCAGATCGCCGGGTTCGCGGCCGGCCGCTCGGGCCGCTTCCCCGACCCGGCCGAACTGCCTCTCGCTGTCCTCCAACGACGCGAAGGGGATGTTGAACTCGTCCGCGTACCGAGCGGCCAGCCTCGGCGTACGCCTCGCGCCGTGGCCGCCGACCAGAATGGGCACCTTGGCCTGCGCGGGCTTGGGCAACGCGGGCGAGTCGGTCAGTTGGTAGTAGGTGCCGTCGAAGCTGAACGTCTGGCCGATCTCGGTCGCCCACAGTCCGGTGACGATCTCCAGTTGCTCCTCCAGCCTGCCGAACTTCTCCTTGGGAAACGGAATGCCATAGGCCCTGTGCTCCTCCTCGAACCAGCCCGCGCCGAGTCCGAGCTCGACACGCCCGCCCGACATCTGGTCGACCTGCGCGACCTGGACGGCGAGCACACCGGGAAGCCGGAAGGTCCCGGCCGTCATGAGCGTGCCGAGGCGGATCCGCCTGGTCTCGCGCGCCAGCCCGGCCAGGGTGATCCACGCGTCGGTCGGCCCGGGCAGCCCGTCACCCGGTTCCATGCGGAGGTAGTGGTCGGAGCGGTAGAAGGCGTCAAAGCCGAGGTCCTCGGCCGCCTTGGCCACGGCGAGCAGGGTGTCGTAGCTCGCCCCTTGCTGGGGCTCGGTGAAGATTCGAAGATCCATGCATCCATCCTGCACCTCGGGGCGCCGGTCGTGGACGTCGACGAGCGGGTCGCTCACGGCCGGCCCTTCACCGATGCGGCCGGTCCGCCCACCACCCCGTACGGGCCGTCCCGCTCCCGGCCGCGCTCCAGATCCTGTTGTCGTTCACGCTCGTGCTCGTCGAGGCGTCGCAGCATTCCGTGCACCCGGTCCATCGACTCGTCGGCCGCGTCGATCGCCTCCATGCACTGCCAGTAGAGCGCCTGCTCGTCGGTCTCGCACGCCACCCCGACGAGGGCCATCCCCACCTCCCCGAGCAGCGCGCCCAATCCCGTCAACGTCGCCCGGGGATCGGCCAGTTCGGACAACTGGGCGGCCCTGGCCACCTGCGCCCGAGCCGCCGGATGGTCCAGTGGTCCCCCGCTCCTGCCACCGATCTCGCTCAGTCCGCGCGCCTCGCCCCGTAAGTCCTTCGGACCTTCCGCAGCCAGCCGGCTGCCGATCGCCTGGGCGAGCGCCTGGGCCTGCCATGCCTCGGCGATGATGTCCGGCGTGCCCCGGCTCTGCGCCAGCGCACGCCGACCGACTCCTACAAGCCGCTCCGCTTCCATGTGTTACCCCCGTCCGTACGAAAAGCCGCTCAACTCATCCATTACCCACAGTGAGGGCACCGTCACCGAATAGCCAGGGGAATTCGGAAATCTGTGGACACGAATTCAACTGTGGATAAGTTGATCACTCCGAAGAGTGACGATCCTGGGATTCCGTGGCCTCGGGGCGCTCCGGAACCGGAAATCTGATCTCATTCCGGTCGATCTTCTCCGACAGTGCCGCCAGCACGTCGACCCCCAGCACCTCGCACAACTGCAGCAGATACGCGAGGACGTCCGCGATCTCGTCCTTCACCCGGTGCGCCGAGCCGGAGCTCTCCATCACCCGCGCCGACTCCTCCGGCGTCAGCCACTGGAAGATCTCCACCAGTTCGGACGCCTCGACGCTCAGGGCGATCGCCAGGTTCTTCGGGGTGTGGTACTGCTCCCAGTCACGCGCGGCCGCGAACGCGGCAAGTCGTCGCTGCAGGGCCGGTACATCAAGTTCTGTCACCGTTACAGGTCTACCACCGTCACCCCGGCCGTCTCCCTGGCCCCGGCCGCACCCCGTTCCGTGACCGTGCCCACCAGCCCGATATGCCCGGTCGCGCCGACCGACACCGCGAGATCCAGCAGTCCGCGCAACTGCCGTCCGTCCAGGTCGCGGTCGAATCCGTCGGCCAGCACGGTCAGTGTCTGCATGGCCGACGGCACCTCCCCGACGGCATCAACCGCCAGCGCCCCGGGGCCGATGAGCAGTACCAGCGCGTGCGCGAGGTACCTCAGCTCGCTGTCGCCGAGCCGTCCGAGCGGTGTGGTGACCCCGCCGTCGCGGCCGAGCGTGGCGCGCACCAGCCCGTCCGCCGACCGTTCGACGCCCAGCGTGGTGACCGGCCGCGCGCAGCCGACGCGAGCCGCCGCGACCAGGCGGGCATGGCGGCGGACGCACCGCGTGTGCGTGCGCTCCAGCACCGCCGCGAGATTGTCGCAGCCCCGGCGCAGCCGGTCGTCGCCCGCCGGGACCGGGGCGCGCATCCGCGACGGCCGCGGTTCGCAGGAGAAGACGGACCGGAGGGCCACGATCGTCTGTTCCGCGGCGGCCAGGACCTGTAACTGCCCCTCGGTCCTGCCCGCCACCCGCAGGGGCAGCAGGGCCGTTCCCAGCCGGTCGTCGGGCAGCGGTGCCCGGGTGACCGGGACCGCGCCCGCCGTGTGCCAGGCCGCCTGGACCATCGAGCGACCCGGATCGCGCAACGCGGTGGTGAGCAGCGTCTCACCGCCGCCGGTGAGGCGTTCTCCGACGATGCGGAGGGTGGGTTCCGCCTGGACGGCGACATCGAGCCGCACCGGCCCCGCCGGGCCGTCCGTCGTGCAGCCGATCCGGAACCCCCGCCGCCCCTGGTCATCGGCCGCGGCACTCTCCGGTACACAGCCCGCCGGATCCGGGAACACCGCGCCGAGCGCATCCCCGCCGGCCAGCCGGGCCAGTGCCTCGTACGCCCGCAGGACGCTCGACTTGCCGCTGCCTCCGGGGCCGGTGAAGAGCGTGACCGGGCCGATGGGGAAGGTGGCGCCCCGGTGCACGGCGAACGCGGAAAGGCGCAGTTCGGTCACCACCGGCCCGGCGGTCCGGACGGAGCTGTCGGACCGGCGGGTTCCGGCGGGGCGGAGGGACTCGGTGGTGGAACCCGGCGCACCCGTGACGGCCCGCACGACGGTCCCGGCGTCCGCGACGGGCCGCACGACCGGGCCGGTACGGACGCGGACACCCTCACCGCCGGGCACCCCCGCGATGGCGACGGCACCGGGCCCCGACGTACCGGGAACGGGCGGCGGGGTGGTGACACCCGGGCGGAGTGCAGTCATGGGCGGACCGTATGCAGACCACGCAGAGCAGAATCGTTCCGCCAGACGGACCTTCCTACGATCGGGCTACGTCTGCCGCGGCAATCCTGCACAGCCGCTATTCCCTCGATCGAGGGATCTTCCCCCCACCGGAGCCACCCCGACCCGAACCACCCCTGCACACCCGACGCCCCACCCCGAACCGACCGACCCGCCCCGGCACAACCACACCCCACCCGCCACGCGGCCGTCGCACACCCGGTCGACCGGCGCCCGCGCACCGCTGCCGCCCGCCCACCACGAACCCGGGGGGCCGGCCCCGCTACGAACCCGGGAGGCCCGCCGCCGCGGCCCCCTCGACCTCCATGCCGACCGGTGACAGCAGGAAGACGTTCCGGTCGACCCGGTGCATCCCGCTGCCCAGCCCGAAGACGACCCCGCTGGTGAAGTCCAGGATGCGCTTGGCCACGTCCGTCTCGGCGCTGGTCAGGTCGAGCAGCACCGGAACCTGCGCGACCAGGTATTCCGCGACCTCGCGCGCGTCCGCGAAGACCTGGACCCGGATCACGACGAGGCGCCGTTGTTCGGCCTCCGGGATCTCGTCCGGGACCGTGCGGTGATCGACCCTCGACGGCCACTCGTTGCGGCTGCGCAGAGGCACGACCTGGGCAAGCCCCTCCCACTGCTCGTCCGTGACGTCGTACCTGTCATACCTGCTCACCGGACCACCCCGTCTGTACTTCGGTCGGCGTGGCGCCCGCTGCGCCCGCTGTTCATCGGGCAATTCTCTCGCCCCTCACCCGTTCGGCGTACTACCGACACGGTTCACGGACCGATCGACGCCGCCGGCGGGCCTTCCCGCGTGAGGTCGTGCGCGACACCTCGCGTGAGGTCGTGCGCGACGCCCCGTGCGAGGTCGTGCGCGATGTCGGCTGCGTCGTCCGGCGCCGTGGCCGCGTCCGTCGGCTCCATGGCCGCGTTCATCTCGACAGGAGTGAAACGTACCGGAAGCCTCACCAGGGCACGGTGGAAGGGTCCCGGCCGCCACTTCAGACCATCGATCGGAATGCTCAATTCCACATCGCAGAGCTGACTGGTGAGTTGCTCGATCGCGGTCATCGCGATGAGCAGCGCCGGCTGCTTGGCCGGACACCGGTGCGGACCGGCCGACCAGGCCAGGTGGGCGCTGGATCCGGAGCGGGTTCCCGGGGCCGAGAAGCCGGGCCCGGACTGGGTGTTGGCCGCCGCGTAGGAGACCAGGACCAGTTGTCCGGCGCGCAGCCGGACGCCGTGGAACTCCGTGTCGTGGCGCGGGTAGTGGGCCGAGAGATTGGCCAGCGGCGGATCCTGCCAGAGAACTTCGTCGATCGCCTCGTGCGCCGTCATCGCGCCGCCGTGCAGCGAACCCGCGTAGCGGGCGTCGGTGAGCATGTGCAGCAGCGCGTTGCCGATCAGATTCGTCGTCGGATCGTGACCGGCACTCATCAGCAGGGTGATCTGACGCACCGTCTCGTCGTTGTCCAGGCCCGCCGGATGGGCGAGGAGGTACGAGGTCAGGTCGCGGCGCGGCCGGGCACGCCGGGCGGCGACCAGATCGGTGACGACGCGTACGAGGTCGGCGTACGCGGTGGCGGCGTTCTCGGCGGAGTTGAACATCCCGGCGATGCCGTCGACGACGCGCTCGGCATCGCCGGGAGCCACGCCGAACCAGGTGACGAAGACGTGCAGCGGGAGCCGTCGGGCGTACTGGGCGATCAGGTCGCCGCTGCCGGTGGCGGAGAACTCGCCGATCAGGCGGCGGGCGACCCCGGCGACCTCGGCCCGCAGAACGTGCGGCTCGATCAGGGCGAGGCCGTCGTTGATGGCCTCGCGGTAGCGGGCGTGCACCTGGCCGTCGCTGAACAGCGCGGTGGGCCGGTATCCGAGCATCGGCAGGACCGGCGAGTCCTCGGGGACGGTGGCCTGCCAGGCGCGCGGGTCCTTGGTGAAGGTGTGGGTGTCGCGCAGCAGGTCGACGGCGGCCTGGTAGTCGATGACCAGGAGCGCGTCGATGCCGGGGGCGAGCCGGACGGGGGCGAGCGGGCCGTGCTCCCGCAACCGCCGGTAGTGCCCCTGCGGGTCGGCGGCGAAGTCCGGGCCGTACAGCGCGAGGGGCTGCGGAGGCTGTACGAACGGTGTCATGACGCGTCCTCGGGGCGGGGCAGTCGGGTCAGCACGTGCTCGGCCAGTGCGATCAGCGCGTCGATGCTGCCGCGGCGTTCGCGTGCGTCGCACTGCACCAGCGGGGTCTCGGGGGCGAGGTCGAGGTGCTTGCGGAGGACCTCGTCGCTGTGGGCGGGGGCGTCGGGGAAGCGATTGACGGCCACGGCGTACGGCAGCCCCTGCTCCTCGACCATGTCCATGACCGCGAAGGAGTCGGCGAGCCTGCGGGTGTCGACCAGGACGAGTGCGCCGAGCGCGCCGCGCGCGATGTCCTCCCAGAGCGGGAAGAACCGTTGCTGGCCCGGGGTGCCGAACAGGTAGAGCACCAGGTCGTCGAGGACGGTGAGCCGGCCGAAGTCGACGGCCACGGTGGTCGTGGTCTTGTCCGGCAGGCCCGCGGTGTCGTCGAACCGGGTGCTGGACTGGGTCATCGCCTCTTCGGTGTGGAGCGTGGCGATCTCCGAGAGCGTACGGATCAGCGTGGTCTTGCCCACGCCGAACGGACCCGTGACGACGATCTTCATCAGGGTCCGGGCGGCGGACGGCAGATAGCCGACGCCCGCGCGGTCAGTGGAGGGAGCGGAGTCCAACGAGCAGCCTCTCGACGAGCGACCGGTCGATCTCCCCTGCGCTGGGGATGGGCGGTCGGGTGTGCAGATGTCCGGCGGCCGCGAGGTCCGTGGCCAGGAAGACGGTTGCGCTGACCGGCAGATCCAGGTGGGCGGCGCACTCGACGACGGTGAGCGCGCCCGGTTCCAGCAGTTCGCACAGTCTGCGCTGCTCGGAACCGGTGTCCGGGGGCAGTGCCGTGTCGGTGCGTACGAGTACGGCGAGCCGGTCGAGTGCGGGCCCGGCGGGCCGGGACCGGCCGCCGGTGACCAGGTAGGCGGGGATCAGGCGGCGTCCTCGGCCGGCGGTCATGGCCGGTCGGCGGTGTCCGGTCGGCGGGCGGGCGCGTTCATCGCCCGGATCAGGGCGCTGACCTGAACCTGCATCTGGTACGCGATGTCGCCGAGCTTGGCCCCGGGCTCCGCGAACAGCGCGAGCGTGGTGTTGTTCCCGGCCGGTACGACGATGGCGAAGCCCTGGTCGGACTCGACGACCGTCTGCGCCAGGTGCGGCGACTGGACGTCGGTGAAAGCGGTGGTGAACGCGCGGGCCGCGGCGTGCAGCGTGGCGGTCATGGCGGCGACCCGCTCGCCCGAGGCCTGGTCGAGGCCGGGCGACGCGCCCTCGACGAGGCCGTCACCGGTGGCGACCACGGCGTGCTGGACCCCGGGGAGTTCCAGCAGGGGGGTCAGCACCCAGGCGAGGTCACCGGTGGTGGGGGTGGGGGCGCTCACGTCTCGTCTCCTTGGTCGTCCTGGCCGTCGTGGTGGTGCTCGTGGTCGTGGTGGCTGTGCTCGTCGTCGGGGCGGTGGCGCGCACGACCGTCCGGTGCCGGTGCGGCGGCCGCCCGTCCGGTCGAGCTCCTGCCGTTGAGGGTGCCTTGTTGGAGTGCCGCCCAGGAAGCCCCCGCCTGCTCCGGTGTACGGGGCACGCTTTCGTGGTCCCGGTTGGCCGCCGTGGCCGCGAGGTCCGTGGCCGGTCTCGGGGAGCGTCGGCGGCGGGTGGGGAGCCCGGCGGGCTGCCCGGCGGAGGCGGACGCCTGCCCGGAGGCGGGGTCGGGGACGGAGGGCTCGGCGGAGGCGGAAGTGGTGGACGAAGCCGTGGCCGCGGCGGCGGGTGTGTGCCAGGTCCCGGATCCTCCGGAGGACACCGCGGAACCGGAGGACGCCGTGGGGCCCTGCGCGGAACCGGAAGGTGCCGCGGCACCCGCCGGGCCGTGGGACCGGATCGGTGCCGGGGCGAGCGCGGACAGGCTGCGGTCGTCCTCCAGCACGGTCAGCAGGTGGGCGGGGACGCGCAGCATCGTCCGCATGCCGCCGAACGGCGACGCCTCGATGTGGCAGTCGAAGCCGTACTGCGCCACGAGCCGTCCGACGACGGCGAAGCCGGTCCTGGGCGGGTCGCCCAGCTCGGTCAGGAGCACCTCGGACCGGCCGGCCAGCAGCCCGCGGGCCCGTTCCAGCTGGTCGTCGTCCATGCCGATGCCGCCGTCGTCGACGACCAGGAAGGCCCCGCGTCCCCCGCTCTGCTGGACGGTCACCTGCACGTCGGTGTCGGGATGCGAGTACGCCGTGGCGTTGGCCAGCAGTTCGGCGAGCGCGATGGCGAGGGGTTCGGCGGCGCGGGCGACCAGCGCGAGCCGTTCGTCGCGCAGATGGTTGGCGACCTTGATCCGTTCGTAGCCCGCGACGCGGGACTGGGCGCCGAGCACGATCTCGACCAGCGGCGAGTTCTGACGGGCGAGCCCCGGCCAGGCGTCGCACAGCACGGCGGTGGCCTGGGTGCGCCGCAATGCCAGTTCGTTGCGGAAGTCGAGCTGCAGGATCCGCGGGTCGTCGTATTCGTGCTGGAGCTCGTGGAGCAGTTGCTGCGACTGGTTGAGGAGGGACTGGATCTTCGCGGAGGTGCCGCGCATCGCCGCGCGAGCGGCGGCGTCGACCCGTCCGCGCTCCTCGACGACCGCCGCGCGGGTGGCCTGGACGGCCTCGGTGAGCAGCCGGGCGGCCTCTCCGTCGATCTCGGCCGGTTCCCTCAGCCCGGGGACCGGTGCGGTGGGGTGGGAGAGGGCGAGCGCGGCGGCGGGTATGCGACGGCGGGCCAGCTGCCGGATCTCGTCGGTGAGGGCGGCGGTACGGGCCTCGGCGGCCTTCGCCTGTCGTTCGGCCATCTCGGCGCGGGCCAGCGCCAGGTGCTCCGAACGCGTCACGTCCCGTGTGCGGACGCCTGCCGCCACGGCCACGCAGGCGGCGATCAACGCCACGATCCATCCCATGCCGTCACCACATCCCTGTCGTCGGACCGGTCGTCGGCCACGTGGGTCTTCGGCCGGTCCGGGCCTCCGGCTGCCCGGACCGGTGTCCGGCGGAAACGGCCGCGGAGACTCTGCTCACTGCTCGGCCGTGCCCACCGGCTCGCGGGACTGCTCCACTTCCCTGGCGACGACGGCGACATCGGTCATCACCTGGAGCACTCCGGGCAGTTCGGAGCCGTCGAGCTGCCGGTATTCGCTGCCGATGGTCACCACCAGCCGTTCGGGGAGCCCGAGTTCCGGATAGCGGCCCTCGCCGATGACCCGGCGGGCCGCCTCCAGGGCGGGGACGCCCGCGGTGTGGAAGGCGTGGGCGCGCTCGCGCACGTACTCCAGGTACACGATGTGCTCGCGCACCCCGGCGCGGTCGAGCACCGGTCCGTGCCCCGGCACGATGGTCTCGGCGCCCGTGGCGAGGACCTGTTCGCAGGCCGCGATCACATTGCCGAGCGGGCCCGCCCAGTGCACCGCGTGGTCACCGGGCCGGGCCGCGGTGGAGGAGAAGATGACGTCCCCGCTGAACACGGCCTTCTGCTCGGGCAGATGGACCATCAGGTCGCCGGTGGTGTGCGCGGAGGGCAGGGCGGTGAGCCGGACCGGGTACTCCCCCAGGGTCAGTTCGAGCTCGCCGGTGAAGTACGTCGTCGGGTGCACGGGCTCGGTCCGCGACCAGTCGAACGGGCCGAAGTGGCGCGCGAGGTAGTCCCCGAGTGGGGACTTCCGGTCGCCGCCGGTGACGAGCGCGTGCTGTTGCTGCGGCGTGGGTTCGTAATGGATGTGCTCGCGGGCCTCGCGGGTCGCGATGATCTCCGCGTCCGGGAGCACACCCGCGCCCCAGAAGTGGTCACCGTTCGCGTGGGTGACGATCACCCGGTCGATGGAGACGCCGCGGGGCAGGAGCGCGGTCGACTCGGCCAGGAACCGGCCGGCCAGCGTCCTGTCGTACGGGGTGTCGATCCAGAGCGCGCCGCGGGATGAGACGAGCAGGCCGCAGTTCGCCAGCCCCCAGCCCCGTTTCGGCGGGAGCCATGCGTACAGGCCCCGCCCCAGATCAACGACGTCTCCACCCGTGATCGACATGGACGCGATTATGCCGACCGCGATCCGGCCACGCGTTCGAAGTCGGCCATCAATGTGCCCCATTGGCGTGAAATCGATCACACCGAACTCTCATGGTGGCGGTCCGGTGACCCTGAGAGACCGACACATCGAATTCCGGCACGGGACTTACCGGGTGAATACCATCAACTCCCGCGGATCCCTCACGCATCACAGCGAAGCGTTTCCGGGCGGTCGTCAAACCCGCCGACGCCGATTACCCACCGAGCATGGCCAAAAAGTGACGCTGCGACTCCTTCCGTGAAGGGCGCGGCGATGTGGTCGACACCCTCATCGGAGGGCCGGAGGGGCGGGCCGGAGGGGCGCGGCACCCTCCGGCCCGGTCGGCCCGGCCGGCTCGATCAGGCCCCTGAGCGCCTCAGCGGACCTGGCCGCGCTCGAAGTACGCGACCAGCTCCGGATCGAGGGCCGGCACCTCGTACGGCACACCACCCTCGCGCAGGGAGCGCGTCGCGAGCACACCGGCGGCCACGCTCATCCGGGCGGCGACCGGCGAGGTGTCGGTGACGCCGCCGTCGCGCACGAAGCGACAGAACTCCGCCATGATCCGGGTGTCGCCACCGCCGTGCGAGCCACCGGCGTCCGGCACCCGGTAGGTGATGTCGGCGTCACGGCGGTATCCGGTGGGTCCGGAGTTCCACACCCTGACCTCGTCGCCCGGACCGTCGCCGAAGTTCTCCAGGCGCCCCTCCGTTCCGATGACCGTGTAGTTCCGCCAGTAGTCGGGGGTGAAGTGGCACTGCTGGTACGCGGCCACGACGCCGTTGTCGAGCTGCATGTTCATCACCGAGACGTCCTCGACGTCCACGACGTGGTGCAGGTCCTTGCGGGCCGTCGGCGGCCAGTCGAACTCGCGCAGCCAGTTCGCCGGGCGCGCTGTGTCCGGCTCGCGGCGCGGCAGGTCGCCGTAGACGAGGAGGTCGCCGAGGGCGTTGACGCGGCGGGTGTAGCCGCCCGCCAGCCAGTGCAGGACGTCGATGTCGTGGGCGGCCTTCTGGAGCAGCAGACCCGTGGTGCGGGTCCGGTCGGCGTGCCAGTCCTTGAAGTAGTAGTCACCGCCGTAGCCGACGAAGTGCCGTACCCACACGGCCTTCGGCTCGCCGATGTCACCGCGGGCGATGACGTCACGCATGAGCCGCACGACACCCATGTGACGCATGTTGTGTCCGACGTACAGCCGGGTGCCGGTCTCGTACGCCGTGCGCAGGATGGTGTCGCAGCTCTCGACCGTGATGCCGAGCGGCTTCTCCACGAAGACGGCCTTGCCGGCCCGGAGCGCGTCGACGGCGATGGTCTCGTGGGTGTCGTCCGGGGTGGCGACGATGATCGCGTCGAGGTCGTCGCGCCCGAGGAGCAGCTTGTAGTCGTCGACGGCGACATCGGTGCCGAAGTGCTCGGCCTCGCGTCGGCGCACCTCCGGGTCGAGGTCGCAGACGGCGGTGATGGCCGACCCCTGTCCGGGGCGGTGGGCCGACGTCGCGATGGAGCGGCGCAGGCCGAGCCCGATGACGCCGAGTCGCAGGTCTGACACGGTGGTCCCTTCTGTCTGTGCTGGTGGTGCGGGTGTTCCGTAGGGGACGTCTTCACCGGCGGCGCGGGCCCCCTACGGAACGGCCAGTTCCGTACGGGTCGGGGCGCGGACCGCATCCCTTCGCGGCGACAGGCCCATAGTTCACGACGGTGCATCCGAATGGCAAGAGTTGCTCATTTCTCAGGGCTATCGAGCATCTGCCAACACGTCAATCTCCATACGGGCTCATGGGCGTGCCGCCCGACGCTCCACTGCCGCCCGGCGCCCCGACGCCTCGCACGATGCACGAGAGCGGCGGGCCACCACCTGGGAAGGGGGCGACCCGCCGCTCGGACAATCGGCTCGGACACGGACACGGCGGGCCGGCCGGCCCCGCACAAAGGCGCGACGGCGCGGACGTGACGGACGACGGACGGACGACGGACGACCGACGACGGACGACGGGACTGCGGATACCGCGGACGTCAGACGGCCACGACGGTCACCCCGGCCTCCGCGAACCGGGCGGCGGCCTCGGGCGTGATCCCCTTGTCGGTGACGAGGAAGTCGACCTGCCCGAGGTCGCAGACCCGGGCGAAGGCCCGCTTGCCGATCTTCGAGGAGTCGGCCGCCACGACGACCCGCTGAGCCTGCTGGGCGAGCAGCCGGTTGATGCTGGCCTCGCCCTCGTGGTGGACGTAGGCGCCGCGCTCGGTGTCGATCGCGTTGACCCCCAGCACGGCGACGTCCAGGGTGATCTCGCCCAGCACGCCGCTGGCCAGCGGGCCCGTCAGCTCGTACGACTGCGGCCTGGCCACGCCACCGGTCACCACGATCTTGATCTGCGGCCGGATCACCAGTTCATTGGCGATGTTGAGGGCGTTGGTGACGACGGTGAGGACCGGCTGGCCGCCCGGCCCGGCCCCGGTGTCGCCGACGACGTCGGAACGCACCGCCAGCGAGCGGGCCACCTCGGTCAGCGTCGTGCCGCCGGTCAGCCCCACCACCTCGCCCACCGCCACAAGTTCGGAGACGGCACGGCCGATGGCCTGCTTCTCGGGGGCGTGTCGGCCGGTCTTGTACCGCAGGGCCAGTTCGTAGCCCACGCCGTGCGCGACCGCGCCGCCGCGGGTGCGCGTCAGCAGCTGCTGCTCGGCGAGCTGGTCCAGGTCGCGACGGATGGTCGCGGCCGAGACGTCCAGCGTGGCGGCGGCGTCCTCGACCTCCACCCGGCCGTTCTTGCCGACGAGTTCCAGCAGCGCGTTCCACCGGGCTTCCCTGGACAAGAGCGCTCTCCTCACGATCCCGGGCTTCGGGCACCCATCCCCGTGGGTACGGTCACCGGACACGCGCAAGCGTCGCACAAGGGCCTGCCCGGTCAAGCATTCCACACAACGGATGCTTGATAATGCTCGTATCACCCGTATAGCGTGCATGAACGAGCATCATTCTACGAGTTCGGAGTGCATGAAGTGTCTTTTGTCGAGATCGAGACAGCCAGTCAGCCGGAGTGCTGGCGCCGCGCCGCCGAACTGGCCGGGTCCCAGGCGGGCGTCCTGCCCGTCGCCGGTGAGCGCGTCGCGATCGTCGGCTGCGGTACCTCGTTCTACATGGCCCAGGCCTACGCCGCGCTCCGCGAGGGGGCCGGGCAGGGCGAGTCCGACGCCTTCGCCGCCTCGGAGTTCCCCTTCGGGCGCGAGTACGACCGCGTCGTCGCGCTCACGCGCTCGGGCACCACGACCGAGGTCCTGGACCTGCTCGACCGCCTCCGCGGCGGCACCCGTACCGTGGCCGTCACCGCCGATCCCGACACCCCGGTCATGACCGCCGCCGACGACGTCGTCGTCCTGGACTTCGCGGACGAGAAGTCGGTGGTGCAGACCCGGTTCGCCACCACCGCGCTCACCCTGTTCCGTGCCCACCTGGGCCTGCACACCGACGACGTGGTGCGCGACGCCGAGACCGCGCTGGCGGAGCCGCTGCCCGAGGGCCTGCTGGACTGCACCCAGTTCACGTTCCTCGGCCGGGGCTGGACGGTCGGGCTCGCCAACGAGGCCGCGCTCAAGATGAAGGAGGCGTCGCTCTCCTGGACCGAGTCCTACCCGGCGATGGAGTACCGTCACGGTCCCATCAGCATCGCCACCGACACCACCGCGACCTGGATGTTCGGCACCGCGCCCGAGGGCCTGTCGGAGCAGCTGCTCGCGACGGGTGCCCGCTGGGTGGAGAGCGACCTCGACCCGCTGGCGGATCTGGTGCGCGTGCAGCGCCTGGCGATCGCCCGCGCCACGGCCCGCGGCCTGGACCCGGACAGCCCGCGCCACCTGACCCGCTCGGTCGTGCTCACGGACGACTGACGGCCGGTGGACATCGTCGAGCGCGCCTTCGGCGTTCCGGACTCGGGCGCGCGGGAAGCCGTCGACGGAGCCGCCCCTCACGTCCCGCCCCGTCCGGACGTCCGTGGCGTGAGGGGCCGGCGTGCGTTCCGGCCCCTCATGGCACGGTCCGGTCTCAGGACTCCTCGAAGTAGGCGTCGAGCGCCGCGTCGAGCCGCTCCGCCCACTGCTTGAGGTCGCTCCTGGCGGGCGCCTCGACCTCGGCGTTGAACCACCGGCGGGTCGCCAGGTGGACCGTGACGGTGAACCGGCGGCCGAACCGAGGGGTCTTCACCTCGACCGCCCCGATCTCGTCCCAGTCGAAGTCGGCCTCCTGGTCGTCCAGCCGGAACCGGACGCCCTCGTGGTTCACGGTGATCGCCCCGCGGCGGTCGCTCACCTCGAACACCGGCCCGTCCTCGGGCCGTTGGCCCTTCTTCTCCTTCCCGTCGGATTCCGGCGCCGTGTCGTCGGCCGCTGCCTCCGCGTCGTCCGCCGCGCCAGCGGCCTCGTCCTCGCCCTTGGTCTCGGCCTCGGCCTCGGCCTCGGCCTCGGCGGGGGCTTCGTCGGCGGCGATCGCGGCGGGCGCCGGTTCCTCCGCCTGTTCCTGTTCCTGCTCCTGCTGTCCTCGGTCCGGTGCCGGCCTTCCGGCGGTGACGGGGGCCGTGAGGCCGGGGATGTACGCCGGGTCTGTCCCCGCTGCGTACCCGGGCTGGGTGTTCGGATCTATGCGCTGCTCCACGGCGGGCAGTATGGCCGACGAACCTGTACGAGACCAGCGACCCCCGCACCGGGTGCCCGTACGCCCCGACAACTCCCCCGAACGCCGGGCCGGTACCGGCCCGGCTTGCCGCGTCAGCGCGTCCGGTCCGCCACCAGTCCGGTCACCTCGTCCAGCGGAAGCGCCGGCACGTGGTGGCCGGCCCGTCCGGTCATCGAGTGCGCACCGGTGAGCGCGTTGAGCACCGCTTCCTCCACCGATTCGACCACCGCTCCGTAGAACGGATCCATCCGCCCCCACGGCACGAAGCGCATCGACTCATACGGCGCGCTGCTGTCGTCCTCGGGGAACGTACTGGTCAGCGCGGTCGGGTTGGCCGTGGAGAAGGCCAGGAAGAGATCCCCGGAGAAATGGCTGCCGGTGGTTCCGGTACGGCCCAGCCCCAGCGTCGCCCGTCGCGCCAGCGCCTTGCACTGCCCGGGCAGCAGCGGCGCGTCGGTCGCCACCACCACGATCACCGAGCCCGCCCCGGGCGGCACCGGGCGCTCCTCGCCGGTCCCCGGAACCGGCTCGGGCGCGGTGACCGGGCCGGGCAGTTCGCGCCCCACCGGCACGCCCGCCACCACCAGTTCGCGGCGAGCGCCGAAGTTCGCCTGCACGAACGCGCCCACGGTGTAGCGGTCGGCGCCGTAACGGACCACCCTCGACGCCGTCCCCGAGCCGCCCTTGAAGCCGTAGCAGCGCATGCCCGTGCCACCGCCGACGCACCCCTCCTCGACGGGACCGGAGGCCGCCGCCTCGATCGCGGCTCCCGCGTGGTGTTCCCGCACCGCCGTGCCGTGGATGTCGTTCAGATGGCCGTCCCACGTCTCCGTCACCACTGGCAGCAGCCACTCGGGGGCCATTCCCCGGCAGTTGGCGCGCACCCACTCGACGACGCCCCGGTGCACCAAGCCCACCGCGTACGTGTTGGTGATGAGCACCGGGACGGCGAGCGAGCCGCTCTCCTCGATCCAGGCCGTGCCGGTCATCTCGCCGTTGCCGTTGAACGAGTGCCAGCCCGCCGCGCAAGGGGTCCCCACACCGTCCCGGCCGCGTGGCAGGAGCGCCGTCACTCCGGTGCGTACGTCGTCGCCGACGACGAGCGTGACGTAGCCGACCTCGACGCCCGGAACGTCGGTGATCGCGTTCCACCGCCCCGGCTCACCCGTCAGTGGGATGCCCGCCTCACGCGCGCGCTTGCGTCCTTCGTTCGTGCGATCGTCGCTCATGCGAGCAGAGACTACGGGTGCCCCGGGCCCGGCACGAGGGTGCGACGACGACCGCGCACCCGCTGCCGCCCGCGTCCCCGGCCGCGGGCGGTGCGACGGGTGTCGGCCGGCTACCGGCTTTCGGGTCGCTACGGGGTGCCCGGCGCGTTCTCGATGACGATCGCGGTCGCCAGCAGGCCGTCCGCGACCAGCCACCGTCCCCGCAGCTCCCTGGGGACCGACGGCGGCGCGGCGGACGGCCGCAGTTGTGTGCCGGAGAACGCCCCCGGTACGACATCCGGCACCGAGTCCGGGACGGTTCCTGACGCGACATCCGCCCTCGCCACCAACTCCTCGGCGGACACAAGCAGTTCAGCGGTGAAGGAGCCGTCCGGGCGGAGCACGATGTCGGCCTGCTCGAAGCCCAGCCAGCGATGGGTGAGCGGGAACCACGTTTTGTAGACGCTCTCCTTCGCGCTGAACAGCAGCCGGTCCCAGTGGATCCCGGGGTTTCGGCCGCGCAGTTCGCGCTCGCGCCGCTGCTCCGTCGCGAGCGCGATGCTGTCGTGCACGTCGTCGGGCAGGGGCGCGTGCGGTTCGGCGTCTATGCCGAGGGTGCGGACATCCGCCCGGTGCGCCACCGCGGCGGCTCGGTAGCCGGTGCAGTGGGTCATGCTCCCGACGGTCGCCCGCGGCCAGACCGGGGCACCGCGTTCACCCTTGAGTATGGGCGCGGGAGCGACACCGAGCGCACCGAGCGCGCGACGGGCGCAGTGGCGCACCGTCGTGAACTCCCTGCGTCGCACCTCCACGCTGTTGCGGACCAGCTCCTCCTCGGCGGGGAAGAGGGTGGCGTGGGGCGGATCCGAGAACGCTTCCTCCACGACCACCCGCGACGGCAGGATTCTCTCGATCACGGTCTCCCCCTCATTCATCCGCTGCGCCGCCTCGGCGGTACGGCACCGTCCGGCCGGTGCCGGTTCCAGCATTCCCCTCGCACGAACACTAGTTGCAGCGGGGCCGAAGGTTCATCGCATCGTGCCTGATACGTGATGCGTGCCACGCACCCACCACGTGCCGCGTGACACGTGGTGCCCGGGTGCGCGCGGGAGACTTCCCGACCAGACGCCGGCCGCCACGCCCTGTCCCCGTTCCCGTTCCCGTGCATGGTCGGGCGGGGTGCGCCGGGTGTGCTCGCGCCGTCGCCGATGTGCAGGGTGCCCGGGCCGCGCCCGGACACGCCCCGACGGCTCGCGGGCCTCCGCCTCCTGACGCGCGCCCGCGCGGGACGACACCCCGCTCCCGGAACGGGAACGGTGCCCCCGCACGGTTCCTCGGACGGGCCGACCGGACCGGGCCCGCCCGGCCGGACCGTACACGCCATGGCCGGGCCCGCCCGGTCGGGGCACGCACCCGCCGGACCGGTCAGGTCCCGCTCGGGGTCGGTTCGGTCTCCGCGAGGCCGGGCCAGCGGATCCGGGTCGCGCACACCGACACGAGCAGCGCCGAGACGGCGACGGCGCCCATGCCCCACACCAGGCTGCCTGCGCTCGCGATGAAGCCGATCACCGCCGGTCCGGCAAGCAGCCCCGTCGTCCCCATGGCGGCGACCAGCGCCAGAGCCTCCGTGCCCTGGCCGGCCGCCGCCACGTACACGCACGGCGTGACGGCCGCGACCCCCAGGCCGACGCAGGCGAACCCGATCAGTGCCGGGACTGCGCCGCCGGTCAGCAGGGCCAGCGCCAGCCCCACCCCTGCCACCGCGCTGCCCGCCTTCACGATGCGCCCGTCGCCCCAGCGGCTGCGCCAGCCGTCGGCGAAGAGGCGCGCCAGCACCATCATCACCGAGACGACCGCGATGCCCATGGGCGCCAGCTGTGCCGACGCACCGGCGACGTCCTTCATGTAGAGGGCGGACCAGTCGTTCATGGCGCCTTCGGTGACCGTGCCGAACACCATCGCGCAGCCCATCCAGATGGTCACCCGGGACGGCATGGTCAGCTTGCGCCGGCTCTTCTTCGGGGCCTCCTTCTCCTCGACGCCGTGCTCGTCGTCCGTGAGGAGTCCCGAGCGGGTCAGCCCCACCAGCAGCAGGAGCAGGACGCAGGCGATACCGAAGTGCACGGCGACCTCCGTCGTCACCGTGTTCACGCCGGAGGCGAGGAGCGCGGCGAACAGGGAGCCGGCGCTGAAGGTCGCGTGCAGCCTGGACATGGCGGTCCGCCGGTACGTGGCCTCCAGCGTCGCGCCCTGCGCGTTCATCGCGACGTTCAGACAACCCACGGCGACACCGTCGCAGCAGATCACCGCCAGCGCGACCGGGTAGTTCGGTGCCGCGGCCAGCGCGAGCAGCAGCAGGCTCAGGCAGATCGCCGACAGGAACGCGAGGCGCCGGGACCCCAGACGCCTCATCAGTACCGTCACCAGGGGGAACGACACCGCCGCGCCCGCGCCGCAGGCCATCAGCAGGAGGCCCAGTTCCGCTTCCGAGAGGTCGAGACGTGACTTGATGGCCGGGAGCCGCGAGGCCCAGGTCGCGTACTGGAACCCGAGAAAGCAGAACAACGCCGCGATCGCGAGTTGTGCCCGGTGGAATTGATCACGGACGCCAAGCATGTGGGATCAGCCTACTTCGTCTTCCAGAGGCGCCCCGAGCGATGGCCCGGTGGCGGAATTCGGTCGCCCGGTGCGGTGGTCCGGCACCGTCCTGGACATGTACACGGCGCCCGGCCCATAGCCCGGCGGTGGCTCGACATCGCGATGGGCCCGGTATCCGTTCGCCGACCAGAACATGTCGCTGCCCATGACGGCGACGAGGGAGATCCCCTCGTACCCCTTCGCACCGGCCGTCGCGGTGAAGTGGCGCAGCAGCTTCCCGGCCAGACCCCTGCCGCGGAACTCCTCGGCGACGACGAGGTCGTGCAGGTGCAGGTTCCGCGAGTGGAAGACGACGTCCTCCGGCCGGTCCAGGTCGGGGTACGCGAGCCTCGGGTAGGGCAGGGCCAGCAGATAGCCGGCCGTCCGCCCCGCGCGGTCGAGCACGAAGCAGGTGCCGGGAGAGGCGCGGGCCCTGGACCGCAGCGCGTCGCGTCCCTCGGACAGGCCGTGGGCACCGTACACGTGGGCTTCCAGCGCCGTGATGCCGTCCCAGTCGCTCTCGGAGATGTGCCGTACGCGCACGTCGTGATCCGTCCGTCTGTTCACTGTCCGTCCGTCCAGGTGGCGGGAAGGGGGTCGAAACCGTTGAATCCCTGGGTCATGTATCCGGTGGCGTAGGCGCCGCAGGAGAGGATCCAGACCGGGTCGCCCGAGGCGACGGCCCTGGGCACGAGGACACGGTTGTGCTCGTGGGCATAGGCGTCGTCGCTGTCGCACGTGGGACCCGCGACGACGGCAGGTACACCGTCCTCGCCGTCGTGCGTGGGGAACAGCAGCCGGTACTGCAACTGGTCCATCTCGTAGAGCCCGTTGAACTTCCCGCAGCTGAGATAGAGCCAGTGCTCCCGCTCGCCGTCGTTCTGCTCCCTGGACGAGAGGCGGGCCACGTGTGCCCTGATCGCCCCGTGATCGGCGACCAGATGCCGTCCCGGTTCGACGAGGAACGTCGGCGGGGACGCGGAGACGGCGGCGAGATGCTGCATGCCGTCGCGGATCACGGCGAAGATCTTGTCGACCGGGGGGACCAACGGCCTTCCACGGTTGTCGAGATAGCCGAGGGCGGGCAGTCCTCCGCCGAGATTGACGTGGTCCAGGACGATGCCCCGCCGGTCCAGGTCCACGATCACGTCGGCGAGTCGCTCGAAGGTGTCCTGCCACGCCTCGGACGTCATCTGCTGCGAGCCGACGTGCACGGAGAGGCCGGACGGGACGAGTCCGGCCGACCGCGCCGACTCCATGACCCGCACGGCGTCGGCCCCCGAGCAGCCGAACTTCCGGCTCAGCCCCCACAAGGCACCGTCCCCGGTGGTGGCGACCCGGCAGAACACCCGCGACCCCGGGGCATGGGCCGCGGTCGCCGCCACGTCCTCCAGGCTGTCGGTCGCGAAGTCCCTGATGCCCAGGCGGTACGCGACGGCGATGTTCCGGTCCGACTTGATGGTGTTGCCGTAGTGGATCCGGTCGGCCGGTACGCCGGTCGCGAGAGCCTGCTCGATCTCGCGGGGGCTCGCCGCGTCGAAGCCGGACCCCTTGTCCGCCAGACGAGCGAGGACCGCGTCCACGGGGCACGCCTTCATGGCGAACCGTACGGAGACACCCGGGAGTTCCCTCAGGAGCGCTTCGTACTGCTCCTCGATTCCCGCGAGATCGAAGACGATGCGGTCCTCGGTGGCGGCGGCCAGTGCGGCACGCATCGTCGCGTTCAGACGCATGGCGCCGTCGGCTCCGGGCGGGCCCTCCGGAGCGGCCGGGGCAATTCGGTGGATCCGCTCGCCCGCACCAGTGGTCCCCACGCCTCGATCAGCAGGGCGAAGTCCTCCATGTCCTCCTGCGCCTCTTCGAGCAGCCGCTCGTGGCGCGGCGCCAGGAAGTCGGCGAACTCCTCGTACCTGCCGCCGAGTCGGCGGTACGAGCGGTCGATGACCGCCAGTCGTCGTACGTTGTCCCCCCGGTCCAGCCGGGCGCTCTCCCTGACCAGTGCGGCAACCGCGTCCGGCCTGACCCGGTGCCGGTCGTCGAGCAGGCCGGCACCGGCATCGGCCATCCGGTCGTAGATGTGGTTGAGGTAGAGCATCGACAGGAAGAACTTCGTGAACCGCAGCTGGTAGGCCATGAACCCGGCATCGGTCCTGCGCTCGGGGGTGTAGAAGTTGACGATGTTGCGGTTGTGCAGCACGCCGGGCAGCGTGCCGTCGTACACCAGGTGCATGAGGAAGTAGTCGCTGCCGATGGTGTCGGTGGCGGGCGGCAGCGGCACGCGCTCGTACACCTCGTCCAGGAAGCTGATGTTGCACATGTCCACACGCATCGGGTCGACATGGGTGAGGGTCGAGTGGTCGCGTACGAACGGGTCGTTGCCCGCCCCCGTGAACGACTCCTCGACCAGTGCCCGCTTCCGCTCGTCCGGCCAGTCGAGAGGAGCCCACAGGCTCACCACGTCGTGGTAGACGTCGTTGCCGAGACGGGCGATCTCACCGATGTCCACGGACAGTTCACCGACGAAGGAGCTGCCCACCATCACCACCGGCTTGCCGTGGTGTTCCGGGTCCAGCACCGTCTCCGACACGCCGCCCGCCGCGTCGGCGGCGGTCCTTCCGAGCGAGGCGAGTTCGTGGTGGACGGGGAAGACCGGGCGGCCGTCCACGACCTGGTAGTCGCCGTCCGAGTCCCGGCGGTGCACCGACGCGCAGCCCAGCGCGCCCGCGATGAGGAACGCGCGGTTGGTGCAGGCGCCGTAGGAGACACCGGACGGCAGCATGAGGTCGAGGACGAGCTCCGGCTCGACGACACCGGAGCGGCTGATCACCCGCTCCAGGAAGTCCCGCTGCTCCGCCTCCGACAAATGATGCACCGTCACGTTCGGCGCCCGGTGCGACTCCTCGACGATCCGCGCGTGCTCGGCGAACGTCTCGGCGTCGGAGGAGTCGAGGATCAGCAGATGCACCTCGACGTCGAAGTGGGTGGCCGCGTGGTCGGCCTCGGCTCCCACGGCCGAAATCGTCGCGGCACAAGCCCTGTTGGTGGGAAGTGTCAGGCAGATACGGCGCATGCCGACTCCCCGGTCGCACGGACGGTCTCCTGCTCGTCCCAGGACGCGAGCCCCAGCAGCCGCTCGCCGAGCCCGTTCAGTACGGCGGTGCCGTACCTCAGCGATTCGTGCTTCGTCACATCGCCGACGAGGGTCTTGTTCCAGTCCGGTGTGCTCAGCTCGCGCCAGGACCCGGTCCGGGACCGGCGCAGTTCCTCGTGCGACTCCAGGGCGGGCATCATGGAGAGGTACTGGACGGCGCGCACCTCGCCCCCGGAGGTGTTGCGAGCCACGCCGTGCGCCAGCAACCCGTTCCAGATCAGCAGGTCACCGGCTTGGAGATCGGGCCGCACGACCGGGAACTCGGCCCGGTCGACGTCCGGCCTGATCGGGTCCCGGTCCGCGGGCTGCGTTGCCTTCCACTGCTCGAACCGGCGGAACAGCTCGGGCGAGCACTGGAAGCCGCCGGCCTCCGGACGGGTGTCGTTCAGCGCGATGATGCCCTGCACCCGCTGCGGCAGCACACCGAGCGAGGTGTCCACATCCCAGTGGAGTTCGATGTCGAAGCCCTTGTCCGTGGGCGCGATGAGCGCGCGGTCACGGTTCTTGATGTTGGGCGGATTGAGGTTGAGCCGGTCCAGGGTCACCCACAGCTCCTCGCAGTCCCACACGTCGACGAACGCGTCGTAGACGCGCCGCGCCTGGCGGCTGTCCCAGATGAGCTGGTGGTGGTACGCCTCGACGAAGCCGTAGACGTGCAGTTCGCGGTCCAGGTCCGTGCGGAACGGGCGGTCCTCGTACCAGGTGTCGGGCCGGGCCGGGTCGAGGCCCTGGAAGTCCCAGGCGAAGTCGAGCAGACGCCTCGCCGCGTCGGCGGGGATCGCCTGCTTCACGACGACGTAGCCGTAGGTCTGCCAGAAGGCGAAGTCCTCTTCGGACAGCACGCGGAGCTCGTGCCTCTTCCGGATGTCCCTCAGTGGTGTCTGGGCCAGGTACGACTCGCCGTCGGAGCTGAAGTACGGGCGTTCCGAAGCGGCACGGTGCAGATAGGGGGCAGGAGTCGGCATGCAATCACTCCAAGGGTCGACGTTCTCGGTGGCTGGGCGGGGCCGACCGCTCGCACGGCGCCTCCCGTAAGGGCGCCGCACGGCGGCGCGCGCCGGTACGAGGAGGGAGCGGAGAGGGCGAGGGAGGCCATGGATCACGTGCCGGGCGGTCGCGGTGCCGACCGGGGCCGACGACACGAGCGCACAGCGGGAGCCCACGCAGCAGCGGGCCCGATGACAACGCCCCGACGGCAACGATCCGGTGGCAACGGACCCGGTGCCATCCGGCCCAACGACACCGGTCCGACGACACGGGCTCCGATGGCACAGGGCCCGGTGATACGACGCTGCCGCACGGCGCGTACGGCGTCGGACATGGACGCCTCGGGCCGGTGCGCCACCGCGGCGGGACGGCGGCCGGGTCAGCGTGGCGTCGGGTCCACCAGCGGCGATCTCGGTCTCAGGAAGTTGATGGTTGCGGGTGTCTTGCACACGGCGTTGCGGTCCTCCGGCGGTGCTCCGGTCGAGCGGTTCCCGCCCTGACTTTCGTCGACCACGAAGAACGCGACAACGTTTTCGGTGTGAACCGAATCGCCTTGCTTGTACGCCCTGTTGGGGATGCCGCTGCGTCGCATGGCCGGTGCGCGGGCGAGGACCGACACCACACTGCGCGGCATGAACCTGCCAATTCACCCCTCACGGGGGAGTCCACTCCCGCCACTCGCCCCGCGATCAGGCGACGATCAGCCTCGATCGGGCAGCGATCAGGCGGCGAGGAGACTATCTCACCGAGGTGTCAACTCCGCCACTCCGGGGGGTCATTGATTCATGAGGCACTCGGTGAGCGCCACACCCTCGCGGTTGAGCTCGTAGAGGACACGGTTGCCGGCCCGGTGGCGTCGCACCACGCCCGCGGAGACCAGGGCCGACAGATGCTGGGAGACCGTGCTCGCGGCGAGTCCCAGCTGGTCGGCGAGAGCCGATGTGGTGATGGGTGTACCCAGCTCGCGGACGACCGAGGCGCGCCCACGCCCCAGCAGGATGGCCAGCCGGTCCGCGCGCGCCGGCTCCGCGGCGCCGCCTCGCTTCGGCTCGGCACGGAGAATGCCCGCTCCCCGCGCGGCATAGGAGACCACGGTCCGGCCACCGACGGCCGACCACCAGCGCGTCCCGTCGGCCAGCAGCATCGGCACCAGGGTCAGGCGGTCCGCGCCGTCGGCGCGTTCGGCCGGGAGCCCCAGTTCGTGCAGCAGCGCCGCACCACCGCTCATCGCGAGGGTGCGCGACCGGAAGAGGATCTCCTCCTCCAGGGAGCGCGCCAGCCCGGTACCCCGGGGCTCCATCGCGGCTCGCCAGAAGTTGGCCAGTTCCACGGCCAAGTACCCGAGTTGCGCCTCGGGTTCACGGATCAGCGCGGCGATCAACGGATCGGTGAACGCCCCGGGATATTCTCGGGCGAGCTCCTCGCGGACCAGCCCGGGCCGCGTGCGCGCCATGCCGTCCAGCTCGTCGGCGATACGCCCGCCGCGCGAGGCGACACCCCCGGTCAGGAACGAGGGAATACGCCTGCGGGGCCGGGCCAGTTCGACGACCGCCCTCAGCCGCGGTGTCAGCGCCCCATGCGCCTCGCGGGCCCAGGGCGCATGCGGCCAGGGAGCATCGGGACCGTGGCGAGCCAGCAGCGCCATGCCGCCGAACGCCTGCCACAAATCGCACAACGCCAGCCGCACGTCCGGTAATTGGCGACCCATCAGCACTGCCGGCCGTCACGCACCGGACCTGCCTCCCCGGCCGCGAACGAACCGACCCCGAACGGGGCGGATGCGCGGCGGACCGCCGAGCCGACGGAGAAGACTCCCCGACCGGCATCCGTCACCCCCGACTCCCGCGATCTGGACGAGGGTTCATCACGCGAGAACGGCATGCCGACGACGGCAGTGCGCGAAGGATCGAGCATGAACCCCGCCCATTCATCGTGGTCCAGACCAATGATGAACGAGCTTTCGACACCACTCGCCAACTGTCAAGAAACTTGTGATTCAGGCCACACCTTGATCACCAGTGATAAGCACTCGATCACACAGGGCTACTCCGTCTGGTCTAGACATGTCGCCCCAACTCCTGTTAGGTTCACGCCCGGAAGGCTCCCGCCCGAGCGTGTCGACACACATCCCGATCGCCCAAATACCCTTGCAGAGCAAGCCATTCGGGCCGCTCGGCATGCCTCCGCCCTCGCGACCGCGGTGACCATGCCCACGCGCCCCCGGCAACGCGCCGACGCGTCACACCGGAGCCCCGCACCGCGGTCCGTCGCGAGACCGAAGGGGTCGGACCGACCCGGCGACGACGCGGGCATGCCGCACAACGGGGCCCCACCCCCGAGGCTCCGTCGACTAACGGCCTCGTCCACGATTGTCAGCGGCGTCGCGGTGTCTGGGACCTCCGCCTCCGGCGTTGTCGTCAGTCACCGACGCTCCTTCCCCGAGCTCTCAGCTGCGTTCGAGCAGGGGAACCCCATCCGACTCCCTCCTCCGCCTTGGATTCGAAGGCCCCAGACGCCGCTCCTTCCTCCACTGCCAATCGTGGACGAGGTCGCAAGTCGGCCGGCGACCCACACGATCCGGCCAGCGTCGCACCACTAAATCTACAGTGCTGTAGATTTCAGTCGCTGTCACAGAGCGCGCGGACGACGACTGTCCGGCGTCGTCTTCGGAAAGAACCGGTAAGAGGAGAATCGCTGTGGGTGTGAGCCTCGCCAAGGGCGGAAACGTCTCGCTGACCAAGGAGGCCCCAGGTCTCACCGCCGTACTGGTGGGCCTGGGCTGGGACGTCCGCACGACCACCGGTGCGGACTACGACCTGGACGCCAGCGCGCTGCTGTGCGACGGGGCGGGCAAGGTGCTCTCCAACGGGCACTTCGTCTTCTACAACAACCTCCGGAGCCCGGACGGTTCGGTCGAGCACACGGGTGACAACCTCACCGGCGAGGGCGAGGGGGACGACGAGATCGTCAAGGTCGACCTGGCCGCCGTGCCCGCCGACGTGGCGAAGATCGTGTTCCCCGTGTCGATCCATGAGGCAGAGGGTCGGGGCCAGAGTTTCGGCCAGGTCCGCAACGCGTACATCCGCGTGGTCAACCAGTCGGGCGGGGCCGAGATCGCCCGCTACGACCTCAGCGAGGACGCGTCCACCGAGACGGCGGTGGTCTTCGGCGAGCTGTACCGAAACGGCGCCGAGTGGAAGTTCCGTGCCGTCGGCCAGGGTTACGCCTCCGGGCTGAGCGGCATCGTCGCTGACTACGGCGTCCTGCTCTGACCCCCGCTCCCCCACCCGACGACCGGCACATCCGAGAGGAGAACGGACCCATGAGCGTCGACCTGACCAAGGGCCAGCGCATCAGCCTCACCAAGTCCGGCGGCGGCGAACTCACCGTCGTACGCATGGGGCTCGGCTGGAAGGCCGCCCCCCGCAAGGGGTTCCTCGCCCGCCTGACCGCACGCGAGATCGACCTGGACGCCTCGGCGATCCTGTTCGCCGGGGCAGAGCCCCAGGACGTGGTCTTCTTCCAGCACCTGACGAGCGACGACGGATCGGTGCGGCACACCGGCGACAACCTCGTCGGCGGGGCCGGCCAAGGGGGCGACGACGAGTCGATCCTCGTCGATCTGCAGCGTGTACCCGCCCACATCGACCAGATCGTGTTCACCGTCAACTCGTTCACGGGCCAGACCTTCGAGGAGGTCGACAACGCCTTCTGCCGGCTGGTCGACGAAACCACGGGGCAGGAACTGGCGCGCTACACGCTGAGCGGCGGCGGACGTCACACCGCGCAGATCATGGCCAAGGTGGCGCGCTCCGGGGCCGGTTGGCAGATGACCGCCATCGGCGCCGCCACCCACGGCCGCACCTTCCAGGACCTGCTGCCGGTCGTCGCCGGACATCTGTAGGTCGCACACGCCGTGCCCGCCACCGGGCCGGAGCATCGGATCACACATCGGGGGAACGCAATGGACCGGTCGTTCCGGCTGCGGGACGAGGACACGGCGGACTACACGGCGGTCCTGGACGAGGTCATCGAGTCGGCGGAGATACGGCACCTACTGGCCCGATCTCCGCTGGGCGCCGGTGAGTTGCGTGTCAAGGGCCTGGCGGCGGCTCCCCGCGTCGCCGCGGCCGCCGAGGCCGAGTACCGGTCGTACGCCGAGCTGCGGCAACGGTCGCACGGCAGCGACGACATACGGACCGACCGGACGACGTCCCCGTCCGGGCCGGGGCGTCAGGAACGCACCGGAGCGGGTCTGGTGCCCGTGCTGGCGGTCCTCACCCCGGTTCTGGCCGCCGTCGCCGCGGCCACGTTCCTGCTGTTGGGATATGGACTGCGGCTCGCCGACAGCCTGCCCGCCACGGCGGACACCCTGGTCCACGCGGGCTGGATCAGCCTCGGTACGGCCGCGTCGACCGCCGTCATCGGCCTCATCGCCCTCTACCGGACCGCCGCGGATCACAAGGAATCCGCTGTGAACGGCCGTACGGCCCCCTCCGCCGACCTCGACCGGGCGAGGGAGTCATGGCTCGAAGCGCTGCGTGACGCCGGCATCAGGCCGTTCCTCGTCGCCCGGCTCCAGGAAGCACACGCGGACCCCGATCCCGGCCCCCGCGCAGGCTCCGCCCACCGGCCTCGATTCAGCAGCCCGGACTTCAGCCGGCCCGGCTTCGGCAGCCCGGACTTCGGCCGACCGGACTTCAGCAGCCCCGACTTCGCCGGACCGGGTGGCGCCGATCCGGATCCCGAAGGCCCGGCGCCGGACGGCCGGGGGCCCGACGGTCAGGACTTCATCCGACCGGAGTTCAGCCGACCGGATTTCGGCCGCCCCGACTTCAGCGGGCCGGACTTCAGCGGTCCCGACTTCAGTGGGCCGGGCCTCCCCGGCACGCGCCGCTGACAACGACACGCTCGCCCGATGACAACAACGGGTGGGGCGACGACAACGGAGGCGACCGACGGCGGCGCGCTCGCCCGACACAGCGTCGGGCGAGCGCGCCGCCGTCGGGCAAGACGTCGTCAGACGATGTCCACGCCGTAGTCGACCGCGATACCGGCCAGGCCGGAGGCGTACCCCTGCCCGATGGCCCGGAACTTCCATTCCCCACCCCTGCGGTACAGGGCGCCGAAGACCATCGCCGTCTCACCGGCGGCGTCGTAGGAGAGTTCGTAGCGGCACATCTCACGGCCGGTGAGGTTGTCGACCACCCGGATGTAGGCGTCCTCGACCTGTCCGAAATTCTGCCCGCGGTTCTGCGCGTCGTGGATGGAGACGATGAAGACGATCTGTCCGGTGCTCTCGTCGAGCCGGTCGAGGTCCACGAGAATCTGCTCGTCGTCGCCCTCGCCCTCGCCGGTCGTGTTGTCGCCGGTGTGCCGCACCGCCCCGTCCGGGCCGACGAGGTTGTTGTAGAAGACGAAGTGCTGGTCGGAGACGGCCTTCTGGTCCGGTCCGCAGATGATCGCGGACGCGTCGAGATCGAAGTCCGCGCCGCCGGCCGGACGCGCGTCCCAGCCCAGGCCGACGGTGACATCGGCGAGCGGCGTGCCGTCCTGGTTCAGGACGACGTTCTGACCCTTGGCGAGACTGACGCCCAACACTTCTGCTCTCCTTCGAGGCGCGCCGACGAGGTGTCCGCCGGAGCGCCGGGGCTCCGCCGGATGCGTGTGGGACTCACCATAGTTCAAAAGTTACGCAATTTTTGAAATGCCTGTGCGGCGGGGACACGCCCACGATCACCACACGCCGGCTCCGGACGGAAGCGCCCCGGACGGAGACCCCTCGGATCACAGCTCCCTCGGCGCAGACGCGCACGGGCTTCGGCACCCACGCGCCAACGGGGCCGGACACCGCGCTCATCAACGGGGCTCGGTGCTGTTCTCCACGACCGGACGCGCCGAGGCGGCGTCACCCGGAGCCGAGCGGATGGTCCGGGACGCGGGGCCCCCGGCAGCGCCCGCCCCGTCCGGGGCCGACGTGCCCGCCGCGTCCCCGGCCGCGGACGGGGCGGGCGAGGGCGCGTCCTCCTCCTTCATGGCCCTGGTCTCGCTCTTCAGGATGCGCAGCGACTTGCCCAGCGCCCGCGCACTGTCGGGCAGCTTCTTCGACCCGAACACAATGATGATCACAAGCACCACGATCAGCAGATGCCAGGGCTCCAACGCATTGCGGAACACTCCGCCACCCCACTCTCTTCCCGATGACCCACGCGAGGAGCCATCCATCGGACACGCTTGCTACATTGCGCAACTGTACAACCATTGAGGCGGGGTCAGTCGCCCCCTTCCTGTGGCCGGAACCGATGGGGTGGACGCATGACAGACAGCCGCCAGGCTTCCCGGCGCCGTGCGCGCGCAGCGGCGGTACGTGGCCGACGACGCAGGCGGAGCAAGGGCCGCACGGCCCTCGCCGCCGCCGTCTCCCTGCTCGTCCTGGGAGCGGCCGGTGCCGGGTGGGTCTACACGCGGCTCAACGGCAACATCAGCACCTTCAGCGCGGACGGTGTGTCCGGCGACCGGCCGCCGGCCTCCACCAAGGGGTCGAACGTCCTGGTGATCGGCTCGGACGCCCGGACCGGCGGCAATATCGCACTGGGCGGCGGGGACGCGGACGACATCGGCCGGTCCGACACCGCGTTCCTGCTGCACACGTACGCGGATCAGAAGCATGCCGTCGCCGTCTCGATCCCCCGTGACACCCTGGTCGACATCCCGCCCTGCAAACTGCCGGACGGTTCCTGGTCCGCCCCGCAGTCCGGCGCCATGTTCAACGCGGCCTATTCGGTGGGCGAGACGCCCGAGGGCAACCCGGCCTGCACCCAGAACACCGTGGAGAAACTCACCGGGCTACGTGTCGACCACACCGTTGTCGTCGACTTCAAGGGCTTCGCGGCGATGACGGAGGCCGTGGGCGGTGTCCAGGTCTGCCTGCCGCAGGATGTCTACCAGCGCGACCTCAACCCCCATCGCCCCACCCGCGGCAAACGGATCTTCGCCAAGGGACCGCAGACGGTCTCCGGTCAGCAGGCGCTCGACTACGTACGCATCCGGCACGGCATCGGGGACGGCTCCGACATAGGTCGCATAAAACGCCAACAAGCCTTTGTCGCCAGTCTGTTGAAACAGATCAAGAGTGATGGACTGACCCCGTCCAAACTGCTGCCGCTCGCGGACGCGGCCACCAGATCGATGACCGTCGACCCCGGGCTCGGCACCGCCGACAAGCTCGTCGCCTTCGCGATGTCGATGAAGGACATCGATCTCCACAACACCAAGTTCGTGACCGTGCCCTGGAAGTACCAGGGGGCGCGCGTGGCGATCGTCCATCCGGACGCCGACGCCCTGTGGGCGGCGCTGCGGGCCGACCGCACCCTTGACGGCCAGGACGCCGGAGGCAGCGGGAAGAACGGATCGGCCGCCTCACCCTCGCCGGGCGCCGAAGCACCCGCCTCCGGCGCTGATACGCCCGTCTCCGGCACCGGTGTCTCGGTGGCCGTGCACAACGGCACCACCGTGCCCGGCCTCGCCGCCCGTGCCGCCGAGATGCTCGAGGGACACGGCTTCACCGTCACCGAGGCCACGACCGCCACCGTCCGCGACCAGGCGACGACGGTGATCGAGTACGGCCCCGGTCAGGAGGAACAGGCCGGAAAGGCGGCCCGGGTCTTCCCCGGCGCGCGACTCGCCCCGGTGACGGCGCGGGGCATCACCGTCCTGCTCGGCCGCACCTACGCGGACGAGCCGGAAGCCCCTGCCTCACCGCCGCCGGCGCACATCCCCGCCCAGGTCTCCGAGGAGGCCCGCTCCGCCGACGACAACCCCTGTTCCGACCTCTCGTACGGCTGACCTACCGTCAGGGGGTGAGCCAGGTAGGGGAACAGCCGGCCCCCGGCACGAAGAAGCCGCACGCCGGCACGAGGAAGCAGGACCCTTGCACGAGGGAGTCGCACACCGGTACGGGACAGCCGGCCCCCGCGGGGCGGGAAAGGCCCACCGGTCACGGCCGTGCGTGGCCGCCAGGGGAGTCGGCCGTGAGGATCACCCGGTGCGGCTCCCCGGTGGTGTTCATGCTGAACTCCTCCACGATCGCGTGCGCCGCCCGCTCGGCCGTCTCGCCCGGCAGCCGTCCGTACTCGTACACCCGTGAGATCAGGAGCCCGGCGGCCAGCACGTCATCGGGGACGCCGCGGCTCCACATGTCGGCCGCCCTGGCGTAGGTGGCGGCGATCGGTCCCGGCCGTTCCGCCAGGGCCAGCAGGGACGTGTGCACCGTCCGGCGCGCCTCGCCGTACGTCAGCCCACCCGTTCCGATGGCCGCCTCGCCGTAGCCGGCCCGGTCCCGGGTCGGCGGGTGGAGTGTGATCTGCATCCAGTTCCAGGGCATGGCCGAAAGCGTAGAAGCAACCGGTGCTCCGCACGGGCCCGATCACCCGCCCGAGTGATTGTTCCGTACCGGGCCGTGACCGGGGCGTCGTCATCCGCGACCACCCGGCCGACAACCGCGACCGTAGCCCTCGACCGCCGTCGACGCCGACGCAGGACATGGGCCCGGAGACGACCGGAACCGAGAACGACCCGACGCGCGGCTCCGGCGTCCTCCAGGCCCTCCTCGAAGCCCTCCCCCACGCCCGGAAGGAACCCGGTATGACCACCCGGACCGATATCGAACGAACCGGCACGACCTTGGAAGAGCGCGCCCTCGGGAGCCTCGTCGGTGCCGCCGTGGGCGACGCGCTCGGCGGCGCGGTCGAGGGCTGGGCCCCCGACGCCATCGTCGAACGGCACGGCGGCCGGGTGCGCGGCATCGTGGAACCGTTCCACAAGGACGAGTGGCGGACCGCCCGCCCCCTCGCGCCGTTCCACAAGGGCGACGGCCATGTCACCGACGACACCTTGATGACGCACGCCCTGATCCGCGTCTACGAGAAGGTCCGCGACCACCTCGACGCCTACGCCGTCGCCGACCACCTGGTCCCCGACCTGATCAGCCACACCCGCTGGATCCCGGAGCTGGAGGCGGAGGCGCTGCCGCTCCAGCGGATCTTCCTCGCGGAGAAGTGGATCGTCGCACGCATCCACTACGGGCACGTCGACCCGCGCGAGGCGGGCGTCGGCAACATCGTCAACTGCGGTGCGGCGATGTACATGGCGCCCGTCGGCGTGGTCGACGCGGGCAACCCGCTCGCCGCGTACCGGGAGGCGCTGGACGTGGCGGGGGCGCACCAGTCGTCCTACGGGCGCGAGGCGGCGGGGGTCCTCGCGGCAGCGGTGGCCGCCGCGTTCAAGCCGGACGCCACCCCCGTCTCCGTCGTCGAGGACGCCCTCGGACTGGCGAAGGACGGCACGAGGGCGGCCATCGAGGCGGTGTGCGAAGTCGCTGTCCGGTACGACGACTTCGAGGATGCCCTGGTACCGCTGAGGCGGGCGGTGGCCCCCTTCGACACGGTCGGTCCGGAGTACCGCAGGCCGTCGCTGGGGGCCCGTCGCCCCTCTCGGCTGCACTCCATCGAGGAACTCCCCATCGCCCTGGGGATGGTGCTGGTGGGCGGCGGCGACTTCCGGCACACGGTGCTCGGATCGGTCAACTACGGCCGCGACTGCGATTCGATCGCCACGATGAGCGGTGCGATCGTCGGCGCCCTGTGCGGCGAACAGGCGGTGCCCCGCGAATGGAGCACCGAGGTCGCCCGGGCCAGCCGACTGGATCTGCGCACCCCCGCGGCGTCCCTGGCCCGGGTCGCCCGCGAGGTGCACGCGCTCGACCTCGAACGGCGCCGCGCCCACGAGGCGGCCTTCTCGGCGATCACGGAATCCTGATGCTGCGTCTGACCTGGCTCCAGCCGGAGGACTTGATCGGGCACGAGCTGCGCCAGGCCGCACAGGACGGCCGGGACGCGACCGGAATCGCACGCCGCTGGGTCGCGGCGGGCGGCCGTCCGGCGCCCGACCGGGACGGCGCCTCCGCCCGGCCCGCCGCACCCGGACTGCGTGCACTCGCCGAGGAGCTGCTCGATGAACTCGCACGGCTTCCTGCCCCGCTGGCAGCGGCGGAACCCGTACCCGGCCCGCTGCCCGCCGTCCTCCCGGGCCCCGACACACCGCGGCGTACAAGACCGGCCCCGCGCGGGGAGAGCGGCACACGCGGGGCCGTCGTCGCACGCACGGAGCGCGACCGGCTGCACGCGGCCTGGCTGGGCAGGGCGGTCGGCTGCCTGCTGGGCAAACCCGTGGAGAAGATCCCGCTTCCCGGCATCCGCGCCATCGGCAGATCGACCGGCAACTGGCCCCTGCGCACCTGGTTCACCGAGCGGGGCCTCGATCCACGGATCGCGGCGGCCCATCCGTGGAACCGCAGGTCCCGCCCCACCTCCCTGGCCGAGAACATCGACGGCATGCCGGAGGACGACGACCTCAACTACCCGCTTCTCAACCTCCTGCTGCTCCGGCGGCACGGCCACAGCTTCAGCACGGAGGACGTGGCGCGCCTGTGGCTGGAGGAACTGCCCGCCGCTCGCACGTTCACCGCGGAACGCGTCGCCTACCGCAACCTGCTGGCCGGGCTGGAGCCCCCGCTGACGGCCACGTACCGCAATCCGTTCCGCGAGTGGATCGGCGCGCAGATCAGGGCAGACGTCTTCGGCTGGACGAACCCGGGCGACCCCGCGCGGGCCGCCGAACTCGCCCGCAGGGACGCGATGCTGTCGCACACGGCGAACGGTGTCTACGGCGAGATGTTCGTGGCGGCGGCCATCGCGCACGCGGCCGGGCCCACCCCCACCACGGTCCACGACACGCTCACCGCCGCCCTGGCCCACATCCCGCCGAACTCCCGTTACGCACAGGCGATCCGCTTCGGCATCCAGACCGCGCGGGCCGAGCCCACCGGCACCCCGGCCGGCTTCGATCGGGTCGTCGACACACTGCACGCCCGCTACGCCCCCGACCACCACTGGGTGCACGTGCTGCCGAATGCCGCTCTGCTGGCAGCCGCTCTCACCCACGCGGACGGGAACTTCGCGGGTGCCGTCTGCCGCGCCGTGTCCGGCGGTTGGGACACGGACTCCAACGGCGCCACGGCCGGTTCGATCAACGGCCTGCTGGCGGGCGGCCCGGACGCACTCGGCGAGCACTGGACCGCCCCGCTGAAGAACCGCCTCGCCACCGGCATCGGCGACTTCGACGGCATCGGTTTCGACGAACTTGCCCGACTCACCCTGGAGGTCCGGGAATCCGAGGAGAGGGCCTGAGAACCCCCACGAGATGATCTCCGAACGGGTCGGGTCGCTTCGGGCTCGAACGCGCGGGCTCGTGGAAGCGACCCGACCGCCGCTCTCTTCATCGGGCCGGCAACGTCCCTTGCGGGGCGCCGACGACGCCTGCGGCACCTCGTGGCGGAGGCCACTCCTCGCGAGGGCTGCGTCCCGCAGCACGTGGACGGGCCGCCGAGAGGAGAGCCTCCTCGCGCGTCACATCCCTCAGGGGGTTTCCAACGGCCTCACGGTGAGTATCTGCTGGGCCTGTCCGACGGGTCCGTGGACGTCGTGGAGGACGGTACTGGTGAGGCCGTGCCCCTCGGCGCCGAAGACGACGGAGGTGTCCAGACCGACCCAGCCGCCCCGTGGTTGGCGATGCAGATGAATGGTCAGATCGACGTTCGGGAACATCCACTTCCCGGGCGGCTGACGTACCGCGACACCATTGGCGGTGTCGACGAGGCCCACGTAGGACGCCAGCGGACTCGCCTCCTCACCGGTCACGAGGGGCCTGCCGGTCGACACCCAGGTCCTGGCCCGGCCGGGCTGCGGCGGGTCGACGGCCCGCACGTCGAGCGACGCGATGAACCCGCCGGGCCAGACCGCGGCCATCGGCCACGGCTCCACCCCGTCGGGATGGGGCAGCGCCCCGGCCTCGCCCCCGGCGACGGAGGCGGTGTCGCCCGCCGCGAGCAGCCAGGCGCGGGCGCGCACCGTGGACCGCCCCGCGATGACCACGGTGGCCTCGACCAGCTCGATGGTGCGGCCGGGACGGATCGTCTCGACGTGGATCTCGGTGTCGTCGAGGGCGATGCGGCCGAGGATGTCGTAGCTGATGCGGCTCAGGTGCAGTTCCGGCCCCGTACGACCGCGGGCGGCCAGAAAGCGCTCGATGGCATGGACGACCAGCCCGCCGAGCGGGCTGAAGTGCTGCTCGTCCGACTGCCAGGCGCCGCCGACGTGCACGGTAGGCCGGTAGGTCCGTTCGTCGATGCGCTCGAAGTAGCCGGCCGGGGGAACGTCCGAGGGGTGCAACTGGCCTCCTGCGTCCGGTGACGGAATGATCACTTGCAGGGTACGACCACGTCGTCCGGCCGAGGAAAGGGAGGGTGCCGAAGGGGCGACGGCCCCTAGGGTTTCCGCATGACGGATGAGAATGAGCGGTTCGTTCAAGCGGCCATCGACGGGGAGTTGCGGCTTCTCGACCCTGCGGTACGCGCGGTCCCCGACCGTGTCCTGGAGCTTCTGGACCCGGAGTTCACCGAGTTCGGCGCTTCGGGACGGCGATGGGACGTCGAGTCGATCCTCGCGGTCACCAGTGGCGACACCGTGTCGCCGGAGTCCCCTGTCGAGGTCAGCGAAATGTCGGGAGTCCTCCTTGCCCCGGGCATCGTCCACCTGACGTACTTCGCCGACAACCAGGGCCGACGGGCACGGCGAAGCTCCCTCTGGCGCCTGACGGAGACGGGCTGGCGTATGTACTTCCACCAGGGAACCCTCGTCGACTGAACAGGAAAGCCTCGTCGGCTGAACGCGGCCGACACCCGGAACGCCGACGAGTCGGCGCGTCGACGAGGCACTACTTCTCCGCCAGCGGGCGTCCGGTCCCGGAGTACGGCTCGGCCACCGACACCGCCTCGCCGGGCTGGACCGACAGCGTGGTGGAGATTCCCACCACGTAGTTCAGGCCGCGGGCCTGCAGTCCGTGTCGGAACGCGGCAGCGTCGCCGTATCCGGTTTCGCGACTGCCAGCGGCACCTCGATCCCCCACGAGCGGGTCCCATCGAGCATGCCCAGGGCCAGCTGCCACTTCTCCACGTGACCGACATCGTCGAAATCCCGCAGGCGGTGCAGCGTGCGGCCTTCTCCGGATCGGCCTCAGGGAAGCGGGGTCCCAGGTCCGGGACAGGAACAGCCGCCAGTTGACCGCCGTCGAGGCGTGGTCACGGGCCAGATGCAGCGAGACACCGACCTGGCAGTTGGCGATCCCCAAGCTCAGCGGCAGTGGGAAGGTGCGCAAGCTCGACATTTCAAGCTGGTCTTCTACGGCTTTTGGCCCCTGCGGCGGGCACACGACGCAATCGCCGAGATCCACTTCTACGGCACCCACGGCTACGGCTGGGGCCTGGACGCGGACATCAAGGCGTGCTTCGACTCGATCGACCACACGGCCCTGACGGACCGAGTGCGAGACCGGGTCAAGGACAAGCGCGTGCTGCGGCTGGCGAAGGCGTTCCTCAAGGCTGGCGTCCACACCCAGGACAACAGCCGCGAGGACACCGTCACCGGCACTTCCTGGAGCCGCCCCGCATCCCTGCGTCGATCCCGGAACCCCGAAATTTGGCCAACTACGCTGACTGCCCGCCGATGCGCAGGAGTGGTGGGCTCAACACCCATGCACTCCCTCTGCGGTAGAGGGCGGCTGGGCGACCCGTCGAGGGCATCCTCTGTTCGCCCGTGGCCTCCACGAACCCTGTGGTCCTCAGTACCTTGCGTCGAAAGTTGCTCGGGTCCAACGACTGCCCCCAGACGACTTCATAGACCGTACGCAACTCGCTGAGGGTGAACTCCGAGGCACAGAAGGCTGTGGCGACAGGGGTGTATTCGAGTTTGCGCCGGACCTCCTCCAAAGCCTCGGCGAGGATCTCAGAGTGATCGAATGCCAGCCTCGTCCTGTCCCGGTCGAGCTCCTCCACAGGTGCCCAGTAAGCGCGTTCCGCATCGGTGCCGCCCACGGGCACAGGCAGGTTGGGCCCCAGGGCCAGGTATGCGACGGTGACCACTCGCCCTCGCGGATCCCGTCCGGGATCACCGTAGGCACCTAGCTGTTCCAGGTGCAACAGCCCACCGTCGATGCCGGCTTCCTCCCCCAACTCGCGCAGCGCCCCTTCTCGCAAGGTCTCGCCCTTCTGGACATATCCGCCGGGGAGCGCAGGCCGGCCGAGGAAGGGCTCCACCCCCCGATCGATCAGGAGCACCATCAGGCGATCGCCCCGCAGCGTGAAAATCGCCAGGTCCACCGTCACCCACGAGGCCTCCACCTCATCGGAGTCTTTCAGCCAGTCATCCACGAGAACCCCTAAAGGTCACATTGACTTGAACACCTTCGCCACTTATGGTCACTTGGACCTTAACCCCAGGAGGTGAGGGCAGGACGTGGCCACTCCCCCCGTACCACCCGCAAAGGTTTCCGGCGACGAACTCACTGCTGCAACGCGCCATTTATGCGCGGGCCCATACGTCGACGAACAGTTCCGCGACCTCGTGATCGACAAAGTCTGCACGTCGCCGCACCGCAGGGTCGCCCCGTCCTACGGCTTCGACATAGTCCCTGTCATGCGCCACGCGTGGCGGGCCGCCGCCCTTACGGCTGTTCTACGCGTCACGCTGCTGGGGTCCGTGATCGCACCGGCATGCGCAGGCGCCCTGCCTGCGAGCGCTCTCGTGACATGCGGCCTCACCCTCCTGTGGCTGCTCCGCCTGACCTTGCTCATACACCGGGGTGACCGCGAGCCCCGGAGCGACGGAAAGCCCGGACGCCGCAACAAGGAACTGCAGTACCGCCATCGGCGCCGTCTCCAACGGATCCTCCCGCGAAGGAAATCGGAGAAGTCGCAGGCGCTACAACGCGTCGGAGGTATCGCCCTCGGTCTGGCGACGACCGGCCTCGTGATCGGACTCATCCACCCCGATCACGTCACCACGGCCCTTCGCATGGCGGCGAGCGTCGTGCTCATGTGCCTCGCCATCGGTGCGTTGCGTCAACTGCAGCTCAACCGGATTCTTCGGGCACCGACCCTGCGCCCCGGTCGCCTGTCCCCCCGGCAGCGGGTGGCCGACGTTCAGCAGAGGGACGTGCACACCGTGTATCGCCGTCCCCGCCACAGCCAGGATGAGGGTGCAGCCGACGATGATCTGACCGTGTTCACCCTCTTCGGGGAGGAGTCGCCATTCATCGGTGCCGGAGAGATCGTTTACCAATGGAATCCACCCATGAGCGTGCAACTCCTGCGTCCTGTCGAGGACGATGACGCCCCCTTGCACGAACGGGAGCACCCCGTACCCCCGTTCCAGGCCCACGAGCTCGTCGAGCACCTGCGCGACGCGGTCCACCTGCTGAACACCGACAGCCACGATGTGCGCCTGCCCGCCCAAGTCAGGGACCGCGTCTATGTCTCCGAGACCGACGTGGCAACCGATCGCTCCCTACTCCCCCAGAAGCTCACCGACGTGGATCTACGGGAGATCATCAACACGCCAGGATCGAGGGGGCATCATTTCCTCGAGGTCACGACACCGCTGGAGGGCGCGGAGTACGTCGCGACCGTCCTGCTCCACGTCAGCGTACGGGGACGGACCCTGATAATCTCCACGGCAGCGTGCGTACTCGCGCACACACCGAGATCCTTCCAACGGACAGCCGAGTTCGGCCAGCACGGCCTCATCGCGGTCGTATGGGCCGCTTTCCGTGAACTGTCTACTCTCCCCCGGCAAGTCCAGCACTCGTGGCGGATCCTCCTGTATCTCCGCGCCCTGATCAAGGCCGCCATCCTCCCCCCGGATCTCACTTCCACGCCGATACGCAACGTCCTCATCGGCAGTCGCGTGAGCATCCGGGAGCAGTCGGCCCAGGCGTGGTCCAGGGTGCAATTGGAGAAGACCGACATCCTTGGCCGGATGAAGACGATCGAACAACGTCTGCTCCGGGCGGCAGGCGACTTCCTGCTGGCCAAGGACGTGGACGCGTCAGAGTTCAACAATCGAGCACTCAAGATCATCAATAGCGGGATCTTCAACTTCGGCGACAACAACACCATCAGCAACAACGCCATAGGCGATGCAGCCCAAGTCGGCGCACCGGCGCACCCTGCCACGGGGACCGACAGCCCCAGCGACGGAGGAACTCCGTGAACACCAACCGAGGCATCAGCTCCCACGGGAATGGCAACACCATCAGCAACAACGCCGTGGGCAACCACGCCCGAGTCGTCGCGACACCTCCCGCAGAACGAATCGGCGCACCGGTGACCGGCTCCATGGCACCAACGGATCGCGGCACATGGGACATCGGGATCGTCACCATCCTTAGCGAGGAACTGCGCGCATTGTGCGACGAGTTGAAACTTGAACGGCACAAGGAGCCAGGTGGCCTCTACTTCTACCGCGGAGAACACTCCACTCCGGACTCAACGCTCCGCATCGTCGCCACTCAGACTCAGAGTCAGGGGCAACGGTCGACCATGGCTGCCTTGGAGAATCTGCGACGCCAGTACGCGCCTCGGCTCTGGGCTCTCGTCGGCGTGGGGGGAGGTATTCACGACGAGCATGCCCGCATCGGAAACGTCATCATCTCGACCGAGGTCGTCTACTACGAGAACCGCAAGATCAATCCGCTCGGTGACGTCCGCAGGCGTGGCGAACACCGGCAGGCCCCGGCCCAGGTGGTGCATGCCGTGAACGCGTTCTTCGCCGAGTACGGCACCCCCGCCCGTATCCACGGTCAGCTCGCCTCGCAATCCTCACAGGAATACGCGGTGTATCCGGGGCTGATCGGCTCCGGTGAGGCAGTCATCGCCGACCGCGACAGCGACATCCGCCGATACCTCGCGCACTACAACGAGAAGGTGCTGGCGGTGGACATGGAAGCGGGCGGCTTGAGCCAGTACTGGCAGGAGAACTCCATCCACGACGAGATGAACCCCGGCTGGATCGTCGTCCGAGGCGTTTCCGACAACGCCGACGAAGAGAAGGGACACGCACACCACGAACTCGCATCCCGAAACGCCGCCCATGTTCTGCGGCTTCTGCTGCCCTTCCTCTGCTGACGCAATCGATGCCCCGTCGTATGCGACCCGACACCGGAAGAGGGCTCCACATGAACGACTTTCTGATAGGGATCCTCGGGTCTCTGGCAGCCAGCGCTATCCTCCTCGCCCTCGGCTTGCTGCGTGGCGCCCGTCCCGTGCGGTGGCTGGTCGCCGCCTGCTCCCAGTACACGAGGACCGGGCTCGGGCGCGTCTATCTTCACCAGTCCTCCGCCGAACAGGACCTCGCTCGCGACCTGCAACGAGCACGCTGGGTCAAAGTCCTGGCAGGCCGAGGAAACGTGCTCACTCGGGAGGTCTTCTCGTCCTTGTGGTCGGCAGAGCCGTCCCCGCAGTCCGTCCAGATCCTCTTGCCCGACCCCGAGCCCCGAGAGGACTCGTGGCTCGATCGGCGCTCTCAGGAGGTATCTCGGTTCGACCCAGGCTTCACCCGAGGTCTGCTCAGAAACCAGGTCCGAGCCAACATCGACTATTTGGCCCAAGTGACACAGACGAGGGACGGAATCGAACTGCGCACCTTCAACCTGCCGAACAACTGCCGTGTGATCGCGACGGACCGTGCCGCCTACCTCACTTTCTACAGTGCGTCGGCACACGGCAGAAACTCTCCGTGCCTCTATGCCCGGGCGCCTGGCATTCTGTACACCGCCGCCCTGCGCCAGTTCGACGCGGCCTGGACACACGCCACACCGGCTCTCCCGATACCCCTCCCCTGATGAGCCGGGAAAGCGGAAGCCCGCTGCGGAATCCCGGTCCGGGGGAACCCGCCGACGGAGCAATTGGCCGGCGGGCCCATGAAGCGCGAGAGGCGTCGTACTCGGATCGGGCTCACCCTCAGCCACTAAGACGAGAAAGACGTACAGCCCGATGAAGACCGTCTGGGAGCGCTACGCCACCCGAGCGCCTCGTCATAGGCGCACAGCGCCTCGCGATCCGCTCGGTCGGAAGCCGGATTGAATCACATCGACCTCAGTGGCGTCAGTGACCCTGAATGGCGCCCGATCCCCCGGCAGCCACGAACCGTGTCAGCAGGACCTCACGGCTGCCTCGAACGACACGCGCCTGAAGTGGTGGGCCTTCAGGATGAGCTTCGCACGAGCGTCAACAACCCGATGCCCGCGTGGACACGCGGTGTGCCACCATCGGCGCGCCCGCCTGAAACCTCGGACCAGACGGGTACGCGGATAAGCCCCATGCTTCACCTATTGGACGAGCGTAAACAGGTCGAGCAGGCAATGGATACCACGAAACCGCAGGCCGGGGCCCTTACTTCACGGGCTCCAGGATCGCCACGCACTCCACATGGCGCGTCATCGGAAACATGTAGAGCCAAAAGCCGGTTAAAGAAAACTGCAGGTCAGAGACGCGTTGGGAGCGAAACGGACTCAAGGTCAATGTGCATTACGTGCGCCACGGGCACTACGCGCGACCTCTCGACGCACGCCTATAGCCCTTCGACGGCCTGGAGGCCTCCACCAGGCAGGGCGAACACATCAGCGTGACCTTTTCCGAAATCGGGGTGGCCGCGCGAGCAGCGTGTCTTCATGGCTTCACGGCGAAAGGCATGCCAAGGCTGCGCAATGCGACCGCCAGGTCCACAAGTCACTCACCGCTGCTACTGAACTTGATTGAGTGATGTCGGGCTATCGGCCTGACAGTTGAGCGCCAGGTCCGGTAGTTCTGGTTGGGTGAGATACGCGCAGGGCGGC